>JBDNBB010000030.1:0-45523 GCA_039768135.1 Polaribacter sp.
TCTATATGCTTTTACTATATATGCTGTTTTCATATTTTTATTTTAAGGAAAGAGAGAATAAAGAAGAGAAATTAGAAAAGTATCTTTTGTCTTTATTCTTGGCTCTTTTTTCTGTTATCTAGTTACGTAAGGGTTTCCCTGTTTTTAACATGTGCTGAATTCTTTCTAAAGTTTTACGTTCTGTACATAAACTTAAAAATGCTTCACGTTCGATGTCTAATAAATATTGCTCTGATACTTTGGTTGGTTCAGATAAATCTCCTCCAGCCATTACATATGCTAATTTGTTAGCTATTTTTTGATCGTGAGCAGAAATGTAGTTACTAGCTTCCATAGAATCTGTTCCCACTAAGAACATCCCTAATGCTTGCTTACCTAGTACTAAAACATCTTTACGTTTTACAGGTTGTGTATAACCAGCTTCAGCCATTAAAAGGGCGTGTTTTTTAGCTTGCGCTATTTGTCTGTCTTTATTTACAACAACAACGTCTTTTCCTTTTTGTAATAATCCTAAATCGAAAGCTTCATAAGCAGAAGTGGCTACTTTAGCCATACCAATAGTTAAAAAGTGTTCTTGTAAAACGTTCAGTTGAACATCACCTTTATCAAACTTATCAGAAGCTCTTAAGGTCATTTCTTTAGAACCACCTCCACCAGGAATTACACCAACTCCAAATTCTACAAGACCCATGTACGTTTCTGCTGCTGCAACTACTTTATCTGCGTGTAAAGAAATTTCACAACCACCACCTAAAGCCATTCCATGAGGAGCAGAAATTGTTGGTATTGCAGAATAACGCATACGCATCATTGTATCTTGAAAGTATTTGATAGCCATGTTTAGCTCATCATATTCTTGTTCTGCAGCCATCATAAAAATCATACCAATATTGGCACCTACAGAAAAGTTTGCTGCTTGGTTACCAACAATTAAACCTTGGTAATTCTTTTCAGCTAAATCTATTGCTTTGTTTATAGCTGCTAAAACATCACCACCAATAGTATTCATTTTAGATTGGAATTCTAAGTTTAAAATTCCATCTCCTAAATCTTCAATTACTGCACCAGAGTTTTTCCAAACTTGATTTGATTTTCTAATATTATCTAAAATGATAAATGAATCTTGACCTGGTTTTTTAGTTTGTGTTTTTGTTACTACATCATAATAATATGTTGCACCGTCTTTTACAGTGTAGAAAGAATCGTTATTATTTGCTAACATTTCTTCTACCCAAGCTGCAACTTCATGACCTTCTGCCTTCATGATTGCTACACCTTTGGCTACACCCACAGCATCCCAAATTTGGAATGGTCCATGTTCCCAACCAAAACCTGCTCTTAAACCGTCATCTATTCTGTATAATTCGTCAGAAATTTCAGGGATTCTATTTTGTACATAAGCAAACATTGCTGCAAATGATTTCCTATAAAATTCCCCTGCTTTATCTTTACCAGCAACTAAAACTTTAAAACGATCTGCAACATTATCAATCGTTTTTGTTAATTCTAAAGTGGCAAATTTTGCTTTTTTCTTTTCTCTGTATTCTAATGTCCTTAAGTCTAATGATAAAATGTTCTTTTTACCATTGGCATCTTTTGTCATTTTGTAAAAACCTTGCTTGGTTTTGCTTCCTAACATTTTGTTTTCCATCATATGGTTCACAAAATCAGGAATTACAAATTGGGCTCTCATTTCATCTTCAGGACAATTGTCTTTAACTCCGTTTGCAGTGTGTACTAAAGTATCTAAACCAACAACATCAATGGTTCTGAATGTAGCAGATTTTGGACGACCAATAACTGGCCCAGTTAATTTGTCTACTTCCTCTATAGTTAAGTCCATTTCTTTTACAATATGGAACAAACTCATAATACCGAAAATACCAATTCTATTACCAATAAAGGCTGGTGTATCTTTTGCTAAAACTGAAGTTTTACCTAAAAATTGATCACCATACATCATTAAGAAGTCAGTCACTTCTTGTTTGCAATTTGGCCCAGGAACAACCTCGAAAAGTTTTAAATACCTTGGTGGATTAAAGAAGTGTGTTACCGCAAAATGTTGTTGAAAATCTTCACTTCTACCTTCATTCATAAATTTGATAGGAATACCAGAAGTGTTTGAAGTTATTAAAGTACCAGGAGTTCTGTGTTCTTCAATTTTTTCAAAAACAGCTTTTTTTATGTCTAATCTTTCTACAACTACTTCCATTACCCAATCTACATCTTTTATAAGGTGCAGATCATCATCAATAGTACCAGTAGTAATTCTACTCGCAAATTTTTGACTATAAATAGGTGATGGTTTTGATTTTAAAGAAGCTGCTAAAGCATCATTGACTAATCGATTACGAACTGCTTTATCTTCTAAGGTAAGTCCCTTTGCTTTTTCTTTATCATTTAATTCTCTTGGAACAATATCCAATAAAAGAACTTCTACGCCAATATTTGCAAAGTGACAAGCAATACCAGATCCCATAATACCAGATCCGATAATAGCTACTTTTTTAATTCTTCTTCTCATTTATATAAGTTTAATTTTATTTGTCTTGATGTACGGGTTCAAAAATTTTTTTCTCGGCAATAAGTTTGTTTATGGTTACCATTACTTTAAAGAAGGCTTCCAATTCGTTTTCAGTAACATGTTCTCTTACTACATTATTAAACTGATAGACATGACTTTTAGAAAATTTGCGCATTTCTAAACCATAATCGGTTAGTTTAATAATAACACTTCTACCATCTTCTGGGTTTTTTTCTCTAAAAATAGCTCCTTTTTCTTCCATAGATTTTAAAATCCTTGAAAGACTTGTTGGTTCCATGCCCATTAAAGGCCCTAAAGCTGTACTTGGTGTACCATTTTCTTTGTCTATGGTAAGCAACACAAAAGCTGTAGCCATAGTACTGTTGTAATTGGTGGCTTGCTCATTATACATTTTTGCAACTGCTTGCCAAGTTGCTCGTAATTGATGATCTATAGATTTATTTTTATCCATAGTACCAAAGATATAAAAAATATACTATGCATGCATAGTATATTTAAAAAAGTTATGCATGCATAGTAAAATTAACATTTCGTTTATTTGTAACAATATCTATGTTTTCATAACTAATTAAAATATGTAAGTTTGTAAGAAGAGTTTTCTATTTAATCACAATTAATTAAAAAACAAATGAAAAATGTATTAGAAATTAATAATGTTACTAAAAATTATGGAGATTTTAGAGCATTAAATAACGTATCTATTCACATTCCAAAAGGAAGTGTTTACGGTTTGTTAGGTCCTAATGGTGCTGGTAAAACTTCTTTGATTAGAATTATTAACCAAATTACTATGGCAGATTCTGGGACTGTTTTTTTAGACGGAGAACTATTAGCCCCTAAACATACTGCCGATATTGGTTATATGCCCGAAGAACGCGGATTGTATAAATCGATGAAAGTAGGAGAGCAAGCCTTGTATTTAGCACAGCTAAAGGGATTGTCTAAATCTGAAGCTAAAAAAAGATTAAAATACTGGTTCGAAAAGTTCGATATTATGGCTTGGTGGAACAAGAAAATAGAAGAACTTTCTAAAGGTATGGCTCAAAAAGTGCAATTTATTGTTACAGTAATGCACAATCCTAAACTTTTAATTTTTGATGAGCCGTTCTCTGGATTCGATCCTATAAACGCACAAATTATAGCCAAAGAAATTTTACAATTAAGAGATGAGGGAGCCACTATTATTTTTTCTACCCATAGAATGGAGTCTGTAGAGGAAATGTGTGATGAAATCGCATTAATAGATAAATCTAATAAGATTTTAGATGGAACTTTAAATGCTATAAAAAACGAATTTAGAACAAATACCTTTCAAATTGGAGTGCAAACAGAAAACCCAAAAGAGTTAGAGGCTATCTTGAAAGAAAATTTTGAAGTTTTTCCTTCAGATTTTAAGTTGTTAGGGAATGAATTTACTACAAATATTAAACTTGGAGCAACAACTACAGCTAACGATTTATTATCACTTTTAGCCAGTAAAGGTCAGGTGCAGCACTTTGTAGAATTAATTCCTAGTGCCAATGACATTTTTATTCAAGCTGTACATAAAAATCAATAAAAAGATGGGTAAATTAAAACTTATTATACAAAGAGAATTTATTGCTAAAGTTAGAAATAAATCATTTATCATAATGACTTTTTTAAGTCCATTAATCATGGTAGCCATGGGAGCTTTAGTCTTCTTTTTAATGAAAAAGAACGATCAAAAAATTAAAGAAATCGCATATGTAGACAATTCAGGTTTGTTTTCTAAAGAAGATTTTAAAGACACAAAAACATTACACTATAAAGATTTTACCTCTCTTGGAGTAGAAGCAACTAAGAAAAAAGTTGAGAAAGGTGATTTTTTTGGTGCCTTAGTTATACCTAAAAACGATAGTCTAGCTATTTTAGCTAGCTCCATAGAATTCTATTCAAAAGATTCACCTGGTATTTCAATAATTAACTCTCTAGAAAATAAAATAGAAACCAAACTTAGGAATGTGCAATTAAACTATTTTGGTATTGATATTGATAAAATTAATGCTTCTAGAATACAATCAGATATTAAGATGTTTAACTTTTCTGGAGAAGAGTCTTCTAAGCTTATTAATGGTTTAAAAATTGGGGTGGGGGCAATTACAGGCTATTTATTAATGATGTTTGTTATTATTTACGGAACTTCAGTAATGAGGAGTGTTATTGAAGAAAAAACAAGTAGAATTATAGAGATCATTGTATCTTCTGTAAAACCTTTTCAATTGATGTTAGGTAAAATAATTGGAAATGCTACTGCAGGTCTATTACAGTTTTTTATATGGGGAATTATAATTTTTATAATTACAACTGTACTGTCTTCTCTTTTTGGAGTAGATGTGGTAGAAATGCAAACAAGTTCTATTTCTGCGCAACAACTAGAAGCTGCGAAACAGATTACGGGGGCAAATAAATTACAATTGGTCATTCAAGAAATACTACGACTTCCAATTTTGAAATTGTTTTTATTATTCATTTTTTATTTCTTGGGAGGATATATGTTGTATAGTTCATTATTTGCTGCTGTTGGAGCCGCTGTAGATAACGAAACAGACACACAACAGTTTATGTTGCCAATTATGTTGCCTTTAATTTTAGCTGTATACGTTGGTTTTGCTACAGTAATTAGTGATCCTCATGGGCCTATTTCTGTTGCTTTTTCATACATCCCATTAACAAGCCCTATTGTAATGTTAATGAGAGTTCCTTTTGGTGTTTCTTGGTACGAATTAGCAATCTCTATGACTCTACTAATTATTACATTTGTATTTATGGTTTGGTTGGCTGCTAAAATTTATAGAGTAGGAATTTTAATGTATGGAAAAAAACCAACCTATAAAGATTTGTATAAATGGTTAAAATATAAAGGATAGATGTATCAAGATAGTTTAGAAAAAGTAACAAAAACAATTATAGAAGAAACTACTTCTATTTTAGACCATACTTTTGTTTTTAGTAAAGAAATAAGTATAACCATAAAAGGATTGCTTTTTGTTGCGGTAGCTTTAGTAATTACCTCTTTTATATTAAAACTATTTAGGAGATTTGTAACTAGAAGAATGCCCGATAATGATAAACAAAAATTCGTTTCTGTTTTTGGTTATATAAGATGGATTGTTTTTTTAATTATCTTCTTAATTGCTATGCATACTTCTGGAGTTAATGTTACAGCAGTTTTTGCAGCTTCAGCAGCACTTTTAATTGGTGTTGGTTTAGCATTACAAACGTTATTTCAAGATATCATTTCTGGAATTTTTATACTAGTAGATCAATCTGTTCATGTTGGAGATATCATAGAGCTAGAAGGTAAAGTAGGTAGAGTTTTAGACATTAGACTAAGAACAACAAGAGCTGTTACCATAGATAATAAAGTTTTGGTAATTCCCAATCATTTATATTTAACTAATATTTTATACAATTGGACAGAAAATGGAACAGAAACGAGAGAAAGTGTAGAAGTAGGTGTTGCTTATGGTTCTGATATTGATTTGGTAAAAAAGATACTATTAGAAATTGCTACTAATCAGCCTAACGTATTGAAAACTCCAGCTCCAATTGTTTTATTTACAGATTTTGCTGAAAGTAGTTTGAATTTTAAAGTAGCTTTTACACTTGATAATAGTTTCGAAGCCCGTTTTACGCAAAGTAATATACGTTTTGAAATAGATAAAGCATTTAGGGAACATCAAATTTCTATTCCTTTTCCTCAAAGAGACGTTCACCTTATAAAATAAAAGATAACAATGGCTAAAATTTTAATCATAGAAGACGAAGCTGCTATTCGAAGAGTTTTAAAAAAAATTATTTCTGAAGAGAATGAAGATTACGATGTTTCTGAAGCAGAAAATGGTCTTTTAGGTCTAGAGATGATTAAAAATAATGAGTATGACTTAATTCTTTGTGACATAAAAATGCCAAAAATGGATGGTGTTGAGGTGTTAGAAAAAACAAAAAAAATAAAACCAGAAATCCCAATGGTTATGATATCTGGTCACGGAGATTTAGATACAGCTGTAAATACGATGCGTTTAGGAGCCTTTGATTATATTTCTAAACCACCAGATTTAAATAGACTTTTAAATACAGTTAGAAATGCCTTAGACAAAAAGGTTTTAGTTGTAGAGAATAAAAGACTTAAGAAAAAAGTAAGCAAGAATTACGAAATGGTAGGTGAGAGTGATGTAATTTCTCACATTAAAGATATTATAGAAAAAGTTGCAGATACAGACGCTAGAGTATTAATTACAGGTCCAAATGGAACTGGTAAAGAGTTAGTTGCACACTGGTTACATGAAAAATCGTCGCGTTCATCTGCTTCTATGATAGAGGTGAACTGTGCTGCAATTCCGTCCGAATTAATAGAAAGTGAGCTTTTTGGACATGTAAAAGGTTCTTTTACAGGGGCAAATAAAGATAGAGCAGGTAAATTTGAAGCCGCAAATGGAGGAACTATTTTTTTAGATGAAATAGGAGACATGAGCTTATCTGCACAAGCAAAAGTATTACGTGCATTACAAGAAAATAAAATACAAAGAGTTGGTTCGGATAAAGATATTAAGGTAAATGTAAGAATTGTAGCTGCAACTAATAAGAACTTAAAAAAAGAGATTGCAGAAGGTAGGTTTAGGGAAGACTTGTATCACAGATTAGCTGTAATTTTAATTAAAGTGCCGTCTTTAAATGAAAGAAGAGATGATATTCCTTTATTAGTTGATTTCTTTACTTCAAAAATTGCAAGAGAGCAGGGGGTACCAAAAAAAGTTTTTTCACAAGAGGCAATAGTATTATTGCAGAAGTACGATTGGACAGGAAATATCAGAGAGCTAAGAAATGTTGTAGAGCGTTTAATTATACTTGGGGAAAATACGGTTTCTGAGAATGATATTAAATTATTTGCAAATAAGTAGTTTTATCCTAATTTACATTTCCCTTTAAAATCCTTATAAAATTTTAAACTAATCTATTGTAATTATCTTATGATAAGATTTACCATTAACAAATACTTGATTTTTTTTAAATAATCAAATCTTATTCTACTATAAATTAAATAGTTTATGATGATGGTTATATTATTCTTATTAAAAAATATATTTGCATTAGAAAACGAATATTAATAATAAATAATAAATAAAAATGGCAACAGCAGTTGGTAAAAAATTCCCTGACGTAAATGTAAATGCAATGAACGAAATGGGAGATACATTTAAAGTAAATGTATTAGAAGAGGCAGTAAATAATAATAAAAAAGTATTGTTATTTTGGTATCCAAAAGACTTTACATTTGTATGTCCAACAGAATTACATGCGTTTCAAGCAGCATTACCAGAATTTGAAAAAAGAAATACAGTAGTAATTGGTGCTTCATGTGATACAGCCGAAGTTCATTTTGCTTGGTTAAGTACTTCTAAAGATAATGGAGGTATAGAAGGTGTAACTTACCCAATATTAGCAGACAGTAACAGAAACTTATCTTCTATTTTAGGTATTCTAGATATTACCAATGAAGTTTATGATGAAGAGACAGGAACTGTTCAAGTAGAAGGTGATAACGTAACGTATAGAGCTACTTATTTAATAGATGAGGAAGGAACTGTTTTTCATGAAGGAATTAATCACATGCCTGTAGGAAGAAATGTAAATGAATTTTTACGTTTGATTGATGCTTATGCACATGTTCAAAAAAATGGAGAAGTTTGTCCAGCAAACTGGGAAGAAGGTAAAGATGCTATGCAAGCTAATGCAAAAGGAACAAAAGAATATTTAGCTAGTCACTAAATTTAATTATACTTATGAGTTGCAGTTTTTTTTGCAACTCATAATTTTAAAATTTTAATCATTATGGTGCAAGAATTGACAGAAGATAATTTACAGCATATATTAGATGCAAATCAAAAGGTAATAGTACAGTACTCTGCAACTTGGTGTGGTAATTGTAGAATTATGAAACCAAAATTCAAAAAATTAGCATCAGAGAACGATCAAATTAAATTTGTTATTGTTGATGCTGAAAAATTTCCTGAAAGTAGAAAGTTAGCAGATGTTAGTAATTTGCCAACGTTTGCAACTTTTGTAGCAGGAGATAAAAAGAATCAAACACAAACTAACAAGTTTGATGTTTTAAAAGACTTAGTGTCAGAAATTCAATAAATTATGAAATTACCAGTAATTAAACATTTAACAAGTTTTATTGAAGAAAACGATCAAGATTATGTTTTAGAAACTATTGAAACTCTAGAAGCTTTAACAGAAGTTCCTTCTTTAAAAGATGAAGAATTAGATGTTATTGGTGAGTTAATTTCTAATATGTATGGAGCAATTGAAGTAGATAAAATGATTAAAGATGGTGCTTCAAAAAAAGAAGCTTTAAATTCATTTATGAAGCGTGTTTTAGGTTCTATAGATAAATAAAATAGTAGTTTCAGTTAATAAAAAAAGCTCTGAATTTTAATATCCAGAGCTTTTTTTAGTTAATGGTGTGTAAGCTTTTCTATAATCGATTTATGTTTAGGAAATTCTTTTGATAATTCTTTACAAGAAGGTAGCGTAAAATCTTTAAAATCAAAGCCTGGTGAAACTGTGCATCCCACAAAAGAAAATGAATCTGGTGCAATAACTTCAGCTGCAAAATACCAACAAGCTGGTACTGTGTATTGAGGTATTTCTCCCAAAGAAAAATTAGGGCCAATAAGTTTAAAAGTGTAATCACCTTCAGGTGAAATCATGTGCAGTTTTAAAGTGCTCCCTTTGTAAAAATGCCAAATTTCATCTTGCTTAATTTTGTGAAAAGCAGAAAATTTGTGCGATGTTAATAAGAACAAAATACTTGTACATAAATTTCGATACCCATCAAATTGATGGTCTAAATTTTCTGATTTTATGGTAATTGAACTTCTATAGGTTTCTTTAAAATATCCACCTTCTGGATGTTCTGTAAGCTGAAAATGTTTTATGATTTCTT
Source organism: Polaribacter sp. (assembly GCA_039768135.1). Taxonomy (GTDB): domain Bacteria; phylum Bacteroidota; class Bacteroidia; order Flavobacteriales; family Flavobacteriaceae; genus Polaribacter. The sequence goes on from JBDNBB010000030.1 coordinate 9,519, forward strand.
GTGTATCCATGATTAAAAGCCTTTATTTTTTTAGTATAAATTTAGCCATATCTTTTCCCCAAAGTTGATAAGTTAATTTTGAAGGATGAACACCATCACTAAAAAAAGTAGATATATCACCAGATAATTTATATTTTTCTTGCCAACTTTTTAAAGTAATGATTTCATTATTATAATAAACATTGTCTTTATTTTTAATTATTCTATACAAATGATTTCCTAAAAGCTCAACTAAATTTCCAATAACAAATTTTATTGATTTTGTAAATGCAGGGAACTCTTTAATAGGTGGCATATTGGTAAAATAAATAGGTGTCTTTGGGAATTTAACCTGTAGTTTAGTAATTAATTGTTCAATTTCTTCTATCCACACTTTTGGACTGTGAAGTCTAAAAGCATCATTGCCTCCTAATCCTATTATTATAAGATCTGTTCTATTTTCTTTAATGGTTGGAACTATTTTTTCTCTAACCATTTTAGCGGTATATCCACTTTTTGCATACACTTTCCATGCTACAGAAATAGCTTTTGTATCTGAAATGGTATTAGCTAAAGCACCAATAAAACCGTTTTTATGAAAATCTACTCCAACACCAGCAATTGTGCTTTCTCCAATACATAAAATTTCAATAGTTTTAGAACTATTTTTCTTAACGTAACCTTCAGGATCTCTCGCTTCTGGAAGTTTTGGAACATTTGTTCTTATTTTTTTTCCTTGCAAAAAAATTATGGGTAAAAGAGGCAGAGCTACAATACTACCTAAGTAATATTTTAGGCTCATTCTTCTTTCTTTTTTTCTTGATTAACCTTTCGTATGATAGCTTTTAAACGGTCTTTGTGAAGTTGTTTTTTTAACTTAACCTTACTGATTTTTTGTTGCATCAGCTTAGAATGTTTTGCTTTATTGGCCGTGTTTTTTTCTTTCCCTTTTTTTGGCATAACAAATTCAATTTAATTTATAAAAATATAGTTTTTTTATTATACTCAATGTTTATTATTAAACATGATAAAATTCATATATTTATAGCGAATTAAATAAAAAATACATGAAACGAATTTTAACAATGACTTTAGGAGTATTCTTTTTTTTAAGCTGTGCCAATAAAAAAAATGAAACGCAGAAAAATCCAGAAAAAACAATTAAAAAATCTCAGTTAACCAAAAAGGTAAAAGAGGTAAAATCACCTATTGTTGTTATTGATGAAAACGGTGTTGCTAATGTTTCTATACGAACTAGTGACAAAATGAAATTTAATGTAAAGAAGTTTAAAGTTAAAGCAAATCAAAAAATAAAGTTAACATTAATCCACGAAGGAAAATTAGATAAGAAAATAATGGGTCATAATGTAGTTATTTTAAATCAGGGGGTTAACGTTTCCCGTTTTGCAGCAACTGCAGCAGCAGCTAGAGGTAACGATTACATTCCTGTTAATTCAGCTGAAATAATCGCACATACAAAAATGATTGGTGGTGGAGAGTCTACTACAATAGAATTTATAGCTCCAGCTAGAGGAACTTATGATTTTATTTGTAGTTTTCCTGCCCATTATGCGATGATGAAAGGTAAATTTATTGTAGAATAATAATAGAATTTAAACAATTCAAAAATTCTGATATTAAAACCCAAATGAAGTACTTTAATTATTTCTCTTTTTTGTTGTTGATTTCGTTTTATTCTAGTTGTAGCTTAAAATCAGAACCGATAATTGTATCTTCTGAAGACTTTCACTTACAGGTAGATAGACTATCTGAAATAATGATTCATGATATTTTTTCACCTCCAGTAGCAAGTAGAGTTTTTGTTTATCCTAATATAGCAGCTTACGAAATACTTGCCCAAGAAGACAGCCATTTTTCGAGTTTATCAACTACTGTAAAAGACTTACAGCAGATACCTAAAGCAGATAAAGATGAATTTATTAATTTAAAATTATCTGCTTTAATTGCTCATATAGAAATCAGTAAAATGTTAGTGTTTTCTGAAGAAAAGTTAGATGTTTTTAAAGATAGTTTATTTAACAAATGGCAAAAAACCAATAAAAACGAATTTTTAGCATCTAAAAATTATGCATTAAAAATAGTAAACCATATAAAATCTTGGATGAGTAAAGATAATTATAACCAAACAAGAACCATGGAAAAGTTTACTTTAGATACAGATGATCCTTCTCGTTGGCAACCAACACCTCCTGCGTATATGGAAGGAATAGAACCTCATTGGGGTAAGATTAGACCATTTCTTTTAGAAACTGCAGATCAGTTTAAACCAATTCAGCCACCAAAATTTTCTTTAGAGAAAGATTCTAATTTTTATAAGGAGTTATTGGAAGTGTATACTATTAGTGAAGAAATTACCAAAGAAGGTGATACTTCAGAAGAAGTTGCAATAGCTCAATTTTGGGATTGTAATCCCTTTGTAACAGTTACCCGTGGTCATTTTATGTTTGCCTCAAAAAAAATTTCTCCAGGAGCACATTGGATCGGTATTACGAAGATAGCTTCCAGAAAATCAAATGCTAATTTTATGCAAACTGTAAATGCGTATACAAAGACCTCTTTAGCAATAGCAGATGCTTTTATTAGTTGTTGGGATGAAAAGTATAGAAGTAATTTAATTCGGCCAGAAACTTTAATAAATAAATATATTGATGAAGACTGGTTGCCAATTTTACAAACGCCTCCATTTCCAGAATATACAAGTGGTCATTCTGTTGTTTCAGGTGCAGCTTCCTCTGTTTTAACTTCAATTTTTGGAGAAAAATTTAATTTTGATGACAATACAGAGGTTCCATTCGGTTTGCCTGTAAGAAGTTATGATTCTTTTAGTTCAGCAGCAGATGAAGCAGCAATTAGTAGAATGTATGGAGGAATACATTATAGATCAGCTGTAGAATTAGGCTTAAAACAAGGAAAAGAAATTGGTGCATACATTAATAAATTGATTAAGTAATTGATTTTATTTAATTGTAACCTTAAATTATACTCAGGTCAAAATTTAATAAAATTTTCATAAATCAAGCTTTTATTTAAAGAGTTTTAACTCCTATTTTTCTATATTTAAAGAAATATTTAAAAAATTAATTTGATTTGTAAGTTATTTATTATCAAATCATTAACTATATTTTTACTTTTTATTTAACTGATAAGTAACATATTATGAATTTAAACCTTACTAAACCTATTGTGTTTTTTGATTTAGAAACAACAGGTGTTAATATAGCAACCGATAGAATTGTGGAAATTTCAATACTTAAAGTATTTCCAAACGGAAATAAAGAGAGTAAAACTTGGTTGGTAAATCCAGAAGTAGAAATTCCTCAAGGAGCTGCAGATGTTCACGGAATTACAAATGAGAAAGTTGTTACTGAGCCTACATTCAAAGAGTTGGCTGGTAAAGTAAGTGAAATGATTGCTGGTTGTGATTTAGCGGGTTTCAACTCAAACAGATTCGATATTCCTCTGCTAGCTGAAGAGTTAATGCGTGCAGGTATCGATTTTGATATGCAAGATAGAAAAGCGATAGACGTTCAGGTAATCTTTCATAAAAAAGAACAGAGAACTTTAGGAGCAGGATATCAATTTTACTGTGGTAAAGAATTAGAAGGTGCTCATGGTGCAGAAGCAGATACAAATGCAACCTATGAAATTCTATTAGCCCAAGTAGATAAATATGATGATATAGGAAATTCAGTAGATAGCTTAAGTGAGTTTTCTACTCATGGCAAAAGAGCAGACTTTGCTGGTTTTATTTTAATGAACGAAGAAAATCAGGAAGTTTTTTCATTCGGAAAATACAAAGGAAGAACTGTAGAAGAGGTATTAACAGAAAACCCTGGTTATCATAATTGGATTCAGAATGCAGATTTTCCCCTCTATACTAAAAAAGTATTAAAACAAATTAAAGAACGCATGTCTACCCCAAAAGAGACAGTGACAGATGACGAAAAATTAAAAGCATTACAACAAAAATTTAATTTAAGATAAATGAGTTTTTTAGACTCTTAGATTATTAAATATTTAGTAATGTTAAATAGTCTAAACCATTTAAAAATTTAAAAATCTAAAGACATAAAATATGTTTACAGAATATAAAAACATACCCAATAATGCTCGTATTTGGATTTACCAATCGAATAGAGAATTTACACCTAAAGAAGTCGATTTTATATCAACTAAAACCCAACAATTTATTAATTCTTGGACCAGGCATGGAGATGATTTAAAGGGATCATTTACTATAAAGTACAACCAATTTTTAGTATTAGCTGTTGATGAGGGCTTTAATAATGTTTCTGGTTGTTCTATAGATAGTTCTGTACATTTTATTCAGCAACTTCAAAACGATTTAAATATCGATTTAATGGATAAAATGAATGTAACATTTAAAGATAATGATATAGTAAACTTAGTGAAACTACCTGATTTTCAGAGGTATATAAAAGAAAAAAAAATAACAAAAAACACTATTGTATTTAATAATATGGTAAATACAAAAGAAGATTTTGAGCAAAAATGGGAAATACCAGCTAAAGAAAGCTGGCACAATCGTTTTTTGATATAAATATTGAAGTTACAAAAGCATATGATAAACAGAATAGTCCTATTGTTTTTAATTGGCTTTGCTTTTAAAGCACAATCGCAAAGAGTAGACCCTTTACTTGCGAAAGATTCTGAAGCCCAAGAAATTTGGGTAGATAGTATCATAAATTCGATGACTATTGAAGAAAAAATAGGTCAACTATTTATGGTGCAAGCCTATTCTAATTTAGATCAAAAACATGAGGACTTCATTACAGAGATGATTACTAAATATCATATAGGTAATTTGATCTTTATGCAAGGTACTCCAGAAAAACAAGCTACTTTAAATAACAAATATCAATCTATTTCTAAATTACCTTTGATGATTGGTTTTGATGGTGAATGGGGTTTAGATATGCGGTTAAAAAATACTTATAAGTTTCCTTGGAACATGACTTTAGGTGCCATTAGAAACGATTCTCTAATTAAAGCGTTTGGTGCACAGTTAGGTAAACATTGCAAACGTTTGGGGATTCATATTAATTTCGCACCTGTTTTAGATGTTAATGTAAATCCAGCTAACCCAATAATAGGAAATCGCTCTTTTGGGGAAAGCAAAGAAAATGTGAGTCAAAAAGCAATTGCATTTACTAAAGGAATGCAAAAATATAAGGTAATGGCGAATGGAAAACATTTTCCAGGTCATGGAGATACTGACTCAGATTCTCACCATACACTCCCTTTTTTAGAATTTGATAAACCAAGGCTAGATTCTATTGAACTATATCCTTATAGGCAAATATTTGATGCAGGTATTGGAAGTGTAATGACGGCACATTTAAACATACCAAGTTTAGAACCTACTCCAAACTTACCTACCTCATTATCTAAAAATGTTGTTACCAATTTATTGCAACAAGAGTTAGGGTTTAATGGTTTAATTATTACAGATGGTTTAAATATGAAGGGTGCAGCAAATTATGCTTCTTCATCCGAAATAGACTTAGCAGCAATAAAAGCAGGTAATGATTTACTCTTAATTCCGCAAGATGTACCTGCTACCATAAAGCTTATTAAACAAGCTTTGCTCTTAAATACGCTTACAGAGGACCGATTGAACCTGTCTGTTCGTAAGATTTTAAAAGCAAAATATTGGATGGGATTGCATAGCTACACTCCTGTGTCAATTTCTAATCTTCATGAAGATTTGAATAGCGCTGAAGACGAGTTATTGCATAGAGAATTGGTTAAGCACTCATTAACATTAATAAAAAATAAACATCAAACAGTACCTTTTTTAAATTTAGAAAAGCAAAAAATTGCCTACGTAAAATTAGGAGACGATTCTGGAAATCATTTTTTAACTATGTTAAAAAATTACACGAAAGTAGATGAGATTGCTGCACCTAATTTAAATGAGTTATTAAAAAAATTAAAGCCTTATACTAAAGTAATTGTAGGCTTTCATAAATCTAACGCACATCCTTGGAAAAGTTATAAGTTTAAAAGCAAAGAACTGGTTTGGTTGCAAGAAATAGCGAGAAATAAAGAAACTATTTTAGACGTATTTACAAGTCCTTATAGTTTACTTCAATTAAAAAGTTTCACCAATATTTCGACTATTTTAATTTCATATCAAAATAGTAAATTAGCGCAAGAACTTTCTGCACAATTGCTTTTTGGAGCTTTTACAGCTAGTGGTAAATTACCAGTTTCTATTAAAGAAGATTTCAAAGAGGGTTTTGGCTTATCTACAAATAATTTAAGCAGATTGCAGTACACAATTCCAGCAGCTGTAAATATGTCGTCTCTAAAATTAAAAGCTATAGATAGTTTAGCTAATATAATCTTAGAAGATAAAATGGCTCCAGGTTTTCAAGTTCTAGCGGCTAGATATGGCAAAGTTTTTTTTCAAAAAAGTTATGGATATCATACGGATACAAAAGAATTAAAAGTAAAAAATTCAGATTTATATGATTTGGCTTCTTTAACTAAGATTTTAGCTTCGTTACCATTATTAATGAAGGCTGACGAAGATAAAAAAATACCAATAAATGCCACTTTGCAAACTATTTTGCCCAGTTTTAAAAAATCTAACAAAGCAGATCTTACTGTAAAAGAAATTTTATCTCACGTTGCACGTTTAAAACCTTGGATTCCTTTTTATAAGGATACACAAGATAGTATTACAGGAGTTAATTTAAAAGAATTTTATAGCGCTAAAAAAACTAAAAAATATGGAGTAAAAGTTGCAGAAAATCTTTATTTACTTAATACATACAAAGACAGTATTTACAAATATATAAATAAAGCAGAGCAAAGGGAGGAAGAGGGGTATAAATACAGTGATTTGGGGTATTATTTGTTTAAAGAAGCTCTAGAAAAAAAATACAACAAATCTTTAGACAAAATGCTTAATGAAACGTTTTATGCTTCTTTGGGTTTAAATAGAACTGCATATTTGCCATTACGTAAATTTAAAAAACAATCTATTGTTCCTACAGAAAACGATGATTATTTTAGAAATCAATTAGTACACGGATCTGTTCATGATATGGGAGCAGCTATGTTAGGAGGTGTTGCAGGTCATGCAGGTTTATTTGCGAATGCAAATGATGTTGCAAAAATCATGCAAATGTATTTGCAAAAAGGCTATTATGGAGGTAGAAGGTATTTGAAATCAGAGACCATTTCTAAGTTTAATACGCGCTATTTTGAAAACTTAGGAGTAAGAAGAGGCTTAGGCTTTGATAAACCTCAATTAGATAAAACTATTAAAGCAACTTGTGGTTGTGTTTCTGATGAAAGTTTTGGTCATTCTGGCTTTACTGGCACCTATACTTGGGCAGATCCTAAAAGTGGCATTATTTATGTTTTTTTATCAAACAGAGTATATCCTGATATGAAGAATACAGGACTCATAGAAACCGATATGCGAACTAAGATTCAGCAAGTAATACAAGATGCTATCTTAAATTAGTAACTTTATTCTGGTCTTACTCCTATCTTTTTTGTGCTGAATGTATTTCAGTTTCAAATTATTCAAGAGTTTAGCTTTTTTAATAACAACACTAATTTGGTTTGGTATATTATTTTAATTGATATTACTTTCAGTATTTACTGGTGCTAATTTTGTATAAACATACACTGTAAAAACAGATAGTATTAAGTAATAAATAGCAAATTTCCAGCCAAATAAAAAGGATAATAGAATGCTTTGTAATATATAGAATAAAGGGAAGGTAACTACGTTTACACCATATTGCATTGTGTCTATAAATTCAATTTCGCTAATATTTTTTGAGAATTTTTTCCAGATAAAATAAGGTAAAATACTATTGATTAAAATCAGGTAGAATATTGGTTTTAAATAATTAGTTTTTTTCTGCTTTGATTCAGGAAATTTTTGATTCCGAATCATTTCATTAATCGTATTAACTTCTGTAAAATCTACATTAGCAGCATTTAGCTTTTTTAAGGTTTCATGGTAATTTTCATCATTAGGAATATGAACCGTTAATTGTTTTAATTGATTAGTGACCTGTTCTTTTAAAACGGTTACTGCTTTAGCTTTTTCATTATTAATATAAATAGTTTTAGCGTCAATTGGTGATCCAAATTGAACGCAAACTTTGCTTGGGTAAGTAGATGAGTTTTGGTAGGTAACTCCAACAGGTATTACAGTGATTTTTAAATTATTATTTTGTTCTAAAGCACCAAATACAATTCTAGTAAATCCTTTACTTAAGGGTTTTATGTTTCTATCTCTAGAATGTCCTCCCTGTGGAAAAATAATTAACGTTTCTTTTCTAGCTAATATATTAAAGCACTTATTAAAAATTTCTTCATTTTTGGATAATTGCTTTCTACCATCCCTAATTCTGTAAATAGGCATTAGGTTTAAAGAAGCTAATGCTTTTTTAATCAATGGTTTTTTAAAAACATCTGCCCTAACTAAAAAATGATTTTCTCTAGGATTGAAAGTGGTAACAAAAAGCGGATCTAATAAAGCATTTGGATGGTTTACTGCAAACAGAATTGCCCCTTTTTTAGGTACATTTTCTTTCCCAAAAACTTTAATTTCTTTGGCATAGAAATTCAGACTAATTCTTAAGAATAGTTTTACAGAATTATACCAAATTTTTTTTAAAATCATTTGTAAAATTTAAAGGATGATCAAGATTATATTTATAAAGATTTTATGTGTTTTGCTGAGAAATATTTCCGGTAAATTTACCAAGTTAAATAGGTTAAGTAGCAGATATTTATTTTACTTAAGATTTATTAAGTGATACCTTTTTATCTCTCCCCCAAAAAGTAGCCAATAGCATTCCAGAAAAAACGTCCCAAATCCCCCAAAAAGCAGCTAATAAAGCCATTCCTCCTAAGCCATCAAAAAAGCCAAAAATTAATAACAAACCAAGCCCGCCATTCTGAATTCCAGTTTCCATAGATATTGTTTTACAATCTCGTTTACTCAATTTGAAGGTCTTTGCTGTACAATACCCCAAAATAAATGCAAAAATATTATGAAAAACAACCAAAGCTAATACAAGGTGTATATGATTTACAAAAACATCTAAATTTTGTGAAAATGCAATAAATATTAAAGCTATAAAAACCAGCATTGATAAAGGTTTTAGAATTTTTTCTATTTTACCAGCCATTTCTGAATGGTAATGTTTAATGAGCATTCCACAAACTAAAGGTATTCCTAAAATTAAAGAAACTAACTTTAATAAATCTACCCAATTAAGTTCCACTGTTTTTAAAATTTCATTGGTTGGTTCATATAAACTGCCCCAAAATTGCAAATTAAAGGGAGTCATAAAAATGCAGATTAATGTTGCAAAAGCGGTTAAACTTACAGATAAAGCTGCATTACCTTTGGCCATTTTACTAAAAAAGTTAGACACGTTCCCACCAGGACAAGCTGCAATCATCATCATTCCTAATGCAAAACTTGGATGAGGTTTTATCAATAAAATGCCTAAAAAAGTAAATAATGGCAATAAAATAAATTGCGATAATACCCCAACAAAAACAATCTTTGGGTCTTTAAACAATCGTTTAAAATCATCTACAGTAATTGCTAAAGCAACTCCAAACATTATAATTGCAATAGCAATGTTTAAAACCCATAAACCACTGGAGTCGAAGTTTATTTTAATATCATCAATATTAATATTGGCACTAGTTTGTAAAAGCATATTCTATAATATTTGAACCCATTCTTAAGGCTTTTTCTCTAACTTCTCTTGGATTGTTATGTATTATACCATCTTCCCAACCATCACTTAAGTCTGTTTCATAATCATAGAAAACAATTAACCTTCCTTTATAAAACAACCCAAAACCTTGTGCAGATTTTTTATCATGCTCATGAATTTTAGGAATCCCGTTTGGAAATTTAAATGTTTGATTATAAATAGGGTGATTGCTTGGTATTTCTTTAAACTCTAAACTCGGAAAAACCTTTTTTAATTCTCTTCTTATAAATTTATCTAAACCATAATTGTCGGATATGTGTAAAAATCCGCCAGAAATTAAGTAGTTTCTTAAGTTAGAGGACTCTTCCACTGAAAAGTATACATTTCCATGACCTGTTAAAAACAGGATTGGAAAATTGTAAATATCATCGCTACTAACAGCTACTGTTTGTGGATTTTTAGAAATATTTGTTTTTATATTTTGATTGGTAAATGTTACCAAATTTGGAATAGCTGTTGGATTTGCATACCAATCTCCACCACCTTTGTATTTTAAAACAGCAACATCTTGACAGTATGAACTTACTGAAAGTGTTAAGGTCATTAAAAATAAGAGTTGCTTCATATTTTATATTGAATAGAAAAGCAAGATAGCAAAAATGATTTTACTCTAGCACTAAAGAAACTGTATTTACAGCAACTAAAGCAGCAGTTTCTGTTCTTAATCTACTTTCTCCTAAAGATATTGGAGTATAGTTTTTTTCTAGGGCTTTTTTAATTTCATCTAAAGAGAAATCGCCTTCAGGACCTATAAGTATTGTGATCTTTTTGCCAGTTTTAATAATATTCTTTAAAAGGTTCTTTTCATGCTCTTCACAATGAGCAATACATTTTAAACCTTCTAGATTTTGTTGTATAAATTCATTAAACTTAATAGGGTTGTTTAATTTAGGTAATGTGAATTTTAAAGATTGTTTCATTGCAGACTGAATGATTTTTTCAAATCGCTCTGTTTTAACAACTCTTCTTTCTGATCTACTGCAAATCAGTGGTGTAATTTCATCGATGCCAATCTCAGTTGCTTTTTCTAAAAACCATTCTGTTCTGTCATTATTTTTGGTAGGTGCAATTGCAATATGCAAATAATAAGGCCAAGGTTTTGGTTTTTGAGTTGCAGAAATAATTTCTACGATACATTTTTTATCGCTAGCAATTGTAATTTTTGCATCAAATAAAAAATCTTTTCCATTGGTTATTTTTAGAATATCACCTTCTTTCTTTCTTAGAACTTTTACAATATGTCTACTTTCAATCTTATCAAAAATAATTTGTTTTGTGGTATCGTTAATTTCTGAATTATAAAAAAGTTGCATTTTAGATTAATTATAAAGTTGGTAAAATCTATTCATAAAATATTTAGCTACTGAATCTCTTTTCTGTAAGTTCTTCTTCTTTTATGAGTTTCTGGATTAAAGTTTTCCCATATTTTTTTAATAGCTTCATTGTCTTCTAATTCAGGAGTTCTAATGCAATTTTCAATACCTAAGTTGGTAAATGTTTTAGTGTATTGATCAAAAATAATAGCATGTATTCCTTTATTTTGATATTCTGGATGAACACCAATTAAGTAGAAAGTTACATCTTTAGAATATTTTCTAGCATGTAATAATCTTAAAATCCCAAAAGGGAACAACTTACCTTTAGATTTCTGCAAAGCTCTAGAAAATGAAGGCATAACAATTGCAAAAGCAACTAGTTTATTATTTTCATCTACCACAAATTTGATGTATTCAGGGTTAATGAAAGAAATGTATTTCTTTTTAAAATAGGCTATTTGAGCATCAGAAATAGGTACAAAAGTAGACAGCTTAGAATAGGATGCACTAAAGACATCAAACATTTCATCTACATAAGGTAAAATATCTTTGGTTTTTGTAAAATCTAATGCTTTTAGCTTAAATCTGCGTTTAATAATGTTGCTGATTCTGTTATAATAAGTAGCATCGACATTTTTAAATTTAAACTTATTCTCTAAGTATTCTTTTTCTTTTACAAACCCAAGTTGCTCTAAATGATCTTTGTAATAAGGATGGTTATACCAAGTAATCATGGTACCTATATGATTAAAACCATCTATTAAAACTCCTGTTTTATCTAAATTATTAAAGCCTACAGGTCCTTCTATATATGCTAAATTATTCTTTTTACCTATTTCGTTTACTTTGTTTAAAAGTGCTTTGGTAACTTCTATATCATCTATAACATCAAACCAACCAAAACGCATTTTTTTTATGTTTTGACTGTTTACCTCATACCAATTTATAATGGCAATTACTCTACCAACTATTTTGTTGTTTCTAAAAGCCAAAAAGAATCGACCATCTGCATTTTTAAAAACAGGGTTTTCATTAGCATCAAAATTTGCGATTTCATCTTTTATAATAGGAGGTACCCAATAATCGTTATCCTTATAAATAGAAAAAGGAAATAAAACAAATTGTTTCATTTCACTTTTAGTTTTGGCTTCTCTTATCGTAATCATAAAATTTAAAAGGATTTTATTTATTTCGTTTTCGTTTTCTTTTTTTTCGCTTGTTTTTATCCTTTGTAAAAATACGAAAAAGCCTATTGAAAAAGCGATTTTGTTCTTTGTTGTATCTAGAAATTGGAGTATTTCTTAAAATCTTCCCATCTGAATCTAACTCTTTAAATTGATTATTGTGCTTATCTATTCTGTAAGAAATACCAACGCCAGCAAAAAAACCTTCATTATTATTTCCAAATAAATACCTGCCAGAAGTATTAATCTGAAGATTTTTATTTAATAAGTAAGCAAACCCACTACCTAAATTTGAAACTGACTTATTGTTTAAGTATGTATTTTGATGTTCAAAAAAAGTAGACCATCTATTGCTAATGTTTATTGTACCAGTAATTATGTAAGAAATTTCAGAAAAATCAGTGCCTATTTTATCATAAAAAATATTAGTAATAATGTTAAACTGGTTGCTTAAATTATTTTGTAGTAAAAAACCAATTTTTGGAGATAAATTCCTAATTCTGTAGCGTTCATTTACTAAATCAGTATTTAAACCTGCATAAATAGCTACAGAGGGTATCAGCCTTTTTTTATCGAATGCATTTCTTCTTTTCCAACTTCTTACCTCTTTGCTTTTATCTTCATATTCTTGCTGAAAAAGTAAGTATTTTGCACCAATTGTAAATTTTTTCAATCCTGACGTAAATTCATTAGTCAAGGGAATCTCATCTCTTTGATATTGGATTTGTGTATTTATTTCTAATTTTTCAGAAAAAAAACTGGTTCTAAATAAAAAATCTAATCCATATGATGTTAAATTATTCTCACTTGAATTTATTGGAGCGTCATTAAAAAATAAATTATTTTCAAATTGATAAACACCTCTGCCAACACTGTAAGGACTCTCCGAAAACCCTGGTTTGTTAGAGTTTATTACATTAGTGTATTGTCCATAGATTGAAAAAAAACATAACACAATAACTGCAAAAAGTAATTCCTTAATACAATTTTTAACCATTTACTTACTTGTTTTAAATAAAAATGTAAACAAACATAGCATAAAAATGGTGTTTTAAAAAGGAATGCATACTTTTTTGTAAATCTTAAATTTTGTACTTTGTTAACGTATCAATTGTTGCCAAATTGTTACTTTTGATATTAATTAAATATGTATTTTAAATGGGTTTGTTAAAAACGATCTTCTTTTTAGTTTTATTTTACTATGCATTCAAATTTGTAGCGAAACTTTTCGCTCCTTTTTTATTGAATAAAGTAGCTAGCACTATGCAGCAAAAAGCAGCAGAGCAATTTGGTAAACAACAAGCCAAAAGTACTGTTAAAGAAGGGGAAACAATTATAGATAAAGCACCAAGAAAAGAGGCTCAGAGTAAGAATAACGTTGGAGAGTATGTTGATTTTGAGGAGATTGATTAATGTTTTTTGAAGAATTATCACCATTTTAAATTTTAAGTTTGAAACTAAAAAAGATTTTACCATATACAGTTGCATTTCTTCTTTTTGTTATTGCATCTTTACTTTATTTCAATCCTGTTTTAAAGGGTCAAAAATTAGCTCAGTCAGATATTACTCAGTTTATAGGCATGGCTAAAGAAATTAAGGATTATAGAGCTAATAATGACGCAGAACCTTATTGGACAGGTGCTTCATTTAGTGGAATGCCAGCTTACCAAATAAGCGCATATTACCCTTATGATTTTGTAAGAACTATAGATAAAGTATTCCGTTTTTTACCAAGACCTGCAGATTATACATTTTTGTATTTTTTAAGTTTTTTCGTGCTAATGTTGGCATTAAAAGTTAAATGGAGATTGGCAATTTTAGGAGCTTTATCCTTTGGCTTTTCTACCTATTTGATAATTATTTTTATACCTGGTCATAATTCCAAAGCACATGCTATAGCTTATATGCCATTAGTAGTTGCTGGGGTTTTATTGGTTTTTCGAAAAAAGTTTGTGTTAGGTTTCATTGTAACTGGTTTAGCTATGGCATTAGAGATTTATGCAAACCACATACAAATGACATATTACTTAGGTTTCTGTTTGTTAATACTGGGAACTGTAGAATTGGTTCATGCCATAAAAGAAGGTAAATTAGCTCGTTTTATAAAACAAGCTATAGTAATTATAGCCGCTGTTATTTTAGGAATTGGAGCAAATGCACCAAGATTAATGGCTATGAAAGAATATACAGATTTCAGTACTAGAGGAAAATCTGAATTAACCATTAATGCCGATGGTTCTAAAAAACAAGAAACGCAAGGTTTAGATAAAAGCTATATTACTCAATATAGCTATGCTAAGCTAGAAACATTCAACTTATTTGTTCCTAGATTTATGGGTGGAGGAACTGTTGAAGAATTAGGTGATGATTCTGAGTTTTATAAGTTAATAGCTAAAACTGCTGGAAAAAAAGTAGCCAATGATTATTCTAAACAAGTACTTACTTATTGGGGAGATCAGCCAATTATTGAAGCTCCTGCATATATAGGAGCTGTCATATTTTTCTTATTTTTTCTTGGTATTTTTTTAGTAAAAGGAAAATTAAAACAATGGTTAGTAGCAGCCACAGTATTCTCTATTTTATTAAGTTGGGGTAGGAATTTTGAGGGTTTAACGAATATTTTTATAGATTATGTTCCTTTATATAATAAATTTAGGGCAGTTTCATCAATACAAATTATAGCAGAACTTTGTGTTCCAATATTAGGAGTATTAGCATTAAAAGAATTTTTCTCATCAGAAGTTTCGAGTAAAAAGAAAAAGAAAGCATTAAAAAATGCATTTTTCACTTTTTTAGGATTAATTGTTTTTGGGTATTTATTAGCTCAGAGCTTTGCAACTTTCGAAGGACTAAGGGATGCAAGTTACAATGATCTGCCAGGTTTATTAGATGCAGTTATTGCAGATAGGAAATCGATGTTGTTAATAGATTCTCTTAGGTCTATAGGTCTCGTAATTCTAGCAGCAGGAATTTTATGGTTTACATTAAAAGAAAAATTAAAAAAGCAATATGCAATTATAGCATTGGTTGTATTTCTTCTAGTGGATTTACTTTCTGTAGATAAACGTTATGTGAATGAATCTGATTTTAGATCTTCGAGAAAAGTCGAAAAACCATTTATAGCGTCAAATGCAGATAAACAAATCTTAAAAGATAAATCTCATTATAGAGTAGCAAACTTTACAGTAGATCCTATGCAAGACGGTTCTACTTCTTATTTTCATCAATCAATAGGAGGTTATCATGCTGCAAAAATGGGTAGATATAAAGAGTTGTTTGATTATCAAATAGTAAAGAACAATATGCGTGTTTTAAATATGTTAAACACTAAATATTTTATTATTGCAGATCAAAATAATCAACCACAAGCACAATTAAATCCAGATGCATATGGTAATGCTTGGTTTGTACAAAATGTACTATTAGTGACTTCTGCAGACCAAGAAATGAAAACGTTAGATTCACTTAATACACAATTAAGTGCAGTTATAGATAAAAGCAAGCTTTTAGAGAATAGTACTTTCAATTTTCAGAAAGATACTACAGCAAGTATCTCTTTAGATAAGTATGGTGTTACAGAATTAAAATATACTTCAAATGCTAAAACAGAGCAATTTGCTGTTTTTTCTGAAATATATTATAAAGATGGTTGGAATGCTTATGTTGATGGAGAATTGACGCCACATTATAGAGTGAATTATGTTTTAAGAGGAATGAGAGTACCTGAAGGAAATCATGAAATTGTATTTAAATTTGAGCCTAAAGTTATTCAAAAAGGGAGTTTTTTATCTTTAAGTTCTTACGCATTTTTATTTATTATTTCTTTAGGATGTATTTTATATAATAAGAAGAAAAATCAAGAGAAAGCATGAGAATAGGAATGGTTCTCGATGCTAGTTTTCCTCCAGACCCAAGAGTAGAGAATGAAGCAGTTTCTTTAGTCGAAAATGGACACGACGTCTTCCTGTTTTGCTTATCATATTCTAAAGAACAGAAAAACGAACTTATAAATGGAATAAATGTAAAACGTTATCATTCTAATAAGTTTGAGTATAAATTATCTGCTTTAGCATATACGATTCCTATTTATACTTTTTTAATGCAACAGAAAGTGCAAAAATTTATAAAAGAAACTAAAGTACAAGTTTTACATATTCATGATATTAGAGTTGCTGAGGCAGTTTTTAAGGCAAACAAGCAAAAGAAATTACCAATTGTATTAGATTTGCATGACAATCTTCCTGAAGTTATGAAGCAGTATCCTCACTTACAGAAATTTCCAGGAAAGTACCTTATTTCTACAAAAAAGTGGAAAAACAAAGAAGAAGAATTTATTTCTAAGGCAGATAAGGTAATAACAGTTTCTCCAGAATTTATAAAAACTCTAAAAACGCGATTGCCAGCTCAAAAAAGTAAATTTGTTTTAGTTCCTAATACAATTAGAACCTCTTTTTATAAAAACTTTACCGTTGACCAAAGCATATTAGATAAGTATGAAAAACATTTTGTACTATTATATTTAGGAGATACACACCTAAGAAGAGGTCTACAAACAGCCATTGCTGCTATACCTAAACTTAGAAAAGAGATTCCAAATATAAAATTAGTAATTGTAGGTAAGAATACTACTGATTCAATTTTAAAAAAAGAGGTTAAAGATTTGAAAATTGAAAAATTTGTAGATTTTGAAGGTTGGAAAGATGTAAACCTCTTTCAATCATATATTAAAGCGAGTGATGTCTGTATTTCTCCTTTACACAGAAATTTACAACACGATGTCGCTTATGCAAATAAGATTTTTCAATACATGAGTTTTGCAAAACCATTATTAGTAAGTAATGCAATAGCACAAAAAAAACTAGTAACTAAAAAGCATTCTGGTTTAGTACATAATGAGAAAGATTCTGCAGATTTTTCCTTAAAAGTAATACAGCTTTATGAGGACAAAGGTTTAAGAGAAAAATTAGGTAAGAATGGTGAAGATTTTATAAAAAATGAATTTTCGTGGGAAATTACTTGTCAAAAACTTTTAAATTTATATAATAACCTTCAGGTTTGAAAGTATTGATAATTACATATTATTGGCCGCCTGCAGGTGGTTCTGGCGTTCAACGTTGGTTAAAATTTGTAAAATATTTACAAGATTTTGGTATTGAACCAATTGTATATACAGTAGATGAGGCAAACTATCCAAAAAACGACACATCATTAGAAAAGCAAGTTCCTAAAAATATTACCATTCTAAAACAACCAATTTGGGAGCCAACAGATATTCTTTTTTGGAAGAAGAAAAATCAGCAAAAGAAAGATATTTCTAACAGTACAAATAGCAAGTTTTTGTCTTTTGTAAGAGGGAACTTTTTTATTCCAGATCCAAAAGTATTTTGGGTGAAGTCTTCAGTTAAATATCTACAAGGCTATTTAAAGAATCATAAAATTGATACCGTAATTTCTACTGGTCCACCTCATAGTATGCATTTAATTGCAAATCAATTGCAAAAACAGACCAACATAAAGTGGATTGCAGACTTTAGAGATCCATGGACAAATTTATATTATAATAAAGAGTTTAAACAGCTTTCGTTTGCAAAAAACAAGCATTTAAAATTAGAAAAAAATGTGCTAAAAAGTGCTGATTGTATATTAACAGTTAGTAATTCGCTGAAAAAGGAATTCGAAAAAAAAACTAGTAGAGTAGAGGTGATTACAAACGGTTTTGATGATGAAGTTCTACAAGATCTTAGTATAAAGCTAGATGTCAAATTTTCTATTTCTTATATAGGTTTGTTACCTAAACAAAGCAATCCTAAGGTTTTATTTGACGTTTTAAAGAATATTTGTGCAGAAAATGCAGGTTTCCAAAAAGACTTAGAATTAAATTTTATTGGAGATATTTCTGATGAGGTTCTCAAAGAGATTAAAGTAAATCAATTAACTAATAATTCAAATTTTGTTGGTTATGTTTCTCATCAAAAAGCAATTGAATACCAGAAAAAGTCGCAAGTTTTGCTATTATTAATTCCTAATGTAGAAAATGCTGAAGGTATTTTAACTGGTAAACTTTTTGAGTACTTAACTGCAAAAAGACCTATTTTAGCAATTGGGCCTACTCAAGGTGATTTAGCAGTAATATTGCAAAAAACCGAAGCAGGTAATGTCATTGATTACAATAATAAAGATAACCTTAGAACAAAAATCTTGAAGATGTATGAAGATTTTAAGGGTAATGGTTTAAAAGTAGCCTCAAAAAATATAGATCAATTTCATAGAAAACAGCTTGCAAAACAATTAGCTGCAGTAATAAAATCTCTTTAAAAATGGGAATTGTATTAAAACAATCATTTAAAAACACGCTATTTATCTACTTAGGTTTTGTCTTTGGAGGTATTAATACGTTGTTTCTATACACTCGTTTTTTAGAAGATGAATACTATGGTTTGGTTACTTTTTTATTGTCTTCATCAAATTTATTAATGCCCTTGATTGCTTTAGGGATTCATCATACTATTGTAAAGTTTTTTTCAAGTTACTTTACTAAAGTAGAAAAAGACAAGTTTTTATCTTCTATTCTCTTTTTGCCTCTTTTAGTTGCATTACCAATGGGATTTCTAGGTAATGCTTTTTACGAACAAATAAGTAGTTACTTATCAGAAGAAAACCCTATAATAAAAGATTACACATTTGTTATTTATCTTATAGCTTTCACATGTGCTTATTTCGAGGTGTTTTATGCTTGGGCAAAAGTGCAATTTCAATCGGTTTTTGGTAATATTTTAAAAGAATTATGGAATAGAGCTGTAGTAATGATATTACTTTTTGCGGTCTATTTTGATTTTATTACAAAGGCAGAATTTATATATTACTTAACAGTTGCTTATTTTCTAAGAATGTTTGTAATGATGTTTTATGCTTTTAGATTGTATTTTCCAAAATTTACTTTTTCTAGACCTGAGAATTTTAATGAAATAATGCGTTATTCTATCTATATTATTCTTGCAGGTAGTGCAGGAGCTATAATTCTAGATATAGATAAATTTATGATTCCAGGTAAAGAGTCTCTAGAAAAAGCAGCTTATTATGCTGTTGCTGTTTTTATTGGTTCTTTTATAGAGGCACCAAGTAGGGCAATGTTAAATATTTTACAACCCTTAACTTCTAAAACTTTAAATGAGGAAAATAATTCAGAAGTTGCTTCTTTGTATAAAAAAAGCTCTATAAATTTACTTCTAATAAGTGGTTTCTTCTTTGTTTTGATTAATACAAACGTGCAACAATTGTTCAGTTTGTTACCCAAAGAATATGCAGGAGGAACACTTGTTGTTTTTATGATTTCGTTACTTAAAATGTATAATGGTTTTTTAGGGAATAATGGAGCTATTATTAATAACTCTAAATACTACAGAGTTACTTTACCATTTAGTTTAGGTATGGCTTTGTCTGTATACTTTTTAAATAGATTGTTTTATTACAATTTAGAAATGGGTACAGATGGGTTGGCTTTAGCTACGTTAATTGTGATTTTCACAGCCAATACAGGAAAAATTTTGTTTGTAAAAAGTAAATTTTCTATGACTCCTTTTACAGATAAATCACTGATAATGATGTTAATAATAACCTTAATGTATCTGGGGTTCAACTTTTGGGATTTTAATATTTCTGAAATATACATATTTAAATTTCCAATTCACCCAATTATTAATATTGCTTTAAAAAGCATAATAATTGGACTATTATACTTGTATATTATTATCAAATTTAATATTTCTAATGATATCACAAGACTTTATAAGCGCTTTACAAATAGCAATCAATAAAGTCAGTTAGCATGTGAAATACTAATGCTATTGCTAGTATTCTTGTTTTTTTAAATAATAATCCTACAAAGTAAATACCTATTGCATAATAGGTATGTAAAGGATGAAAATTAATACTACATCTGTTTTCTGCAAAGATTGGGTTTGCTAACAAATGATCTATATCTACCAACATAGATGCTAGAAAAATAAAGTAGGCCGTTCTCCATTTTGTTTTAAAAAACACAAGGCATAAAAATAAGGGAAATAGAAAATGTAGAGAATAGTGAATGATAAACTTTGCCATGTATTTCTTTTATTAACAAAAAGTCCTTTTTGTGTAATATTTCTATTTTAGTAATCCATACTTTTTTCTAAACAAGTATTAATTTCAACGAATTATAAGTAACTCAACGCATTTGGTCCCTCCATAAAGATTAAATCTAAGATTGATAAATTAGGGATAAAACCATGTTTGTTATCAAACATCTGTATATATCTATCAATTGTTTTTTTGGGTTGGTGTTTTCTGTCTGCAAGAATTCTAAAATCCTTAGAATCATTTTTATGTTGGTAAGAGTTCGTTTGTGTAAAGTTTTGTTCTAATTGCAATGTATCTTTTATAAACAAAAAGGTATCAATATTTACATCTTGCAAATATTTATATTTTTTTTGAAAAATTGGCGCTATTTCTTCTTCTAAAAAATCAAAGAAAGGAGAAGTCCTATAAGCAGATTTTAAGGATTTAAAGTGTTGATCTTGCCAAGGGAAATCATTTTCTACAAGAGTATCTTTTGTTTTTTTACGCCCCTCTTTATCAATGTGTTTTACAGGTATACTTAAAAGTTGTTTACCATTAGAATTGTAAATGTAACATCTGTTTCGATAGCTTTGTTTCTGAAAATTATCTTCCATTTCAAACACAATCTCATCAGCATTTATCATTTCTGAATACTGAGAAATAGGTGAGAAGTAGGTTGGTATGAATAAAGCCATTCTTTGTTATAAGTTTATAACTAAATAATTATTCAGATTTTTTCTTCTTTCCTTTGTAGAAACTGTAACCAATATAAAGTGCAATTAAAGCAAATACTATATATCTGTAAGAAATTGGTTCTCCTTCACCATGAACAGTAGTAAACATTCTATCCCATCTAATAGATTTTAATTTAGCAGAGAATGAAGGTGCATCTGCATCCCAACTAAACCAAATCATTACAGGTTTACCTAGAACATGATCAAAAGGTACATAACCCCAATAACGAGCGTCTAAAGAGTTGTGTCTGTTATCTCCAATTAAATAATAATAATCTTGTTTAAAAGTGTAAGAAGTTGCTTTTTGTCCGTTAACAAAAATATCGTTTCCATTTACCATTAAATTGTTTCCTTCATAATTTTTTATAATCTGCTCATAAAAAGGAATTGTTTCTGAGTTCAGTTCAACTGTAGCTCCCTTTTTAGGAATGTAAATAGGTCCAAAATTATCTTGGCTCCAACCTAATTCTTTCACATGAGGAAATATGGCATTATCAGCATCATGATTAACTTTTTTAACAGATACTGTAAGTGGATATTTTTTAAGACGTTCTACTTCTTCATTTGTCATATTAATGTTGATTTTATTTTCAACACTAATCATTTTTAAACGTTGAGCAAATTGCGGATTTATACCTCCTGCAACTTCTGTATATAAAGAATCTTCGCCTATTTTTGAAAGGCTTCCATTTTCTTTAATGGCATTTTGGACTTTTTCATTATCCCAATATTCAGATAAAATTTTATAAACACCTGTTCTTTCTTTGTTTAATAAAAATTTTGGAAATGAGCTTTGACTTATAGGTTCTTTACACTCAAATGTGTAATAGAATTGAAGTTTTGCTCTATAAGGTAAGTCATTTTTTTTGCCGTTAATATAAATATAACCATTCTTCATTTCTAAAGAATCTCCTGCAATTCCCACTGAACGTTTTACGTAGTTTGTTTTTTTATCAAAAGGCTTATAGGTAAATTTACCAGAGGTATCTCCCCACATAGTGGCTAATGAATCTGCAGGCCAATTAAAACAAACAATATCATTATTTTTAATTTTTTGTAAACCTGGTAATCTAGTATAAGGCAATTGTGGACTTTTTAAATACGATTTAGTTCCTGTAAAAGGTAATGAGTCATGAACCATTGGTGCAGCAATTACAGTAGATGGAACCCTGGCTCCATAATGAAATTTACTTACAAATAAATAATCTCCAACTAGTAAAGATTTCTCTAATGAAGACGTAGGAATGGTAAATGGTTGCATAAAGTATGTATGCACTAAAGTAGCTGCAATAATGGCGAAAGTAATAGAACTTATCCATTCTCCTAGTTCAGAGCGTGGTTTTAAACTTCTATCAGAATTAAATGTTGCTTCTGTAGCATAATTAATATAAAATATATATAATCCAAGTGTTCCAATGGCAAGTAAAGAATCTATTTTTCTGTAAAATCCAAAAGTTCTAATGGTTTCTATCCAAATAACAGGAAACATTAATAGGTTTACAACAGGAATAAATAGAAGTATTACCCACCATTTTGGACGATTAATAATCTGCATTAATATAACTGCATTGTAAACAGGTACTGCAGCTTCCCAAGCTTTTCTTCCAGCTTTAACATACAATTTACATGTTCCTAAAAAATGAATTAATTGTACAGCTAAGAAAAATAGAAACCATTGTGTAAATGTCATAACGTATATTTTATTTCTTTTAAGAAGAAAAGAATTTTTAATGTTTTATATGGCGCAAAATAACAAAAAAGTTACAGTATTTATGAGATGTTTAACACATCTTTCATCGTAAATACTCCTGTTTTATTAAGTAACCATTCTGCAGCTACCACAGCTCCTAAAGCAAACCCTTTTCTATTATGAGCAGTATGTTTTATTTCAATAGTATCTACTTCAGACTGATACCAAACTGAGTGTGTTCCAGGTACATCTGGAACTCTTTTGGCAACAATAGGTATTGTAGAAGCTGTATCGCTTTTACCTAATGCCCAATTTTCTTTATCTGTTTTAGCAATAATACCCTCTGCTAAAGTAATTGCAGTTCCACTTGGTGCATCTAATTTTTTAGTGTGGTGTATTTCTTCCATGGAAATAGAATAATTGTCTATATTACTCATCAATTTAGCTAACTGTTTGTTTAGCTCAAAGAAAATATTGACACCTACACTAAAATTGGATGCATATATAAAAGCACCTTTGTTAGTTTCACAAACTTTTAAAGCTTCTTCATATTTTTCTAACCAACCAGTAGTTCCAGATACTACTGGAACACCATTTTTAAAACAGTTGGTAATATTTTCAAATGCAGAAGAAGGAACACTAAAATCAATAGCAACATCTGCTAAAGTAATATCGATTTTTGTTGTTTCCTCCTTTCGGATTACTATTTCATGACCTCTAGAAATTGCAATTTTTTCAATTTCTTTTCCCATTCTTCCATATCCTAAAAGTGCAATTTTCATCTAAAAGTTATATTTAATTGTTAAACCTACTGCAGGTGCATCAAAAGAGATTGGATCTTGAATTAAAGTAGGTTTTAAAGTTAAGTTATCATCAGTATTAAATTGCATCAAATGTGCATTAACACTTGCTTCTACTATTTGTAGTATATAAATTATGACTCCAGATAATAATGATAAGTCTCTATTTTCTCTTAACTGTTTCTGTGCAGTTTCTAGAGTTTGCGTGGAAACTGTTTCTATACCATTCACTGTAAATTCATCAACTAGCCCATTTTTTCTTAACCGATAGGCATTTCTAAATCTTCTATAATCTGAGTTATTAATTTGATGATAATATATAGGTATCGCCAATGCTCCCCAAACAATAGGAGCCTTCCAATATTTTTGATTATATATTTGTCCTAATCCAGGAAAAATAGCTGAATAAAAGGCGGCTTTAGAGGGTGCTAAAGGATTATAAATACCTTGTGTGGTTTTAATTTTACCTTTAATCTTTAAATCTTGAACTTTTTTTACATCTGTAATTGAATCTTTCTGAGCAGATAAACTCAGAGATAAAAAAGCAATTACCACAAAAAGTATCGATTTTTTAAGGAACACTTACTCGAGTAGTTTTTTAATTCTATTAAAATCTTCTTCAGAATGAAACGGAATACTAATTTTCCCTTTTCCATTAGGGCTTACACTAATATCAATTTTATGACCAAAAAAGTCATTAAATGTTTGTTTATTATTCTTTATAAATGCAGGTATTACTTTCTTTTTTGGTTTGGCAGTAGTTCCTGTTTTTAAGTTTTTTACAAGTTCTTCAGTTTGTCTTACAGATAATTTTTCTCTTAAAATTTTTTCATAAATCGCTAATTGATCTTCTGTATCTTCTATGTTAATCATAGCGCGTCCATGTCCCATAGAAATAAAGCCATCTCTCATGCCTGTTTGTAAAATAGGATCTAATTTTAATAGTCTCAAATAATTAGTTACTGTAGAGCGTTTTTTACCAACTCTGGTACTCAATTCCTCTTGAGTCAATTGAATTTCGTCAATTAAACGTTGATAAGAAAGTGCTACTTCTATAGGATCTAAATTTTTACGCTGAATGTTTTCTACCAATGCCATTTCTAGCATCTCTTGGTCATTAGCAATTCTTATATAGGCTGGTACTGTTTTATTGCCAATTAATTTTGAGGCTCTAAATCTTCGTTCACCAGAAACTAATTGAAACTGGTTAGTATCTAGCTTTCTTACGGTAATTGGTTGTATAACGCCAAGTTCTTTTATTGAGGTTGCAAGTTCTCTTAAAGCTTCTTCATCAAAATAAGTCCTTGGTTGGTAAGGGTTTACTTCAATAGAATTTAATTCTAATTCAATAATATTACCCACTAATTTATCTGCGTTTTTATCTGATGCAGAGTTTATATTAGGGTTTTCTTGTAACAAAGCAGATAATCCTCTTCCTAAAGCTTGTTTCTTAGTTGCTTTTGCCATGTTATGAATTCTTTTTTAATAATTCTTGGGCTAAATTTAAGTAATTTACAGCACCTTTACTAGTAGCATCATACGCAATAATACTTTCTCCATAACTTGGAGCTTCTCCTAAACGCGTATTTCTTCTAATAATTGTATTAAAAACCATACTAGAAAAATGCTTGCGTACTTCATCTACAACTTGGTTAGATAGACGTAAACGAGAATCGAACATGGTTAAAAGTAAACCTTCTATATCTAAATCTGGATTATGGATTTTCTGGACACTTTTTATAGTGTTTAGCAATTTTCCCAACCCTTCTAATGCAAAGTATTCGCACTGTATTGGTATAATAACAGAATCTGCTGCTACTAAAGAATTTAAAGTGATTAACCCTAGAGAAGGTGCGCAATCAATGATTATGAAATCATAATCGTTTTTAATTTTTTCTAGTGTTTTTTTAAGCATGTATTCTCTTTCTTGCTTATCCACCAATTCAATTTCAATAGCAACTAGGTCTATATGGGCAGGAATAATGTCTACATTAGGTGAATTGGTGGTAACAATTGCATCTTTTGCAGAAATGGTATGTTCTAGAACCTGATAAGTTCCAAATTCTACATTTTCTAATTCAATTCCTAATCCAGAGGAAGCATTTGCTTGGGGGTCAGCATCTATTAATAAAACTTTTTTTTCCAAAACACCTAAAGAGGCTGCAAGATTTACGCTTGTAGTAGTTTTACCTACACCTCCTTTTTGATTTGCAATAGCTATTATTTTTCCCATGAAAAGATGTTATTACTTATCAGTAAAATTACATTTTTTTCTGTTTTATTTCAATGAAAGATGTTAACAATAATGTAGAGTAGTACTTCTTTGTAAATTAGTTTGTTAAATCTATATTTAAATATTTTTTAAACAATTTAATATCTTCTTTCATTTTATTTTTTATAAATTAGATAGAAGTGTTTTTAGGAATGTTTTTTAAAACTTCAAGCAATAATTTCCAGAATTTTTGTGTTGATGAAATTTGAGCTCTTTCATCTGGAGAGTGTGCACCTTTAATATTTGGCCCAAAAGAAATCATTTCCATTTCTGGGTAATTTTCTCCTAGAATTCCACATTCTAAACCTGCATGACAAGCTGCTACATGAGGTTGATCTTTAAAAAGTTTTATGTAAGAACTTTCTACAACTTTTAAAATAGACGAATTCATGTTTGGCAACCAACCAGGATAAGAACCTGAGAAATCTACTGTAAAATTAGCCAATTCAAAAGCAGCTCTTATTGCATTTGCTAAATCCCATTTATTACTTTCTGATGATGATCTAGTAAGACACAAAATTTTAATTTCACCACTTTCAACTGTTATTTTAGCAATATTATTAGAAGTTTCTACTAAACCCTCAACATCCGGACTCATTCTATAAACACCGTTTAACGTTGCATAAATTGCTTTAGTAAATTTGTTTTGAGAGGCTATATCTAAAATGTTTGTGGGAGTTTCAGTTGTTTTAATTTCTACGATTAAGTTTTGTTCTAAAGAAGCAAATTCCTTTTTAATTTTATCAATTAAAAGATAACTTTCTTTTAAGAATAGTTTTTCTGAGGCACTATCAATCACAACAGTTGCGAAACTTTCTCTTGGAATAGCATTTCGTAAACTACCCCCATTGATGCTTGCAATTCGTAATCCGAATTTCTCATAACCGCCAAATAATAACCGATTCATAATTTTATTCGCATTGCCTAATCCTTTAATGATATCCATACCTGAATGACCACCATTTAAGCCAGTTACAGCAATTTTAAACGCTTTTGTTTTTTCGGGTATTGGTTCTAAAGTATAACTACCTGTGGCTGTAACATCAACACCACCTGCACAACCAATACCAATTTCATCATCTTCTTCAGTATCTAAATTCAGTAGTATTTTACCAGTTAAAACATTTGCTTCTAAACCCATTGCACCTGTCATGCCTGTTTCTTCATCAATAGTAAAAAGTGCTTCTATTGCAGGATGTTGAATTTCTTTAGAAGATAATACAGCCATAATCGCTGCAACTCCTAAACCGTTATCTGCACCTAAGGTAGTACCTTTTGCTTTTACCCAATCACCATCAACAAACATTTTGATGCCTTCTTTTTCGAAGTCGAAATTAGTATCAGCATTTTTTTGATGCACCATATCTAAATGACCTTGCATTACTATAGCTTTTCTATCTTCCATACCAGAAGTAGCTGGTTTTTTAATAATAATATTACCAACTTTATCTACAGAAGTATCTAGGTTTAAGCTTTTACCAAAATCTAACATGAACTGTATTACGCGTTCTTCTTTTTTAGAAGGTCTTGGCACTGCATTTAAATCTGCAAAGTGATTCCAAACGTTTTGTGGTGCTATATTTCTGATATCTTGACTCATAAGAAAATGATTCTGTTTTATACATCAAAAATACGATTTTAAAAGGGCAAAAAAAAGCCTTCTTTTAAAGAAGGCTCTGTATTTTTTAATTAAATTCTAAAACAATATCATTTGTATTTTTCCGAACTTTTTTTAGATCTTTCATATAGTCGTCATCCGCTCTATATCCTACAGGTAGTGCTAGAACAGCCGTAAGGTTTTTATTTTTTAAATCTAAAACTTCATTATATTTTTCAGCAATAAAACCTTCCATTGGGCAAGCATCAATTTTTTCAATAGCACACACAGTCAGAAGATTTCCTAATGCCAAGTATGCCTGATTTTTAGTCCATTTTAAAAGATCTTCCTGTGATTTTTTATCAATTTCAGCTGTTAAAAAATTTTTGAAAGGGGTAATAATGCTATCTTCAGTTTTTCTTATTTTTTGAACTAGGTTAAAATATTTATGAACCTCTTCTGTATGGTATTCTTGTGGTGTGCAAATTACCAATAAATGAGAGGCGTCTAATACTTGAGTTTGATTGTAAGAATGGGTAACCAACTTTTCTCGAAGTATTTTATTTTTAATAACTAGCAAGGTTATAGGTTGTAATCCATATGAAGTTGCTGTTAAATTAAAAGCTTCTTTAAGGATATTTATTTGAGAGTCATTAAGATTTTTTTTTGGATTAAACTTTTTAACTGCATATCTCCATTGTAAACTTTCTATAGTATTCATTTTTTTTATTTAGATTACAAAAATAATGCATAAAATGCAATACCAATTCTTTTGTGTATTATTAAAACTTATAAGCTTATAAATTTTTTGTACATTAGAAATAAAAAATTAATGAAAGAAGAATTTTTGTATTATGTTTGGCAGTACCAACTTTTTTCTTCGTTAAATCTAAAAACTTCCGACGGTAAAAAAATACAGCTCAAAAAAACAGGTTTACTTAATAAACACGCTGGTCCAGATTTCTTAAACGCTCAATTATATATTGATGGTCAATTATGGGTTGGTAATATAGAAATGCACGTAAAAGCATCAGATTGGTATTTACATAAACACGAAACAGATCCCAATTATGATGCTGTAATTTTACATGTAGTTTGGGAGAATGATGCTATAATCTACACTAAAAATAATGAACCTTTAATTACAGTAGTGCTAAAGGATTTTATAGATGGATCAATTCTAAATAATTATAACAGTCTTTTATTTGCAGATAAGACTTGGATTCCTTGCGAAAATCAAATTCAAACTGTAGATGTATTCTTAATTAAAAATTGGCAAGAACGTTTGTATTTTGAACGATTAGAGCAGAAATCGAAAGCCATAGAAATGCTATTAAAGGAATCAAAATTAGATTAGGACGCAGTTTTATTTCAATTGCTAGCTAAAAACTTTGGACTGAAAATTAATGGAGATGCTTTTTTAGATTTTGCGAAAGCTATAGATTTTTCTACAGTTCGAAAAGTAGCTCATGACCAAAAAAGGTTGACAGCACTACTTTTTGGAATGGCAGGTTTTTTGGAAACAGAAATAGAAAGTGAATACTACTTAAATCTTAAAAAGGAGTTTGTCTACTTAAAACACAAGTTTAATTTGCATCCAAAGATTAAAAATAGTTTTCAGTTTTTTAGAATGCGCCCAACTAATTTTCCTACCATTAGAATTGCACAATTGGCTGCATTGTTTGCTGAGCATCAAAATTTATTTTCTAAAGTAATTCATTTAAACAACAAGAAAGATTATTATAAACTATTCTCTTTTAGCATAGATGATTTCTGGAAAGAGCATTATACATTTGAAACAACCTCTAAAAAATCATCCAAAAAACTTACAAAATCTTTTATTGATTTACTATTAATAAATACCATTGTTCCTTTAAAATTTGTCTATTTAAAAAATAGAGGGGAGTTGACTGAAGGTGCTTTTCTTAGTTTGATTCAAGAAGTTTCATCAGAAAAGAATGGTATAATTTCTAAGTTTTTAGATTTGGGTATTTCTTCTAAAAACGCTCTGGAAAGTCAAGCTTTGTTGCAGCTTAAAAACAACTATTGCACAGCAAAAAAATGTTTAAACTGTGCAATAGGTAATAATTTGTTGAGAAATTAATGCTTAATTAGGACTTAAAGCTTCCTTAATTTTAGCAATACAATCTCTGTAATGATATTTTGTCATTCTATTTACTCTTCTGTTTTTCGCAATTGTTAATTGGAAATTTAGTGATTCTAACTCACCTCTAACAATAGAGTTAATATCTGCATGTTGAACGTTTTTAGAATTCAGTAACATGCTCATTCTATTAATAAAAGACTTTTGCAAATTACGTCTAAAAACATCTACATTTCTTGTATAGTTAGCTTCCAGGAAAATTCCATTTCTTAAATCGCGAATCATGTCAATAGCTTCATACGTAGATGGGTCAATTACAGAAGCATCTATCATTCTTTCTAATTTTGCTTTATTTAATAAACCATTTAATTGTCTGTTTTGTAAACTTAATATCCTATTAGTGTAACCACTTTCATCAATATTTGCCAAGATTTCACCATCTAATAACCATTCTTGAGTTTTAAAAGCATTTTCTTGTAACCAATTCATAGCTTCTTTTTGCTTTAGCTTGTTTACAGGTTTATAAACAGAGCCTTTTTGAGATGGTTTTTTATTGAATTCGTAAATACCACCAATATTTCCTGAAACATGGCCTACATATCTACTCCAAACTCCTAATAACTCACCATATAATTCTGACAAGTCTTCGTAATTATTGGTTTGTTTAGAAGTCCAATCAGGTAAATTAGTAGCAACTATTTTTAGATTTTTCATTCCGTAAGTAGATGCTTTTACTTGATCATTTCCAATGCCTTCTGTTTGTGCAGATGGGTCAAAACGCTGACCTCCAAATCTGTAAATAGGATTATCTGCTTTGTCTTCAATCCATTTATCTAAAGTAGAAATCTCACTTTCTGGGTTTTTAGCCCAAGATAATTTACGATAACCCCAATTAATTGCATAATGGTCATAAGGCCCTAGTTGACGAATAAAACGTATGTTTTTATCTCCTGGTTGTGCAATGTAATTATAACGTGCATAATCCATAATTGTAGCAGCAATTCCCATTTTCTGAGTGAATTTTCCAGAACGTAAAGAATCTACAGGATATGCATAACTTGCAGCCATATTGTGAGGTAACCCTAATGCATGGCCGACTTCGTGAGAAATTACCATTCGCATCATTTCACCAATTTCTTCAGCAGGTGTGTCTAAAGTTCTAGCTGAAGGATTTGCGGCTCCTGTTTCTAATAAATATCTATTTCTGTAAGAACGTAAGTGGTTGTGATACCAAATAATATCACTCTCTAAAATTTCACCTGTTCTAGGGTCAGAAACACTTGGTCCTGTTGCATTTCTAGTAGTACTTGCAACATATCTAATAGAAGAATAACGTACGTCTTCCATACTAAACTCTGGATCTTCTTCTTTAGTCGGGGCATATTTTGCCATAATTGCATTTTTAAAACCAGCAGTTTCAAAAACCTTTTGCCAATCGTCTACACCTTGTTTAATGTATTTTTTAAGTTTATCTGGTGTAGCAGGATCTAAATAATATATGATGGGTTTAATTGGCTCTACTAATTCTCCACGATTGTACGCATTAACGTCTTTTGGTTCTAATCTCCATCTTCTAATATATCTTTTAGCATCTGCTTTTAATGCTTCAGAACTGTAATCTATATTTCCAATCGAGAAGTACCCAACTCTTTTATCGTAAATTCTTGGCATCATTTTATCTTCTGGTAAAACAATCATAGATTGATTTACTCTAATTGTAATGGTATTTGTTCTAGAATTACTTGGTGGAGCATCTGCATCAAAAGTAAAATCTTGAACAACCTCAATATTCTTTGGATAACTTTTAATCGAATTGATAAAACTTCTAGAAGCGTCTAATCTTCTTACTTTGTAGGTTCTTCTATATCTGGCAGGTAAAGCTGAAATTGCTTTTATATCTGACGTGAAAAATTTAGTAACGTCTACCAAAACTGATGTTGAATCTTCATTTTGTGTTTTTACATCGAAAGCATAAATAATTGGTTCTAAATTGTTTGCTTTAACAGATTTGTAAATAGGTAAAGAATCATTTGCTATTGCATTATAAGATTTTACTTTAAGTAAAATCTTATTTTGAAACTTTTCCCAAACAACAACTTGGGTATTGATTTTAGAGCCAGCATTTACATAACCGCCTCCTAAACCAGCAGGAATATCTTTAATTCTGGTAACCAACAACATTTCTTTTCCAAAATGAGCCTTTGGAATTTCGTACATGTATTTATTATTAGTTAAATGAACTTTAAATAAACCATCATCTGTTTTAGTATTCGATTTTACAAAATCTGAATATTTTGGATTCTTACTTTTTTTGGGTTTTGGAGCAACTTGTTCAGTTTGCTTTTTTCTTGATTTCTTTTTTTGAGCGATAACTTCAGTTTGAAAAGTAAACGCCAAAATCAAAGAAAAGAGTAGTAGTTTTCTCATGTAAGTTTAGTTTGAATTTAAGTTTCTAAAATACAAAAAAGTTATAAAAGATTTTGTGTAAATAATTTAGAAGTTAGCACGAATATTCTTAAATTATTTACAACTTAATTTGTTTTAGATATATAAATATGAATTTGGACATTAAAGGTTTTTTTAAAAATAATTCATAATTAACCAAGATTCATTAAAAGAAAAGTTTTTGTAGCTCATCAAATATATTGGAAATATAACAGTGCTAAAAATAATAGTAATAATGACTCTAATATTTCAGAAATAGATTTGAATTAGATTTTTATTTTACGAAAAAGAAAGGTTATTGATCCAAGTTATGGATGGTAAATTTTAATTTACATTAAGGTAACTTTAAAGATTTCATTAAAAAATTAGAATATAAAAAATATAATAAAAATTATTTAATAACTCTTCCTTTTATATTATATACAACAAATGGTGGCTCTGTATTTATTTCTAAAACTACAGTGTTTTTAACAAGATTCCCTACTTGACTTTCTTTAGGAATGAATTGAATTTTAATTTCAGTTTCTTCATTTAATTCTAATTCTTTTTTAATGTCACCAATTTGTGTGCATCCACAACTAGTTGCAATTTTAGAAATTATCAATTTGTTTTTAGATATATTCTTTATTTTGAACGTGTGATTTAAAGTGTCGTTCAGCTTAATCTCTCCAAAGTTAAAGGTTTTATTTTCTGTATAAAAATTAGAAATACCACTTTTTTTCTTCTTGAGTATTACAACTAATTGAAATTATTATTAGTAGTAATAAATAAATGAATTTATTCATTTTTTAATTTTCTTATAATTAAGTTTATGTTATTGTAAAATAAAAAATTGTTGTTATTTAATAAACCATTATATCTTATTCTACCATCTTTGTCCAATACCAAAGTCCTAGGGACAGAATTAACATTTAAGCTATCCCATATAATTTTATTTTTTGAATATAACTTTTTGAATTTATAATTCTTTATTAAATTGGGAATATTTAAAACAGAATCTCTTTTTAATGGTAAGTTTAAAGTGTAAAATTCGACTAAGGAATCATCTCTGTAATCGTAAGATAATTTTTCAAAATCAGGAAATTTTTTGAAACAAATAGAACAATTTGAAGACCATAACTCTAAAATTAAAATTTTATTTTTTTTATTATAGATATTAAAGGCTGCATTGTTTTCATTAATAATTTTAAAACTCTCTATAAAAACTGCATTATCTATTTTATACTCTTTACCATAGTAAAAATTACATTTTAAATAAAAAACTAGTAAAACAATAAAAATGTAAATAATTATTAATTTTATTTTCTCTTTTTTTTGAGAAATGTAATAAGCAGATAGTATTGAAATATTAATAGATATGGCATAAGGTATGGTTTTTATAGTACCTTGTAAAAAAAATGCATGAAAACTAACTAGAAGCAACAAAAAGGAGGGGAGCATAAAAATAATTAATAACTTTATACTTAAATCCTTACCTATTTTTTTGAAAAATAAGTAAGGAATAAAAAAGTTTATAATATTTGATGGTATAAACCTTTTAATTACATTACCATCAGTCAAATGTGCAATTATAAATTGCAAAGCAAAACATATAATGGATATAAGTATTAATCTTATTAATTTCATATTTTATCCAAAAGGTTTACATATACCATTACAAGCATAGGCATACCAAAAACCACAACCAGAAAAGAGTTCTTCACACGTATTTTCATTTTTCTTGCAATTTTCAGGTCTTAACGCAGTACATGAAACTAACGAATTTCTATTACAATCACAGTCATCCTTATCTCCTCCTTCATAAATAATATCTCTACTTTGTAAATCAACTCGATAAAAAAGGTCTTCAATTTCATTTTGTGTAAAATTATCTTTTAATTCTGTAAGATATCTTGGAACAGTAATATTTTTAAAATAAGCATTTTCAGGAGAATCTTCATCAAAAATATTTTCATTTAAACTTTCGATAAATTTATTAATAATGATTATTTGCTTATTATTGAAATCAGATCGTTTTAGCTTTTTCTTAATATTTTGATTCCAAAAAAATAATTTTTCGTTTTTATCCAACATAGAAAGCATTTTCCTTTGTTCTGTTTTACTATTTGTTTGATAAATTTGATTGATTTTAGCTACAGTAAAGTCGGTTGGTTGGTTAGTAGATTCATTTTCGCATGATGTTAATAATAATACAGACATTAAGATGTATAAAATCTTTTTTAATTTTTTCATGTTTAATTCTTAAAAATTATTTCTATTCTTTCGATTTTCAAAAACTCGGTTTAATTTTTTTATCTCGGTTTCAACTTTCACATATACCGAAGTTGGTTTGTCAGATCAATAATGACTTTTATAAAGATTTAAAATAGATTATTTTTCGTAAATAACAAAATAAATTTATATATTCTACAATAAGCATAATTAAATAAATTAGATAATTAAGCTTAGCTTAATCAATAAGTGAAAATTTTTCACTTTTATATTTCAAAACCTAATACAAACTCTTAAATTTTTGTGGATTAAACTCATGCATAATCCCATAAACTTTCTCAAAAATATCTTCTGAAGATGGTTTAGAAAAATAATCACCATCTGTACCATAAGCAGGTCTATGTGCTTTTGCAGATAAAGTTGATGGTTTACTATCTAAATATTGATAACCATTTTGAGTTTCTAAAATTTCTTGTAAAAGATAAGCAGAAGCTCCTCCAGGCACATCTTCATCTACTACTAATAGTTTATTAGTTTTGGCTAAGCTTTTTACACAATCGTTATTTAAATCAAAAGGCAATAAACTTTGAGCATCAATAATTTCGATATCTATACCTACTTGCGCTAAATCTTTAGCTGCATCTTCTACAATTCTTAAAGTAGAACCATACGAAACCAGAGTAATGTCTTTACCTTCTCTAATAGTTTCTACAACACCAATTTTTGTTTTAAATTCACCTAAATTAGTTGGTAATTCTTCTTTTAAACGATAACCATTTAAACACTCAATAACCAAGGCAGGATCATCACCTTCTAATAAAGTGTTGTAAAAACCTGCTGCTTTAGTCATGTTTCTTGGCACTAATACATGTATACCTCTTAAACTGTTTATAATAGCTCCCATAGGTGAACCTGCATGCCAAATACCTTCTAACCTGTGACCTCTAGTTCTTATAATTAATGGTGCTTTTTGCTTACCATAGGTTCTATAGCGTAAAGTAGCTAAATCATCACTCATAATTTGTAAAGCATACAATAGGTAATCTAAATACTGAATTTCTGCAATTGGTCTTAAACCTCTCATGGCCAAACCTATTCCTTGTCCTAAAATTGTAGCCTCTCTAATACCTGTATCTGAGACTCTGATATCACCAAATTTTTCTTGTAAACCTTCTAATCCTTGATTTACATCGCCTATAAAACCGGCATCTTCTCCAAAGATTAAAACATCTTTATGTTTTGTTAAAATTGCATCAAAATTATCTCTCATTACAATTCTTGCGTCCACAAGGTTTTGTTCTTGAGTATATGTTGGCGCTTCTTCTAGAACGCTTAATGCGCTTTCTTTAGTTTCGCTCAATAAGTGAGATGAATATTTATCATGAGCTTGAGTTAATGCATCTTTAATAAAGTTTTGTAACTCAATTTTACCTGCAATATCTTCGTCTCTAACATACCATAAACATTTTCTAGCAACAGATAAAACATCTTTTCTTGTAGGTTCTGTAATAGCATTTAGATCGTTAATGTACTTATTGATAAAGTTTTCATTAACGCTTTTTGATGCTAATTTTTTTAATATACCTGTTACTTCTAAAAGCTCCGATTTAATCTCGTTTAAAAATGCATTCCAAGCATTTCTTTTTGCATTGGTAACTTCTTTTTTCGCTTCTTTTTCTAGTAGAATTAATTCTTCCTCATCTTCTATAAAACGTAACGTATCTCCTGTTTCTGTTTCTAATTCAAAATCTAAAATCCATTCACGCA
>JBDNBB010000031.1:0-15151 GCA_039768135.1 Polaribacter sp.
ATAATATATGGCAAGAAGAGATAACCCAGAAATTAACGCAGGTTCTATGGCAGACATCGCTTTTCTGCTATTAATTTTCTTTTTAGTAACAACTACTATGAATGTAGATTCAGGTATCTCTAAAAAGTTATCAGAAAAGCCACCTATTGATTATGTACCGCCTGTAATTAAGAAAAAGAACATATTTGAGGTAAATATTAACAGAAATAACGAACTACTTGTAGAAGGAGAACGTATGGATGTTAAGAATCTTAAAGATGAAGCTGTAAAGTTTATTGATAATGGTGGAGGTATAGGAAATCCAAGTGAAGATGGAACACCTGGAAAAGCTTGTGACTATTGTAAAGGAGAAAAAAGTGATGCTTCTTCTGATCACCCTAGTAAAGCAATTATATCTGTTCAGAGTGATAGAGGTACTGATTATGGTACTTATATCGTTGTGCAAAATGAGCTTTTAAAAGCATATACAGAACTTAGAAACAGATTGTCTACAGAACGTTATGGGATGTCTTATGAAGAGTTAGAACAGGCTTTTATTGATGCTAAGAAAAGTGCAGACTTATCTAGTCAGGTAGATAAATTGAGAAAAAAAGTTGAAGATATTAAAACTTCTTATCCTCAAATTATTTCTGATGCAGAGCCAACGTCATAATTAATTTAAATTTATAACACACTTATGTCTAAATTTAGAAAAAAGAAAAAAGGAATGCCAGCTGTAAATACAGCTGCCCTTCCAGATATCGTTTTTATGTTACTTTTTTTCTTTATGGTTACAACAACTATGAGAGAAACTAATTTAGTGATAGAAAATCCGCGATTACCTGGTGCAACAGAAATTAAGAAGTTAGAAGATAAGAGTTTAGTAAGTACTATTTATATTGGGAAATCTAAAGATCCTAACAGAGATGGTGTTGGTTTCAATAAGATTCAGTTGAATGATAAAATTTCTTCTGCAGACCAAGTACCTGCTTTTATTTTCAGTAAAAGAGATAAAATAGCAGAAGCACTTCATCCTTTTATGACAACTTCTATTAAGGCAGATAAAGAATCTAACGTAGGAACAGTTATAGATGTAAGACTTAAATTAAGAGATGTAAATGCTCTTAAAATAAATTACTCTACAACTGCTGCTGCAGATAATTAACAGCTTTAATATTTTAATAATATTAAAAAGGGCTAATTCATTTATGAATTAGCCCTTTTTTTGTTTTTACTTAGTTATATTTCTTTCTAAAACTTTATATTTAAAATCTCTAAGAGACAAGAATGAAGTTTAATTTTTTTATATTTTTCTTTTTTATTGCTTTTTCCATACATGCGCAAAAAGATTCATTGCAGTTAGGATCGCGTTATGCTGAAGATCAGATTTATGCTTCAGTTTCATATGCGCAATTAACTAATCAGCCTTCTGGTATCACAAAAAGTGGCTTCTCTTATGCTTTTTCTGTTGGATTTATAAAAGATTTTACTCTGAATAGAAAAGGTACATTTGCATTTGCTTTAGGTTTAGGGTATGGTTATGATTTTTTTAATCACACACTAAAAGTACATGAACTAGATAATAAAACTACTTTTGACTTTGGTGCTAATTTATCATCAAATACATTTTCTTACCATAACTTAGAAGTGCCTATAGAGTTTAGATGGCGAACGTCTACAGCAAATAAATATGATTTTTGGAGAATATACACAGGGGTGAAATTTCTCTATAATTTAAATAATAATTTTAAGTATACAGAAAATAACACATTATATTCATTTAATTCTATTTCTAACTTTAGAAAGCTACAATATGGTTTAACGTTTTCTTTTGGTTTTGATGAATATAATTTTAACTTATTCTATAGTCTATCTCCACTATTCGAAAATGCTACTATACAAGGAGAAGGTATAAACACTTCTGTGCTTAAATTTGGTTTTATATTTTATATTTTATAAAAGTAAATACATTCCCAATATTGCACTTATTCCAATAAAAAAACCTAGGTATACTTCTTTTACAGTGTGTGCTTTTAAGTGTAATCTTGAACTTGCTAATAAACCAGCAATTAAAAAAAGAATTATTATAATTAAAATATAAGATTCCGTTGACATGAGTGTGCTGAACATAAAAAATCCGCATGTTAATCCCATAGAAAGTAAATGAATACTTGATTTTATTTTAATGTTTAACAATAAATAGGTTATTAAAAGACCCAAAGCAGTTGCATAAAATAACATTGATATTTCCTCTAAAACTTTTACTTTATTAAATAAGTTTCCTAACATATAAAATAGAAATACCATGATTGCTAATGGTATTTTCCTTTCTTTTCTGGTCTTTAATTGATAGCTATTAATAACTCCTGTTTTTTTTAAAGTAATTAATAGTAATAAAGGTATAATGTACGTACTTCCAAAAACAATAAAAATTGTTATGAGTTTTTGGTATTGCCCTATAGGTCTTATAGTGGCTATAAAATAAATTATAATTCCGATTGTTGGTATTACAATGGGGTGGAATAGGGTCGATATTATTTTGTAAAAACGCACTAAATTTCTTTTCGTAAACGAGCTACAGGTAAGTCCAATTGCTCTCTGTATTTAGCTATAGTTCTTCTTGCTATTGGGTATCCTTTTTCCTTTAAAATGGTTGATAATTTCTCATCAGTTAGTGGTTTTTTCTTGTCTTCTTTTGCAATTACGTTTTCTAATATTTTTTTGATTTCTTTTGTAGAAATATCTTCTCCTTGATCATTTTTCATAGATTCTGAAAAAAACTCTTTAATTCGCTTTGTTCCATAAGGAGTAGCTACATACTTACTATTTGCTACTCTAGATACAGTAGAAACATCCATATTAATTTTATCTGCAATGTCTTTTAAAATCATTGGTTTTAACCTTCGTTCATCTCCAGTTAAAAAATAATCATATTGGTAATGCATTATAGTGTTCATCGTAACCAGAAGAGTTTGCTGTCTTTGTTTAATTGCATCAATAAACCATTTGGCAGCATCAAGTTTTTGTTTTATAAAAAAAACTGCATCTTTTTGAGCCTTATTTTTTTTATTAGATTCCTGGTAGCCTTTTAACATATTGTTGTAAGTAGAAGAAATATGTAGCTCAGGAGCATTCCTAGCATTAAGTGTTAGCTCTAATTCTCCATCATTAATTTTAATTGAAAAATCAGGAACTATTTGTTCTGCAATTTTATTATTGCCAGCATAAGAGCCTCCAGGTTTTGGATTTAATTTTGAAATCTCTTTATTAATTTCTTTTAGTTCAGTTTCAGTAATATTAAATTTTTCTTGTAGTTTTTTGTAGTGTTTTTTCACAAAATGATCAAAAGCATTTTCTAAGATATTAACTGCTAACTTTCTACGTTTATTAGTTTCTTTAGCTTTTAGTTGAATGATTAAGCATTCTTTTAAGTCTCTTGCTCCAACGCCAGTTGGTTCTAAGTTGTGAACTACCTTTTTTAGCACTTGTAGTACTTTTTCTTCTGTTGTGAATACATTTGCTGTAAAAGCTAAATCATCAACTAAGTCTATTATTTCTCTTCTTATGTATCCACTATCATCTATACTACCTACTAAAAAATCAGCAATAGCGAGTTCTTCATCGTTTAGGTTAAATGTATTTAACTGGTTAACTAATGATTGGTGAAATGATGTCCCTGCAGCATAAGGAATGTTCTTTTCATCGTCATCGGTACTGTAATTATTGACTTGAGTTTTATAGTTGGGTATTTCATCATCACTCAAATACTCATCAATATTTATATCTTCTGCTTCAATTTTTTCAGTTCCTGCATCTTCATATTCATTAGAAAAATCATCATCTGCATCAGAGTTTTCTTTACCTGTATCTAAGGCAGGGTTTTCTTCAATTTCTTGCTTTAATCTCTCTTCAAATGCTTGGGTTGGCAATTGAATGAGTTTCATCAACTGAATTTGCTGAGGAGATAATTTTTGTAAGAGTTTATATTGTAAACTTTGTTTAAGCATATATACAAATATAACAAATCGATAAACATAAAATCGCCATTCTTTAGAGAATGACGATTTAATAACTAGTAGTAATTATTAATTAAAACTCTGCGTTTTGTGGTGTTCTAGGAAATGGAATTACATCTCTAATATTACTCATACCTGTGGTAAATTGAACTAATCTTTCGAATCCTAATCCAAATCCAGAGTGAACAGCAGTTCCATATTTACGTAAATCTAAATACCACCATAATTCTTTTTCTTCAATATCTAGGGCTTTCATTTTTTCTACTAAAACATCATAGCGTTCTTCTCTTTGAGAGCCACCTACAATTTCTCCAATACCTGGAAATAATACATCCATAGCTCTTACAGTTTTTCCATCATCATTTAATCGCATGTAAAATGCTTTAATATTTGCTGGATAATCGAATAAGATTACAGGACATTTAAAGTGTTTTTCTACTAAAAATCGTTCGTGTTCAGATTGTAAATCTGCTCCCCATTCATTAATAGGAAATTGAAATTTCTTCTTTTTATTTGGTTTAGAATTTCTTAATATATCTATAGCCTCTGTGTACGAAACTCGTTTAAAATTATTATCAACCACAAACTTTAATTTATCAATTAAACTCATTTCACTTCTTTGAGCTTGTGGTTTGCTTTTTTCTTCTTGCATTAATCGTTGATCTAAAAATTCTAAATCGTCTTTACAGGTTTCTAAAACATCTTTTAAAACCGATTTTATAAAATCTTCAGCCAAATCCATATTACCATCTAAATCCATAAAGGCAACTTCTGGTTCAATCATCCAAAATTCCGCTAAATGACGAGTAGTATTTGAGTTTTCTGCTCTAAATGTTGGTCCAAAAGTATAAGCTTTACCTAATGACATTGCAAATGTTTCTGCCTCTAACTGACCAGAAACTGTAAGATTGGTTTCTTTACCAAAAAAGTCTTTACTATAATCTATTTTACCATCTTCTGTAACTGGTGCTTTGTTATCTTCAAAGTTTGTAACTCTAAACATCTCACCTGCACCTTCTGCATCAGAACCAGTAATAATTGGTGTATTTACATAGTTAAAACCGTTTTCTTGAAAATACTTATGAACTGCGAATGATAGTTTAGAACGTACGCGCATAACTGCGCTAAACGTATTTGTTCTCATACGTAAGTGTGCATTTTCTCTTAAAAATTCAAAGCTATGTTTTTTAGGTTGAATAGGATATTCGTCAGGATTAGAATCACCCAAAATCTCGATAGTAGAAACTTGTATTTCTATTCTCTGACCCCTTCCTTGACTTTCTACAACAGTTCCTTTTATAGCAATTGCAGCGCCAGTAGTAATTCTCTTTAGAGTTTCTTCAGCAGTATTTTCAAAATCGATAACACATTGTATGTTTTTTATCGTAGAACCATCATTTAAAGCAATAAAACGATTGCTTCTAAATGTCCTAACCCAACCTTTTATATGAATCTCTTGTAAAATTATACCTGATTCTAATAATTCTGCAACG
Source organism: Polaribacter sp. (assembly GCA_039768135.1). Classification (GTDB taxonomy): domain Bacteria; phylum Bacteroidota; class Bacteroidia; order Flavobacteriales; family Flavobacteriaceae; genus Polaribacter. The sequence continues at coordinate 5,489 of JBDNBB010000031.1, forward strand.
TTACTCACTGTCATCTGTAGTTTTTCTTTAATTAATACACTATAGTTTTACTAGGCTGTAAAGATACTTTTTTGTGATATAATGAGCAATTGAATAATTAGATAAATGTTTTTGAATAGATTTATATAGTTGTAACTTTTTAAATTATTGGTCAAAGAAATCTAATTTCATAAATTTAAGTAGACTAGACTCTATAGAATTAAAATTAATCTTTAATGTTATTGTTCTTCTGATTCTTTAGGGGGTAAAATTTTCATAGCAGGTTCTCTAAATACTTTTTGATTTGCAATCTTTTTTTCGAACGTTAAAAGTAAAGAGGGTAATAGTAGTAAATTAGAAACCATAGCTAATAAAAGCGTAACAGAAACTAACCCTCCTAAAGCAATTGTGCCTCCAAAGCTAGAAAGTGTAAAAACTAAAAAGCCAAAAAACAATACGATAGAAGTGTAAAACATACTTACACCTGTTTCACGTAAAGCTGCATATACAGAAGGTTTAATCTTCCATTTATTAGACATTAATTCTTGTCTGTATTTTGCTAAGAAATGTATGGTGTCATCAACAGAAATACCAAATGCAATACTAAATACCAATATAGTAGATGGTTTTATAGGAATGTCTAAGAAGCCCATAAGACCTGCTGTTATTAATAATGGCAATATGTTTGGTATTAAGGATATTAAAATCATTTGAGGCGATCTAAACATCCAAGCCATAAATAATGCAATTAAAAGTATTGCCAATGATAGTGAAAATACCAAGTTATTGATTAAGTAATTAGTTCCTTTAATGAACACTAAAGCTTTACCAGTAATAGACACAGAATATTTTTCGGCAGGGAATTCTTTAGCAATAACCGCTTTTAATCGTTCTTGAATAACATCCATTTTATCTGTACCAATATCTTTCATAAAGGTTGTTATTCTTGCATAACGTCCTGTAGAATCTACAAAAGTGTTTAACATACCAGCATCAGAATTTGAGTTTTTTGTATATGAAAAAATATAGCTCTGCTCTTGATTTGTTGGTAATTGATAATATTTAGGATTACCTTTATAGTAAGCCTGTTTGGAATATTTCACTAAGTTTACTACAGAAATTGGTTTAGATAATTCTTGGAAAGTTTCAATGGTTTCATTCAGCTCATCCATCTTCTTAAGTGTAGACAATTTCATGACACCTTTTTCTTTCTTGGTATCAATAAAAATTTCTAGAGGCATAATACCACCAAATTCTTTTTCAAAGAATTTAATATCTTTGTAAAAGCCCATGCTTTTTGGCATGTCTTCTATTAAGCTACCAGAAACTCTAATTTTATATACACCAATAATACCTAAAACAATTACAAGCACAGTTGCAAAATAAATGGCAATTCTTTGGTTTTTTACAGTTTGCTCCATCCAATTTACCACATTTTCTATCCACTTTCTTTCTAAGTGATTCAAATGCTTCTTTTTAGGAAGAGGCATAAAACTGTATATGATAGGTATAATTAGAAGTGCAAGTATAAAAATGCTAATAATATTTACAGACGCTAAAATTCCGAATTCACGTAAAAGCGAACTTTTTACAAAGACAAAGGTTGCAAAACCAGATGCAGTTGTAATATTCGTCATTAAAGTAGCATTACCAATTTTAGAAATTACACGTTGTAAAGCTTTTGCTTGTTGGCCATGTTTTTTAATTTCCTGTTGATATTTATTAATCAAGAATACAGCATTGGGTACTCCAATAACAATAATTAAAGGAGGTATTAATGCAGATAATACTGTAATTTCAAATCGAAATAAACCAATAAAACCAAATGCCCAAGTAACACCAACCATTACAACCAATAGTGTAATAAAGGTGGCTCTGTAAGATCTAAAAAAGAAGAAAAAGATAACTGCTGTAATTAAAAGTGCACCACCAACAAATAATATAATTTCATCTTGAATATTTTGAGCATTCAAGGTTCTAATATAGGGCATACCAGAAATTCGAACATCTACATTATGATTCTCTTCAAATTGTTCTATTATAGGTATTAAGGTGTTGAAAATAAAATCTCTCCTTTTAGGAGTATTTATAATTTCTTTTTTAATGTAAATGGCAGTTTGTAAAGTACCAGTTTCTTTATTAAATAATAGATTGTCATAGAAAGGCAGTTTCTCAAAAAGTTGTTTTTTAATGGTTTGAACTTCTTCTGTTGTAGAAGGTTCATTTTTATACAAAGGTTCTAATATAAATTTTCTCTGTTTTCTATCTGCTTTCAGTTTTTGAACATCTGCTATAGAAAGCGTAAAATCTATTTCTTCTAAATCATTAAATTTATTAACAAGACTATTCCAAGCATTAAATTTTTTCGGTGTAAAAACAGTAGAATCTTTAATTCCTAAAATTACAAGATTTCCTTCTTCACCAAAAATTTCTAAAAACTTATTGTATTCTAAATTTGCTTCATGATTTTCGGGTAGCAAATTAGCCTCTGTATATGAAAATTTCATATACTTCATTTGCGAAGCTAATAAAGTTGTAATTATTGCAATGCCAAGTAAAACCAAATAACGGTTTCTTAAGATGATACTTGCAACTTTAGTCCAAAAATTCATTCAATATTTTTATAAAAGGTAATTGTATTGACAAAAAAAGAGTGTTTATAAAACACTCTTTAATTTTACATTAGAACTATTAGATTGTCATTATTTCTTTTTCTTTGACAGCTAATTTTTCGTCTATATTTTTTACGTAGGTATCTGTTAGCTTTTGCACATCATCTTCAGCTATTTTCTTCATATCATCAGAAATCTCTACTTTTTTAATGTCATTATTTGCGTCTTTTCTAGCATTTCTAACACCAACTTTTGCATGTTCAGCTTCCGCTTTTGCTTGTTTTGCTAAGCCTTTTCTACGCTCTTCAGTTAATGGCGGTACATTAATCATTATTAAATCTCCATTGTTCATTGGGTTTAAACCTAAGTTTGCAATTTGAATTGCTTTTTCAATAGGTTGCAACATGTTTTTTTCCCAAGGTTGTATACTTAAAGTTCTAGCGTCTGGTGTATTTACATTTGCAACTTGACTTAATGGTGTTTGAGAGCCATAATAATCAACCATTACTGTACTAAGCATTGCTGGGGTTGCCTTACCTGCTCTAATAGAAATTAACTCTTTTTCTAAATGCGATATTGCATTTGCCATAGCCTCTTTTGCTGTGTCTAATATAAATTCAATTTCTTCGTTCATTTTATTTAAATTTTAAAAACTAGGTTTTTAATTTTCTACAATGGTACCAACTTTTTCACCAGAAACTAATCTATTTAAGTTTCCTTTGGTATTCATATCAAAAATAATGATTGGTAATTTATTTTCTTCACTTAATGTAAAAGCTGTCATATCCATCACTTTTAAGCCTTTGTTAATTACATCTTTAAATGTAATCGATTCGAACTTAACAGCATCTTTAACCTTTTCAGGGTCTGCATCATAGACTCCATCTACTCTTGTGCCTTTTAAAATTGCATCTGCATGAATTTCAATAGCTCTCAATACAGCAGCTGTATCTGTTGTAAAGTACGGATTTCCAGTACCGGCTCCAAAAATAACAACTCTACCTTTTTCTAAGTGACGAATTGCTTTTCTCTTAATGTAAGGTTCTGCTACTTCTTTGATTTCTAGTGCAGTTTGTAAACGAGTATGCACGTCTTCATCTTCTAAAGCACTTTGTAATGCCAGACCATTTATACAGGTTGCTAACATACCCATATGATCTCCTTGAACACGATCCATGCCGTTTGCAGCACCAGCAACACCTCTGAAGATGTTTCCACCCCCAATTACAATAGCAACTTCGATACCTTTTTCTACAACCTCTTTAATTTCTTTTGCATATTCTGCAAGACGTTTAGGGTCTATTCCATATTGACGATCACCCATCAATGCTTCTCCACTTAATTTTAAAAGGACTCTTTTGTATTGCATTTTGTATTGCTGTTTGATATTCTTACCAAAAAAATAAGAAAATTTAAGTTATGCAAAATTACTATTTTTTTTTATTTATAGTGAAATGTCTCTTATAGTTTTAGTTTTTAAATATTTAACTAAAACGAAATAACTGAAATTGAACTATTTAAACTTTTGTAAGCTTAATTAAATTGATTAATTTTGCACTCGATTTTTTAAGAACTAGAGATTAATAAGAAATGAATATTACAAAAGAAAACGTAGATGCATTAAATGCAGTTGTAAAAGTTGATATTGTTGCAGATGACTATCAAGCAAAAGTAACAGAGGTTTTAACAGATTATCGTAAAAAAGCAGACATTCCAGGTTTTAGAAAAGGACATGTGCCAATGGGAATGATTAAAAAGCAATATGGTAAATCTGTAATGATTGATGAAGTTAACAAACTTATACAAGATTCATTAAACAAATTTTTAACTGAAGAAAAGTTAGATATTTTGGGAAATCCATTACCAAGAATTAACGAAAACTTTAATTGGGATACAGATACTTTTACATTTGAATTCGAATTAGGTTTAGCTCCAGAATTTGATGTTGATTTATCAGCAAAAAATAAAATTAAACAATACAATATTGTTGCCACTGATGAATTAATTGATGAAGAAGTAAAAAATATTCAGACTCGTTATGGTAAAATGAGTGCATTAGAAGAGGCAACTGAGCACGCTAATGTAACTGGTACTTTCGTAAATGAAGAAGCAGGTATTAATAAAAAATCTACTTTCTTAGTTAACGATCTAAAAGGTAAGAAGAACGAGAAAAAAGTAATAGGTGCTAAAATTGGCGATGTTATTGAATTAGATACTAAAAAACTTTTTGAAGACGATCATAAATTACAACACATTTTAGGTGTTGAACATGATGTTATTCATGATTTAGATGTTACAGTTACGTTAACTATAGAAGATATAACAAAAACAGAACCTGCAGATTTAGACAAAGAATTGTTTGATAAACTTTTTGTTGACGGTAGCGTTTCTACTGTAACTGAATTAAGAGAAAAAATTAAGGAAGATGCGGAAAAGCAATTTGAGCAACAAGGAGATCAGCAATTATTAAACGCAGTTCAAGAGTATTTAATAGAAAATACAAAGTTTGATTTACCTGCAGATTTTCTTAAAAAATGGTTGGCAACAGCTGGTGAAAAAGAATTAACTGCTGAAGAAGCTGCTGCTGAGTTCGAAAAATCTGAAAAAGGATTACGTTATCAATTAATCGAAAGTAAGATTATGAAAGATAATGACATCAAATTAGATTATAAAGAATTGGTAGATTATGCTAAAGGATTTATCCGTCAGCAAATGGCCCAGTTTGGTAATATGAATCCAGAGGAGAAAGAGTTAGATGATATTGCTGGTAGAATTTTACAAAATAAAGATGAAGCTCAAAAACTACAAGGGCAATTAATTAGCCAGAAACTATTAACTTTCTTTAAAGAAAACATCAACTTCAAAACAAAAGAAGTTACCTACGAAGCGTTTATTAAAGAAGTTTATAAATAGATTGAATTAGCTTTCTAAAATTTGTTTTAGAAATCAATAAATAAGTAAAACCTGAGCTTTTAAGTTCAGGTTTTTCGTTTTAAAATCTAACACAATATTAAGAGAATAGTTCTTATCTTTACACAACCAATAATTTAAAGAGTTTAAGACATGAATTACGGAAAAGAGTTCGAAAAATACGCTACTAAACATCATGGAATTAGTAGTACTAGCTATACAAAAATTACAAGTAGTTTAACTCCATATATTATGGAAGAGCGCCAAATGAATATTACGCAGATGGATGTTTTTTCACGTTTAATGATGGACAGAATTATATTTCTTGGAACAGGAATTAATGATCAAGTAGCAAATATTATACAAGCACAATTATTGTTTTTAGAAAGTGTAGATGCTAATAAAGATATTTCTATTTATATCAATTCTCCAGGAGGAGGTGTTTATGCAGGTTTAGGCATTTATGATACGATGCAATTTATAAAGCCAGATGTTGCTACAATTTGTACAGGTATGGCTGCTTCTATGGGAGCTGTTTTAATGTGTGCAGGAGAAAAAGGTAAGCGTTCAGCTTTGCCTCACTCAAGAATTATGATTCACCAACCTTTAGGAGGTGCTCAAGGTCAGGCTTCAGATATAGAAATTACTGCTAGAGAAATTTTAAAGTTAAAAGATGAATTGTATGCTATTATAGCAAATCATTCAGGCCAATCTGTAGAAAAAGTCCACAATGATTCTGATAGAGATTATTGGATGAAAGCCAATGAGGCCAAAGAATATGGTATGATTGATGAGGTTTTAGCAAGAAAATAAAGCTACAAGAGTCAATAAAAGCAAAAGTAAAAAGCAGATTATAATGTCGAAAGAAGAAAACTTAGAATGTTCATTTTGTGGACGCAAAAAAGCAGAAACAGATTTACTGATTGCTGGTGTGGATGCTCATATTTGCGATAAATGTATAGAACAAGCGCATGGAATTGTAGAAGAAGAAATATCAGATGCAAAAACATCTAGTTTGTCTAAAGATTTAACGCTAAAAAAACCATTACAGATAAAAGAGTTTTTAGACCAGTATATTATTGGTCAAAATGAAACTAAAAGAGCAATGGCTGTTGCAGTTTATAATCACTATAAAAGACTATTACAAGAAAAAAATTCAGATGATGATGTAGAAATTGAAAAATCGAACATTGTTTTAGTGGGTGAAACAGGTACAGGGAAAACATTGGTAGCAAAAACGATTGCCAAGATGTTAAATGTACCTTTTTCAATAGTAGATGCAACAGTTTTAACACAGGCTGGTTATGTAGGAGAAGATGTAGAGAGTATTTTAAGTCGCTTATTACAAGTAGCAGATTACGACGTTGAAAAAGCTCAGAGAGGTATCATTTTTATTGATGAAATAGATAAAATTGCCAGAAAAGGTGATAACCCTTCCATTACAAGAGATGTTTCTGGAGAAGGGGTTCAGCAGGCATTATTAAAGTTATTAGAAGGCTCAGTGGTAAATGTTGCTCCAAAAGGTGGGAGAAAACATCCAGATCAAAAATTTATAGAAGTTAATACGAAAGATATTTTATTTATTGCAGGAGGTGCTTTTTCAGGAATTGAAAAAATTATAAGCAAACGTTTAAATAGACAAGCTGTTGGTTTTGGTGCATCTTTAGAGGAAGATAAGCTAGATGAAGATAATTTATTACAATATATAACACCTTTAGATTTAAAATCCTTTGGTTTAATCCCTGAAATTATTGGGCGTTTGCCTGTACTAAGTTTCATGAATCCTTTAGATGCAAAAACACTTAGAGCTATTTTAACGACACCAAAAAATGCCATTATTAAACAGTATACAAAACTATTTATGATGGATGATGTGAACTTTACAATAGAAGAAGATGCATTAAATTATATTGTAGAAAAAGCTGTCCATTACAAGTTAGGTGCAAGAGGTTTACGTTCTTTATGTGAAGCAATTTTTACTGATGCAATGTTTGATTTACCTAGTTCTGATCAGAAAGAGTTGAACGTTACAAAAGATTACGCAGAGGCAAAATTATCGAATACAACATTAAAAAAATTAAGGGCTGCATCTTAAGTAAGACTTAGTTTTAATTTATATAAATTCTCGTTAAACAAATTTTAGACCTCATAGACATTAAAACCTATGAGGTCTTCTTATATTTGTTTTAGAATAAAATTACATTCATGATTTCTAGAAGTACTATAGACCGAGTTTTTGAATCCGCGAGAGTAGAGGAGGTTATTGGTGAATTTGTACAGTTAAAAAAAGCAGGAAGTAATTTTAAAGGATTAAGTCCTTTTACAGATGAAAAATCTCCATCATTTATGGTGTCTCCTGTAAAACAGATTTGGAAAGATTTTTCTACAGGAAAAGGAGGTAATGCCATCTCATTTTTAATGGAACACGAACATTATTCGTACCCTGAAGCTATTAAATGGTTGGCAAAAAAATACAATATAGAAATAGAAGAAACAGAACAAACTGATGAGCAGAAAGCGCAAATGAATGAGCGTGAAAGTATGTTTTTAGTTTCTAATTTTGCAAAAGATTATTTTCATGATTTAATGCTAAACACCAATAAAGGTAAAGCTATAGGATTAAGTTATTTTAAAGAACGTGGTTTTACAGATGAAACTATTAAAAAATTTGAATTAGGATATTGTTTAGATGAATGGGCTAACTTTACAGATGCAGCATTAGCAAAAGGTTACGATTTAAAATATTTAGCTTCTACTGGTTTGACTATTGTAAAAGAAAACAAACAGTTTGATCGTTTTAAAGGCAGAGTAATGTTTCCTATACATTCCATGTCTGGAAGAATATTAGGATTTGGAGGTAGAATTTTGAAGGCAGATAAAAAAGCTGCGAAATATCTAAATTCACCAGAAAGTGATATTTACCATAAGAGCAAAATTTTATACGGAATCTATCAGGCTAAAAAAGAAATAGCAAAACAAGATAATTGTTATTTAGTAGAAGGCTATACAGATGTTATTTCTTTTAACCAATCTAGTATAGAAAACGTAGTAGCTTCTTCAGGTACAGCTCTTAATGCAGATCAAATACGATTAGTAAATAGGTTAACAAAAAACATTACAGTACTTTTTGATGGAGATGCTGCAGGAATTAGAGCTTCCATTCGTGGAATAGATTTAATCCTAGAACAAGGAATGAACGTAAAAGTAGTTCAGTTTCCAGATGGTGAAGATCCAGATAGTTTTGCAAAATCGCATTCAAACTCTGAACTTAAAGCATATTTAGAAGATGCTACACAAGATTTTATCAATTTTAAGGTTTCACTTTTACTAAAAGATTCTAATAACGATCCTATAAAAAAAGCTGGGGTAATTAGAGATATTGTAACGAGTATTTCAAAAATTCCAGATTCTATTCAACGTGAAGTTTACATTCAAGAATGTTCTAGAATTATGGAAATTTCCGAGCGTGTTTTGTTTAGTGAGTTAGCACAACTTTTAAAGAAAGAAGTTTCTGCTAAAGTTAAGAAAAGTAACTCTCAAGCAGCTTCGAATCAAGACCCAAACCAACCACCTCCAGAATATTTTGCTGAACTAGAGCAAGCACAGATGGGTGTTGTAAAAGGTGGGGAAGTATCTTTTAAAAAAGTAGACGAGTTATCAATTTTAGAAAGAGAAATTATTCGAATATTACTACTTTTTGGTAATGAGCAAGTAGATTTTTTGGAAGAAATTATTAATGTAGATGAAGATGGTAAAGAGTCTATAACAACTAGAGAATATCAAAACTCTGTATCTGCAGAAATATATGTGCATTTACACGATGACGAAATTGAGTTTTCTAATGAAACTTTTCAAGAGATTTATACAGAAATTATTCATCAAATCAATCAATCAGAAAAACTTAATATAGATAGCTTTGTAAATCATCCAAATACTTCTATAGCAAATACAGTAACCTCTATTTTAATGGATGAGGAAAAACACCAATTAAGTAATTGGGAAGCTCAAAACATTTTTGTAACCAAAGCTACAGAAGTATTGTATAAAGCTGTTAATGATTCTGTATTTAACTTAAGGCGTGTTTTAATAGGTAAAAAGATAGAAGAGTTATTAAAAGAAGCTAAAGAAAGTAATTCTTTATCCTTAGATTTAGAAATGATAA
>JBDNBB010000032.1:0-7585 GCA_039768135.1 Polaribacter sp.
AAGAAAGGTATCACACAACCACTCAAGTACAAGAAAAAGCAATTCCACTAGTTTTAGCAAAAAAAAACACCATCGTTTCTGCACAGACTGGCACCGGGAAAACGGCCGCTTTTGCGTTGCCAATTATTCAATTGCTACTTGACAAACAAGTTACAGATGAAGGTGAAAAAAAAATAAAATCATTAATTATAACACCAACTCGTGAGTTGGCAATTCAAATTTTAGAAAATTTTGTAAGCTTTTGTAAATACACTGATTTAAAAGCGACCTCAGTTTTTGGCGGCGTTTCTTTAGAGCCCCAAAAAGAAATATTAGGAAAAGGAGTCGATATTTTAGTTGCCACACCAGGGAGATTAATTGATTTACAAATCCAAGGAAACATTGATTTAAGTGCTATTGAAGTTTTTGTATTAGATGAAGCAGATTTGATGCTTGACATGGGTTTTATCGCCGATGTAAAAAAAATAGAAGCATTATGTCCAAAGAAAAAGCAAACCTTACTTTTTTCTGCTACAATTCCGGAGAAAATAGATGAATTAGCAAAAAGAATCCTAAAAAGTCCTATTAAAGTTGAAATAAACCCTGAAGAAACTACCGCAAAAAACATTGGTCAGTTATTGTATTATCTTCCGAAAAAGAACAAAACAGATTTGTGTTTACAGCTTTTAAGAAATACCATAAATGGTAAAATTATCATTTTTAGACGCACAAAGTTTGGCGTTGATAAATTAGAGGAATCACTTCATAAAAACAGCTATAAAGTCACTAGTATTCACGGAGATAAAACGCAAGCAGTAAGAAATAAAGCAATTGAAGATTTTAAGAATCAAAAATCGAATATATTGATTGCAACGGATGTTGCAGCACGAGGAATTGACATTACAAATGTAGATGCAATTATTAATTTTGACATTCCGAACATTCCTGAAACCTATATTCACAGAATTGGACGGACAGGTAGAGCAGGAAAGTCTGGAATTGCCTTTTCTTTTTGTTCTCCAGATGAAAATGCTTACATTAAATTGATCGAAAATTTAATTGAAAAACCGATTAAAATTATCACTGAGCATCCTTATATTATCGACAAACCAAAGCATAAAAAACTACAACCCAATACAATTAGTAAAAATAAAAAAGGAAGAAAATCTGAAGCTTCTAAAAAGAGAAAGAAACGCTGGTATTAATTTCGAATAACACGGGACATAACTCTCCAAAAACAACTGAAATTTCCACAAAGACAATTCATATTAATAATAAAAAAATAAAAATTTCTGAAGCTAAGTTATAAAGTTATTAAAAACAAATCTTTTAACGAATCTACTTATTTTTTTTAGGATAAACATGTCTTAAAAATACTATAAATAATGTTATTTGGTATTTTTCATCTTCGCTTATTGAAAATAAATTGAAAACTCAATTTATTTTTTAAATGCAATTCTAGTTAAAAAAAGACCTCTATTTCTTAAAAAATAGAAGTCTTAATTTATCATATTTTAAAAACGCAAACATTTGCGCTATTTTGTTACAGAATCAAATGGATGTTACTCCACAGATGGTGTGGGTTTATCAAATATTTTGAAATTTGATTGGATCACAATTGAATATTTTTTATTTCACTTCTTTTTAAGAGTATTTCTTTTTACTTAAATAACTCCTAATCATTTTTTTAGACCTATTTTTTCTTCCTTTGGTTAATTTAAAAGGAATTGATAAGGCTAAACCAATAATTTTAAATAATATTACCAATTTTTTCAACTTTAATTTATTTTAAAATTTCTCACTAAAATTTATAAATAATATCATTTAAGTTTGAGCAGGGAAGTTATAGAATTATTCATCCTCCTTCATCCAGAAAGGTGTAACAACAAACCATATAATTGTACCTATTAACATTAAAACCTTAACTGTAGTAGCATTCATTGACCCTAAAAATAAGAGTATGCTTGATAATAATATTAAAATACTTATAGATAAAGCACTTATTAATTTTAATATTTTCATAATTTAAGATTTTTGAAGTTTCATAATAAATAAATATAATAAACAAGAAGCAATCCAAGCAGGTATTACTGCATATGCAGGAAATAAACCTTGACCAAAGATAAAATACAAACCTAATGCTACAGGAATTAACCAAGCCAATAAAACAGCAGTATTAAAACCCGTTTCTTTTTTTTCTGCATAATCTTGTGTAAAATTCATTTTTTTCGCTAAATAATGATTTACAAAAATGACACCTCCCATTGGTCCCAAAATAGCGCCATATAAACCTACAAAATCTAATAGTTTTCCTGAAAGAGAAGGAAAAATACCAGCTGCTGTAGCTACAACACCGGCTAAAATTACACCTGAATATGCTTTAGCTTTAGAAGGAAATAAACTTTGAAAAGCAAGACCTGCTCTATATATAGTAGGGTTTGCAGTTGTCCAACCAGCAACAATAACACAAATTATACCTGACCAGCCTACAGCGCTCCAAGCTAAAGCACCTGGATTTGCAGAAATATCTCCTGTTAATTTAATTTGAGCTGCCAACATAAAAGAAGCGCAAATCCATGCCATATAATGCCCTAAAAACATACCTATTGATGGTCCCCATCCTGCTTTAGTATCTTTTGCAAAACGCATAATTGATAAATCAGACATTCCAAAATGCATAGCTGCATTACATAACCAAGCAAAAATTACAATTTTCCAAAAACCAAAATCTACTTTTCCATTTGTAGCTTGCACTACACTAACTCCTTTGTCCCATTCTACTAATAAACTTTCCCAAGAACTTACATCCATTTGATATAGTGCAGAAATACCGCAAGCTGCAAAAACGACAATCATCCAAGGTGCAGCAATGTTTGCAAATTTAGAAACAGTGTTATAACCAGCTGCAGCAACAATTGTCATTACAACACCTACAATAATTACTATCATTGAAAAAGATGCACTACTTAAACCAAATATATTGTCAGGGATAGAAAAACTTATGTCAAAAGGTACACCAACAGCACTTGCTGAAACTGTAATCATTGCTCCTGCTAAAAAACAAAAAAGTACTCCATTAACAACATTATATAGTTTTACTAAATGCTTACCTGCAATTTTTTCTAATTGATAGTATAAAGTCAATTTATTAGATACAGCTATAGGAGCTACAATGTATCTCCAAGTAAGAATCGCAAGAATATTACCTATTAGCAAACCAAATATTAAGTCTTTTAAACTTGCTCCTGCTGCTAAAAACAGTGGTCCAATCATAAATTCTGTACCTGCAGCATGTTCACCTGCATACATTCCTAAAAAGGATTTCCAATTTTTGAGTTTGGAATTTGGAACAAGTGTTCTCTCGAACTCACCTCCTGCATTTTCGTCTATAATTACTTCTGCATTTTGATATTCTGTCATATACAATGTTTTTTTGTTAACTGTGACCAAGAACGAATATAGATTAAATCATAAAATATTCTATCCTGTACTATACCGTATTAAAAAACTCAACTAATTTTGCTGAGTTTAAAATATATAGTTTTGTTATTGAATTTATAAATGAGTAATTAAATGATTTGGAAAATCTTCTACTCTTTCACAACAAATTTGCTCCATAACTTGTTGTAATTCTGTTTTTAATAAAGATATTGTGTGGTTTCCTCCTTTTTTACCTAGAGCAGAAACACCATACATAAATGAGCGGCCCATAAATGTAAATTTAGCACCAGATGCTAAAGATCTTGCCACATCAACACCTGAACGAATTCCACTATCCATCATTACTTCAATTTGATCTCCATATTTTTCTGCAATAGAAGTTAATGGTTTTATAGTAGATTCTCCTGCATCTAGTTGTCTTCCTCCATGATTTGAAACAATAATACCATCTAAACCTAAACGAATTGCTTGTTCTGCATCATAATGAGAAGCAACACCTTTTAAAACGATTTTACCTTTCCACATATCACGAATTGGTTTTATTTTTTCTTCGTTTAATCTTCCAGAAAATGTTTCATCCATAAATTTACCTAACTGTTTTAGATCTAAACCTTTGGGCATATAAGGTTTTAATGTTTCAAAATTTGGAATACCATGTTTTAAGGTTTGTAGGCTCCAATGTGGATGTGTAAATCCCTCTAAAATATTGGCTAAATTCATTTTTGGTGGCATTGCCAAACCGTTTCTAATATCTCTTGGTCTAAAACCGAAAGTGGGCACATCACATAAAATAACCAAAACAGGGCATTCTGCTGCAGCTGCTCTGTTAATAATATCGTCTCTTAATTTGTTTTCTGCAGGATGATACAATTGAAACCAAGCTTTACCTTCTGTTAATTCTGCAGCTCTCTCTATACTAGTTGTTGTAACAGTACTTAAAATAAAAGGAATGTTATGTTCAAACGCAGCTTTTGCTAAAATTTCTGGCGAATTTGGCCACATTAACCCTTGCAAACCAACTGGCGCAACACCAAAAGGAGCATCATACTCTACTCCAAACAACTTTGTTTTGGTTGAAGAGCCTCCGTGATTTCTTAAGTAATTTGGTTTTAATTGTACTTCTCTTAATTCTGAGGTATTTCTAATTAAATTTATATCTTCATTACAACCTCCATCTAAATATTCAAAGGCAAATTTTGGTATTTTCTTTTGAGCTTTTTTTCTTAAATCGTCTATTGATGGATAACGTGTATCTATTTTAATTGCCATATTGTTTTACTTTGAGTTATTATGGTACCTTTATTAAATATCTTTTATAAAATGGTGTTGTTTTATTATCAACTAACAATAAAAGGAACATGCTTTTTTAAGGCATAGTTCTTTTTTAAAAATTTAGAATTTAACTTTGAGTCAGAAATTGCTATTGCTGCTCCAAGTGCAGAACCTAAAGAAGCCTTAGTTGTACGTAATTTCATTCCTCGTAAGTAATGAGATAACAGTTTTATATAAAGGTCATTATCTGTAAAACCTCCATCTATATACAATCTATCAATTTCTTGAGTATCGGCTATTTTTTTTATAATTTCAACTTGTAACTGAACTAATTCTATCATTAAATGATGATACGCATGATCAAAATTATTGTAAGAATATTTTGTTTTTTCTGGCATATTTTTATCAGAAAAAGACTCCCATGTAAAAGCATAAGTAAACTCTTTTAGGATCTCAAAATATACATCATAATCAAATTCTACTGTCTTATGATAACCTTTATCTACTCCAAATTTCTCTGCTAATAATTTTACTTGAATTTTATATTCATTTCCTAAAAACAACCTCGATGACTTTACTGGTTTACCATTAATACGCATATAATTAATGCAATCAGATTTCACCTCATCTTCAGTTAAAGGTTTATCTGAAAAAGGATTTAAAGCAATAGACCAAGTACCAGTAGAAACCAAAACGAAGGGTTTTTTCACACTTCTTACATAGGGTAAAAGTGCTGACGAACTATCATGTATACCAACACCAATTTTAATTCTTTTACCATTATAATTGATATTCAAACTCGTTTCTGTTGAAACTAATGGTGGCAAAATTTTATTGATATCTTCTTCATATACCCAATTTTGATAATCTTTGGTATCGTAATTCCAAAGTGCTGTATGACAGCCAATACTAGTATATTCACTTAAAGGAACTCCTGTAAATACAAAACTTAAATATTGAGGTAAATGCAGAGAATACTTTATCTTCTTAAAAATATCTGGTTTATTATATTTTAACCAATACAATTGTATTCCAGAATTTAACATTCCAGATTTTGATGAACCTGAAGTTCTTGTCAATTCTATTTCTGGTCCATATTTTTCATAAAAATCATCTATTAAATTAGCATCTATTTCTTTGGTATAATTATATAATGGCGTTAAAATTTCTCCATTTTCATCTAAATGCACAAAACTTGCTCCATATGTAGAAAAATTAATTGCTTTTACATCAAATTCTTTGGCCTTTAAAATTCTATTAAAAACTTCTTTTAACCAATTATGTAAAGCGTGAATATTTTCTGTTGGATGTCCATCTTCATCAACTATTTCATCAAATGAAATGTATTCTTTATGTACTTCTTTAAAGTTTTTATCAAATAGAAAAAACTTTTTATTGGTTTTCCCAATATCAAAAACTGCAGTTACTTTTTGTTTCATAATATAATTTTATAAACCTGTAGCAACAGTATCTCTACCTCTTTCTTTTATTAATTTACCTCTAATATCTAAACTTCTATAAGCGTTAATTGGACTTAAAACACCTCCAGTATTTAAACGTGCTTTTTCAATTAAAGGACGCACATCTGTTCTATAAGCTCCTTGTAAAATTTCTTGACATTTTACTACATCATTGTCTAATTGCGCAACTTTTAGTGCATCTTGATCTATCAATAAAGCTTTTGCATAAGCTTCTTGTATCGCTTCTAAAGATTGTATTAAATCTTCTAAAGGATCTTTTACATTATGACTTGCATCAATCATCCATGCTAAATCTGGGTTTTGAGGATTGTTTTCCATACCATATACCAATTCATTAAAAATTAAGAAAAGTGCATAAGGCTTAATACTACCAACAGTTAAATCATCATCTCCATATTTACTATCGTTAAAATGGAAGCCTCCTAATTTACCTTTTAATTGTAAAATTGATACGATTTGCTCAATATTAGAATTTGGTAGGTGGTGACCTAAATCAACCAAAGTGTACGCTTTATCTCCACAACCATTTGCTAGCATTAAAGATGCGCCCCAATCTTGAATTACAGTACTGTAAAAATTAGGCTCATAAGGTTTGTATTCAATAAGTAATTTCCAATCTTCTGGTAATCCCTTATAAATATCTATTAAACTATTTTGTGTATTTTGAAACGCCGTCTGGAAATTATTTTGACCTGGAAAACAAGAACCATCTGCCAACCAAACTGTTAAACTTTTAGAACCTAATTTATTTCCAATATTAATTACATCTAAGTTGTGTTGTATTGCTTGTTCTCTAGCTGCTTTACTTACATTACTTAAAGAACCATATTTATAAGATTCTGAAGCGTCTTTTTGATCTTGAAACGTATTTGAGTTTACAGAATCAAATTTAATATTTAATGCGTTTGCTTTTTCTTTGATTGCATTATAATCTGAAGGAATATCCCAAGGAATGTGCAAAGAAACTGCGCCTGCTGTTTGCGTTAAACTATGCAGAATACCTACATCTTCTATCTTTTGCTCTAAATTAGATGGTTCTCCGTAAAAAGAAAAACGTCCAAAACGTGTACCCCCTGCACCTAGAGCCCAACTTGGTATTGCTACTTGAAAGTCTGCTAATTTAGAAACAATTGTATTTACATCTGTTCCTTGTTTGGTTAATTTGTTTGCTAAAAAATCAAAGTTTTCTGAGTGATTTTCTAATCCTGATTTATTAAAATCTAGAATTTGTTCTTTTTGTATTTTCATACTTATTATATTATTTTAAAGTAAAAAACTTCTATAAAATTAATATCTATAGAAGTTTTTTAAATTCAAATTTAACTACTATTTCTTTTATTTCTTTTTTTATCTTACAAATGCATTTGCCATTCCACCATCTACATTTAAAATATTTCCTGTAGACTTATCTA
>JBDNBB010000033.1:0-10383 GCA_039768135.1 Polaribacter sp.
ATTATTAAAGAAATTTATTTACTTTTAAAGAGAAAATTGAACACCTATGAAATTATCGCTTTTAAATGCGCTACTTTCCATATAGGTACTAGTTATGCTACTCTATATAAACGTTACACTATTTTTTTAATTATCTTTAAAAAAATCACGAATAAAAGTCTTAAATAATTAATAAATGAACCCAACTAAAAAAATTATTAGTACATCAGGAGCTCCTGCACCTATAGGACCATACAATCAAGCTATTTTAACTGGAAATACATTGTATACTTCTGGACAAATTGCATTAGATACAAAAACAGGAGAATTAGTTTTAAATTCTATAAAAGCAGAAACTACTAAGGTTATGGAAAATCTAGAAGCGGTATTAAATGCTGCTGAAATGACTTTTGAAAATGTAGTGAAAGTTTCAATTTTTATTACTGATATGAATAATTTTAGTGATATAAATGAAATCTATGCTTTGTATTTTAACGAAGAAACTGCACCAGCAAGAGAAACCGTAGAAGTTGCCAACTTACCAAAGTACGTTAACGTGGAAATTAGCATGATTGCTGTGAAATAAATGATAGAGAAAATATATTTTATAAGAAAAAACCTGATAGTGTATCTCCTATCAGGTTTTTTACAGTAAAATTTTAGTGCTTATAACGAAGCTGAGTACTCTACTAAGTCAACTAATTTTGTTGAATAACCTATTTCATTATCATACCAAGATACTACTTTTACAAAGTTATCGTTTAAAGCAATTCCTGCATTTGCATCAAAAACAGAAGTACGTGTTTCTCCAACAAAATCTTGAGAAACTACCAACTCTTCAGTATATCCTAAAACACCTTTCATTTCATTTTCTGAAGCAGATTTCATTGCTGCTTTTACTTCTTCGTAAGTAGCTCCTTTTTCTAACTTAACTGTTAAATCTACCACAGAAACATCCATTGTTGGCACTCTAAAGGCCATACCTGTTAACTTTCCGTTTAACTCAGGAATTACCTTACCTACAGCTTTTGCTGCACCTGTAGAAGAAGGTATAATGTTATGTATTGCTGCTCTACCACCTCTCCAATCTTTATTAGATGGGCTATCTACAGTTTTTTGAGTTGCTGTTGCTGCATGTACTGTTGTCATTAACCCCTCTGAAATACCAAACTTATCATTTAATACTTTAGCGATTGGCGCTAAACAGTTTGTAGTACAAGATGCATTAGAAAAAATAGTATCTGTTGCTTGTAATTTAGTATGGTTTACCCCCATAACAAACATTGGTGCATCTCCTGAAGGTGCAGATATTGCAACTTTCTTAGCACCTCCTTGAATGTGAAGATTGGCTTGGTCTAAACTTTTAAAAATACCTGTACATTCTAATACATATTCTGCACCAACTTCATCCCACTTTAAATCTGCAGGGTTTCTTTCTGCAGTAATTCTTACCTCATTACCATTTACTATTAATTTACCATCTACTACTTCTACAGTTCCATCAAAAGCACCATGAACAGAGTCGTATTTTAACATGTAAGCTAAATAATCTACTTCTAATAAATCATTAATAGCTACTACTTGTACATTTTCTCTTTTTACTGCAGATCTAAATGCTAATCTACCTATTCTTCCAAAACCGTTAATTCCTACTTTTATCATTTCTAACTTTTGTGTTTATTATGTAGACATTATGTCTGACACTCTTATTAATTCTTTATTTATTTTTGATTGTCCTTTTATTGCTTTATGTAATGGGGTTACTGTAATTTTATCATTCATAAGCCCCACCATTAGACGAGATTCATTTGCTAATAAGCTCTCTACTGCTTTTACTCCCATTCTACTAGCTAGAACCCTATCAAAGCAAGAAGGAGAACCTCCTCTTTGCATATGGCCTAAAACAGAAACACGAACTTCGTATTCAGGTAAGTTTTCTTCTACATAATCTTTCAGCTCAAAAACGTTTTTACCAATTTTATCGCCTTCTGCAACAACTACAATACTAGAAGATTTTCCAGATTCTTTACTTCTCTTTAAAGATTCTAATAAACGCTCTAAACCAAGATCTTCTTCAGGTATTAATATTTCTTCAGCTCCTGCTCCTACTCCAGCATTTAAAGCAATATGACCAACATCTCTACCCATTACCTCTACAAAAAACAACCTATTGTGCGAAGAAGCAGTATCTCTAATCTTATCGATTACATCAACTACTGTATTTAAAGTAGTATCATATCCTAAAGTATGACTTGTACCTGCTATATCATTATCTATTGTACCAGGTATTCCCATTACTGGAAAATTAAATTCTTTACTAAAAAGTAATGCTCCTGTAAAAGAACCATCACCTCCTATAACAACTAAGGCATCTATATTTGCATTTTTTAAAGCATTGTAAGCTTTTTGCCTACCAGCTTTAGTTCTGAATTCTTGAGATCTGGCAGATTTTAAAAAAGTACCTCCTTTATTAATAATTCCTTTAACACTTCTTGCGTCTAATGAAATAAAATCTCCTTCGATCATCCCTTGGTAACCTCTGTAAATACCTGCGCACTCTATTTTATAAAAAGCACAAGTTCTTACAACTGAACGAATTGCTGCGTTCATTCCTGGAGAATCACCTCCAGAAGTCATCACTCCTATTTTGTTTATTTTATTCATATACTACCGTAAAATTAATTCTTTTAAATGATTTACAATAAAAAAGTTACGAAAACGATTGAGGCTAAAAGACCTGTTTTTTGTTTAAAAACTAACGTAAATATGTTAGTTTCCTTCAAAATTAATTAAGGCGTTTTTCTTTGGCATAATTGTATCTTTTTTTGATACAAACTGCTTTTTTTTTGGCTTTTTTTTCTTTAGACCAATTTTAGTTAAAATATCTGAAAGTGTATTAAAGTTTACTTGATAAGACAAACCAACCCCTTGTGTATACCCTTCTTCTTGTTGAGAATATTGTATTTCATTTTGACGATTGAATATAATACCTCTAAAATTTCCTTCTTCGTTAAGCAATACTTCTATTTTTACCTCTCCTACTACACTAGATTGAGACTGACCACCAACTGGAACACCTACTTTACCGTTAATAATTACCTTGTCAAAAAGTTGTGTGCTTACAGAAACATCTACTTGGTTGTCTGTGTTTAAACGTTCTATATTATTTCCAACATCTCCTTGTTGATAGTCTAAACCTAATTGAAATTTACTATCAGGACTATTTAAAATACTTGAAAAAGCAGTTGCTAAAGCACTAGAGGCTGTACCTGTAAGTGTGTTGTTAACATCAAAACTTACTTTGTCTGGATTTCTGAAAGTACCTAAAGCCAAAAGAGATATAAATTGTGTAGTTTTCTCATTAATATTATTATCGTTCAACACAAATTCTAACTCGCTTGCAATGGTAGGATCTACATTTGTTAATTGAATGTCTAACTCTTGTTTGGAATTGAATAAACCTCCTGTAATTCTTGTTACTAAATCTATTTCTTCTTTTCGGTTAGAGTTAAAGCTCTGTAATAAAACAGCAGGATTTGCTTTTGCTTTATAAATAGCAGTAACATCTAAATCTGCTTCATAAGGATTTCCGTTCCAAGAAACAGTTCCTCCTTTTTGAATCACAAAGGGCTTGTTTATAATACCTCCATACTTAAAATCATAAACTCCATTGTCTATAGTATAGTCCCCATACATGTCAAAACGACCTCTCGTATTGATTAAAATCTCTAAATTACCAGCCCCTCTCCCAGTAAGCTGACTTCCATTTTCTTCGTCTATAACAACCTGTGCTTCTGCATCTTTTGTGACATCTAAATTAATATTTAAAGAGAGTCCTTTAATAGCTTCTTCAGCTAATTTTTTTTGTCTTTCTTCTGTATCCATTTTATCTGTTTTAAAATGAATAAGTTGATAATTATCTACAGTTTCTATATCTTTTAAAGGGACAACAAACTTAGTATTAGGCTGTGTTATAGCATTTACAGTAATATCTAATTGATCTGTTAATCCAGTAATACTTGCAGAACCATTAATAAAAGCAGTACCAAAATATAATGCATCTTCTGAATTTTCGGTATCTAAAACTACCAAATTATTGGTATCTATTTCTAGATCTAAAAACCATTTTTCAAAATTTTGATGGGTAATATTCCCTAACAATCGTCCTTCCGTTTTGTACTTGGAATCTAATAATTTGATATCTTCAAAAATAAATGATTGCTCAGAAAGTGTTATAGTAGAAACCCCATCAAAACCTAAATCTATATTTAAATAAGGAAATTTTAGACCTGCATCGTATAAACTTAGAGCACCTTCCATGTCTGGGTTTCTTAAAAAACCACGTAAATAAAAATCTCCAGAAACTAAACCTCGTAAAGA
This sequence comes from Polaribacter sp., assembly GCA_039768135.1. GTDB lineage: Bacteria > Bacteroidota > Bacteroidia > Flavobacteriales > Flavobacteriaceae > Polaribacter. The sequence continues at coordinate 4,360 of JBDNBB010000033.1, forward strand.
AGAAATAACATCAGCGCCTAAAGGACTAAATGCTTTTAGGTCATAATCTTCTAGAAAAACTTGCAAATCTATTAATGGCCTATTATTCGAAAAATCTAGATTACCAGTAGCTGAAATACTTTTTACGCTCTCGTTTTTTATAGATAAGTCTACCTTAAACTTATCGTAAGAATTATCACCTACAACATTTAAAGCTAAATCTCCTTGCTTAAAATCATTAACTTCAAAATTGTCAATTACTAATGTAGCCTCTGGTTTGTAAATATTATTTTTTTGAATAAAATCTATATTACCAGTTACCTTTCCTTTTAATGCTAAACTATCTATTTCAGGTAAAAAACTTTGTAATTGCACTTTAGTAAGAGCTACCATAAATGATTTTTCAGTTGCTCCTTTTATACTTCCATTAAACGCTATTTCTTGAGCGTCTGAAACAAGCTTAAACTGACTAAAATCATACTCATTGTTAACAACATCAAATACAATTTTATCTGTATTTAAGAGGTCTGGATTAATATTCCAAATAGTATTTTTAAACTCAAAAGTAGATTCTTGAAATCCAACAACAGATTTCTTATTTTTATTAATGGTGTAATAAAAATCTAAGTTAAATTTTTCTTTTCCTAAACCTCCTCCATTAAATTCAGATTTAAAAAACAGAGTATCATTTTGAGTTTTATTTAATAGGTTTAATTTAGAAACCTTATAATAAGGCGTGTTTACTTCAGAAGCCGTTAGATGGGTGTTATACAATGGATTCTGATTATCTGTTCTAAGCAACACATCTTTTAACTGATTCCCATACAAAGTAATATTAGGAGAAGAGAAAACCAAGCGAAGCTGGTCTTTATTCGATTGCACTTTTCCCTTTATCTTGGTATTATTATCAACTATAATATCAGGAAAAAAAGCAGATACAATCTGGTTATAAATAGTAAATTTAAAATCTACATATTGATTTGGAGCTACATTGTAAGGCTCAAAATTAGTATAAATACTTCCTAAAGCATTCTGCGCTACATTAAATAATTCTGAAAATGTAAAATTACCTGAAATAGTTCCATCAATAATATCTTTAGAAGTAACTTCAATTGTTTTTACGTTTTCTTTTAATTCGGAAGAGACAGCAAACTTTTTAAAGCGAAACTCTTGTTTTTCATTGATGTAATACACATCCGAAAAATTGGCTTTACCAATAATATTATCTAATGTTGTTCCTTCCATATCTACAGAAATAACTCCTTTTAAAGCGGCAATACTATCTCTAGTAAATAAGTTAGTTTCTTTTAAATTTAAATGAGAAATAGTTGAAGAAAAATCAAATTTATTGATGCTTTTAGATAAATCTGCCAACCCTTTAAAATCCATTTTAAAGTTTTTGTCATCTATAGAAAGGGTTCCATCAAATCGATTATTGGTATAACTACCTTTTGTAAGAATATCATTATAAACATAATCTTTAAACTCAAATTCAGAAATATCTCCGATAAATTCGGCAGTACTATTTGCTAAAGTTAAACCAGACCCGTCAATATCAGCTTTTAATGAAACAACACCAAACAAAGAATTATTAATGAATTTACCCATGTTAAATCTGTTTAATTCAAATAATCCATTGTAAGTTGCTAAAGCACTATTAGTATAATTGGTAAAATTTAAATCTGTTTTTGCATCTCCAATCTCAGAAGACAAATTTAAGTCTGCCTCAATTGTTTTTGGAGTTATTGTTAAATTGCCATCAGTTTTAAATAAACCTAATTCTAAGAAATTTTCAGGCAACGTTCTCCCTAAAAGGTTTGGCAGCAAAGCACTTAACTCTTTATAGGTTGATGAAAACTGATTTAATTTTCCTTTAAAAACAAAACTATCATCTGCTTTTATTGCATTTTTAAAAATTAAATCTCCATCAAGAATAAGTGTATTTGTATTAGATAGTTTAAAGTTATTTAACTTAAAATCATTTAATTTACCGCTAAATTTACCTTTAAATCTAAATTTATCATTACTGTATAACTCTTCATAAAAGAGTTTAAGATCTGATACCGCCAAATTGCTCTTAGCAAAATCAGCATTAATTTGTACTTTATTTACAAAATCAGATAAGTCTTCAATGTTATAGTTAAAAACTATATTGGCATTTAAATTAGAATTCTCAGTTTGTAATTTGGTATTCAAAAAGGTCATGTTTATTTTAGAATACGAAAAATCTGTAGTAAGATTAATTACGTTTAATTGAAACTTATCTTTAAAATACAATCCCCTAATTTTTGAAGAAAAATTAGCCCCATCTATTACCATTTCCTGTAAATTTCCTCCAGCTTTATGAACAAAATATAAAACAGAGTCTTTAATATTGGCATTAATGATTTTAAAATCTAGATTGTCTACATAAACGTTTTTTGAGCTTAATTTAAAAACACGGCTAGAATCTTTATTTTCACTGGTAGAAAAAGCATCTATAAAAACAGCCATATTATCCTTATCCTCCCCTTTATAAGTTTTCATATGATAGTATGCATCTTCTAAATAGATTGGTCCTAGAGAAAAATCATTATTTAAAATACTTTTCGCATTTAAGACAGAAGTACTTAGTTTATCTACAAAAATTAACGTGTCTTTATGATGGTCTTTTATTTTAACACCTCTAAACCTTACTGTTCCTAATAGTGAAAAATCTACTTTTTCTACAGTTAAATCTATACCAACATCTCCATTAATTTTCTCCGTTAGATAACTCCCTAATTTTGTTTGTATGGAAGAAATAGAAAACAAAACACTAAGTAATACCAAAAAGATTATAAAGTATCCTAGAGATTTTAAAAGTTTTTTGCTTGTTGTTTTAATAATATTGATCTTTTGAAAATTCTGTTAATTATTATGTAAAGTCTGCTTATTACAAAGAACGTGCAAATTTAACAAAGAATTAAATTTCTATTCTTAAAAATAATACATCCTTAAAATTATACTTAATTTTGCGATGGCTTAACTTAAATTTAAAATGAAGAAACCTGTTTACATATTAGCAATAGAATCTTCTTGTGACGATACCAGTGCCTCTGTCATTTGCAATACCAAGGTTTTGAGTAATGTTACTGCAAACCAAGAAGTACATGCTAAATATGGTGGTGTGGTCCCTGAATTAGCCTCTAGGGCACATCAACAAAATATAGTGCCTGTTGTACAACAAGCACTTGAACAAGCCAATATAACAAAAGAAAAACTATCTGCAATCGCTTTTACAAAAGGCCCGGGTTTAATGGGGTCTCTATTAGTAGGAACTTCTTTTGCAAAATCTTTAGCCTTAGCTCTAGATATACCGCTTTTGGCTATTAATCATATGCAAGCACATATTCTAGCACATTTTATAGAAGATAGTGCTACCAAACAACCAAGTTTTCCATTTGTTTGCTTAACTATAAGTGGTGGGCACACACAAATTGTTAAAGTAAAAGATTACTTTAACATGGAGGTTTTAGGGGAAACTATAGATGATGCTGTTGGTGAAGCTTATGATAAATCTGCGAAAATACTAGGATTAACATACCCTGGTGGACCATTAATAGATAAATATGCACAATTAGGAAATCCAAAAGCATATTCGTTTACAAAACCAAAGGTTGGCGATTTAGAGTTTAGCTTTAGTGGTTTAAAAACTGGTATTCTCTATTTTATTCAAAAACAAGAACGCATAAACCCAAACTTTATCAAAGAAAATTTATATGACATTTGTGCTTCAATTCAGTACACTATAGTTGAAATTTTAATGGATAAACTAAAGAACACAGTAAAGCAAACGGGTATAAAACAAATAGCAATTGCTGGGGGCGTATCTGCAAATTCAGAAATTAGAAAACGATTAATTTTAGCCGAAAAACATTTTGGATGGACTACCTTTATTCCAAAATTTGAATACACTACAGACAATGCTGCTATGATTGGTATTAGTGGGTATTTTAAATACATGAATAAAAGTTTTTCTGATAGTTCTATTACAGCAAAAGCACGTTTAAAAGTAACTGATTAATTCTATGAAAACACTATTAAACAGAGCACTATTTAACTTAAAATACTTTCTTTTTTGGATTGTTTTTTTCTTTGTAGCAAGGGCTATATTTCTAATATATTATTTTGGCAAAACAGTAAAACTCGATAGTATCACTATTTTAAAAACATTTTTATATGGTGTTCAGCTAGATGCTTCTTTTACTGCATATCTAAGTATTTTACCTTTTTTCCTCATAATTTCATCAATTTTCATCAAAAAGAAAAGAGTTTTACAGGCTATTAAATTCTATACCTATTTTGCTATTATCAGTATCAGTTTGCTGTTATTTATAGATACTGGGTTATATGCTGCATGGGGCATAAGGTTAGACGCTTCTTTACTAGACTATTTAAACACGCCTGAATTGATGGTTTCATCTGCATCTAAAAGTCAACTTTTTGTTGGAGGTTTTCTTTGGTTTCTTATGTCCATTCTATTTTGCTACGTGTATAAAAAACTAAATATTACTTTTAAAAAAAATGTAACTAAAGGACAGCTATACGAAATTATTGTAGGTGTTTTTTTAATCGGCTTACTTATTATTCCTATAAGAGGAGGCTTCCAAACAATTCCTATTAACCAAAGTAATGTCTACTTTTCTGAAAATATGTTTGCCAACCATGCTAGTTTAAATCATGTTTGGAATTTTGGGCATACAATAAGTCAGAAAGCAAATACTAGTAACCCATACAAAGCCTTTACAGATAAAGATGCTGAAAATTTTATATACAAAACCAAAAACGAACTTTTAGAGTCTAATTACGATAGTATATTAACAACCCAAAAGCCAAACGTAATTTTAATTATCTGGGAAAGTTTATCTGCAAAAGTAGTAGGTAGTTTAGGGGGCGAAAAAGAGGTTACACCCAATTTAAATAGACTTTCTGAAGAAGGTATTCTGTTTACTAATTTTTATGCCAATGGAGACCGAACAGATAAAGGTATCCCTGCTATTCTAAGTGGTTATTATCCACAACCAACCCGCAAAATAATTAAAGTTCCTAGCAAGGCAAGAAACTTACCCATGTTACCAAAAGAAATGAATAAACTAGGGTATACAAGCTCCTTTTACTATGGAGGCGATTTAAATTTTGGTAATATGAACACCTACCTTCTAAATGCAGATATTACCAATTTTGTAGATGGCAGTTATTTTGATAGCAAAGACTGGAACTCAAAATGGGGCGCATATGACGATATTTTTATGAAAAAATTTGCTGAAGATTTAACTAAAAAACAACGTGAACCTTTTTTTAAAATAGCATTAACACTTTCTAGCCACGAACCTTTTGAAATAAAAGGAAAATATATGTTTGGTAAAAATAATGCCGACAACCTTTACAGAAGTTCTCATTATTATACAGATAAGGTTATAGGTGATTTTATAGCTTTTGCAAAAAAACAACCTTGGTATAAAAATACTCTTATTGTAATAATGGCAGATCATGGTCACAGCTCTCCAAAACACGAAGGATTGTATTTTGCACCAATAAAATTCCAAATTCCAATGTTATGGCTGGGTGGTGCCGTAAATAAGAAAATAAAGAAAGTAGATGAAATTTCTAGTCAAGTAGATTTTTCTTATACACTGCTCGATTTATTAAATGGAGATAAAAGTAAATTTGTTTTTGGAAAAAACCTTTTTAACAAATCTGATAATCAATTTGCCTATTACTCATATAATAAAGGTTTTGGTTTATTAAATAAAAATGGAGTTTACATATATGATTATATAAAAAATGAAGGCATTTACAATAAAGGAATATTTAAAAATTTAGATACCCTAGGCAAAGCAATTACTCAAAATGCCTATAAAGATTATTTAAATAGAAAATAGTGGTTTTAATTAAGTTAGTACTTTGTTTTATTTCACTTATTTTTATAACATGATACGAAAACTCTATCTTATTTTTTTTATTTTTTCAATTCAGGTCTTTTCTCAAAAATTACCTGAAGGCTTTGTGTATTTATCTAATATA
>JBDNBB010000034.1:0-6787 GCA_039768135.1 Polaribacter sp.
GAGATCAATGGGGATTTAATGGTTATGTAGTTTCAGATTCTAATGATATTGCACGTTTGTACTACTTTATGGGTGTTGCAGAATCGCCAGAAGCTGCAGCTCAAATGGGATTAGAAGCAGGTATAGATATTGATTTATATGCAGAAGATTCATATTCTTATTTACCAAAAATGGTAGAGAAAAACCCTGAATTAGAAAAATTAATTGATAGATCTGTAAGAAATGTATTAAGAACAAAATTCATTTTAGGTTTGTTTGATAATCCTTATATCGATTTGGAAGAAACTAAAAAAGGAGTTCGTTCAGCAAGTTCTTTAGCACTAGCAAAAGAATCTGATTTAGAGTCTATTATTTTATTAAAAAATGAAAATAATACGTTGCCTTTAAATAAAAATAAAGCTACAAAAATAGCATTGTTAGGTCCATTAGTAAAAGAGAATACCAAAGAAATGTTTGAATCTGCTGCTGGTAATAACAATATTAAATTCATTGCCGAAAAAGGATTTCATTTGACCAATGAAAAAGGTGGAGCTCCAGAATTATTAGATAGAGATCCAAAAGCGATAGAAAAATTGGTAAACATTGCTAAAAGATCTGATATTGTTGTCTTATTTTTAGGAGGTGATGAGTTTACTTCTAAGGAAGCTTTTTTTACTCATGCTTTAGGGGATAGAGCAACTATTGATCCTGTGGGGCCTCAAGATGAATTGGTAGAAAAAATTACCGCTTTAGGTAAAAAGGTAATCGTAGTTTTAAAACACAGAAGAACCTTATCTATAAATGCAATAGCTAAACACGCAGACGCAGTTTTAGATACTTGGGATTTAAGTGAATTTGGAGACCATTCTACTGCAAAAATTATTTTTGGTGATGTATCTCCTTCAGGAAAATCTCCTGTTACTATTCCTAGATCTATTGGGCAAATGCCATTTCATTATAGTATGAAAGAAATCAACTATAAAAAAGAATACTTATTCTTAGAAAAAGGTCCAATTTACCCTTTTGGTCACGGATTAAGTTATGGTGATTTTGAATATTCTGATATTATATTGTCTAGTGCAGAAATTACACCAAATTCAGAAATTACAGCTAGTGTTACTGTTACCAATAAAGGCAAAGTAAAAGCGAAGGAAGTTATTCAGCTATATATTAAAGATGAAATTGGTTCAGTTACAAGACCAGACAAAGAGTTAAAAGGTTTTGAAAAAATCGAATTTGCTCCAGGAGAAAGCAAAACAGTTTCATTTACAATCACTCCAAAAATGTTAGAATTTACAGGTATTTCAATGAAAAAGGTTTTAGAAGCTGGAGATTATACTGTAAAAATAGGAACTTCATCTAACGAATATTTAGAAACAAAATTTAAACTAAAAAAATAAAATTAAAATGAAGAAATCACTTTTAACGTTATTAGCTGTAAGTCTAACATTGCTTAGTTGTTCAGTATCTCAAAATACGGTTACTCAAAAATCTTCTGGATTGGATAATACAGCAATAAAAAAATCGATGATCAAAGCTTTAGAATGGCAAGAAGCTCATCCTATTTTTGCAATTCATCCTACAGATTGGACAGCAGGAGCTTATTATACAGGAGTTGCTAGAGCACATAAAGCAACAAAAAACATGATGTATATGGCTGCTTTAAAAAACCAAGCAGTTTCTAATAATTGGAATACTTTTAATCGATTATATCATGCAGATGATGTTGCCATTTCTTACAGTTATCTGTATATATCAAAAGCAGAAAAGAGAAGAAACTTTGCAGATTTAGAACCTACAAAAAAATTCTTAGATGCGCATTTATATGAAGATAATAACTGGAAATCTGGAAAGAACGCAGGTCATGAAGGAAAAAGTATTTTATGGTGGTGGTGTGATGCACTGTTTATGGCACCTCCTGTAATTAATTTATATGCAAAATATACAAATCAGCCACAGTATTTAGAAGCTATGCATAAGTATTATATGGAAACCTATAATAGGTTGTATGATAAAGAAGAAAACTTATTTGCAAGAGATATGCGTTTTGTTTGGCAAAGAAATGATAAAGATAACAAAGAACCAAATGGGGAAAAAATATTTTGGTCTAGAGGAAATGGATGGGTTATTGGTGGCTTGGCATTATTGTTAGAGGATATGTCAAAAGATTACAAGCATAGAGATTTCTATGTAAAATTATACAAAGAAATGGCTGCTAAAATTTTAGAAATTCAACCAAAAGATGGTTTATGGAGAACAAGTTTGTTAAGCCCAGAGTCATATAATCATGGTGAAGTTAGTGGAAGTGGATTTTACACATTTGCTTTAGCTTGGGGTGTAAATAACGGTATTTTAGATAGTAAAACGTATACACCAGCAGTTAAAAAAGCGTGGAAAGGTTTAATTGCTTGCCAACATGAAGATGGTAGAGTGGGTTGGGTACAAAATATAGGGTTTGCTCCAGAACCTGCATCTGCAAATAGCTGGCAAAATTTTGGAACAGGTGCATTTTTATTGGCTGGTAGTGAGGTTCTGAAGTTGAAACACTAAAATATTTTAAAATGAAACAGCGGTTAGCATTTAAAATGAAATTGAAATATGGCCAAAAAGATGAATATCACAAAAGGCATAATGCAATTTGGCCTGAATTAAAACTGTTGTTAAAACAAGCAGGAATAAGTGAATATTCAATTTTTTTTGATGAAGAAACGAATACCCTTTTTGCTTTTCAAAAGGTAGAATGGGGTGCTAGTTCTCAAGATTTATCAGAAAATCTTATTGTTAAAAAATGGTGGGATTTTATGGAAGATATTATGGAAGTTAACCCAGATAATTCCCCTGTTTCAAAATCCTTAGAAGAGGTTTTTTATTTAGAGTAATTACGCAAGAAAAACTATCTTCAGGATACAATAATTGAGGAAACAATTTTAAAGTCTGACGGATAAATTAGATCTGGTTCGTATTCATTATGCTTTAAACAAGCTTAAATAGATGGTAACCCATCAAAATATTTGATAGAAAAAATCTAGGAATAATTTCTCGATTTTTTTTATATTTAGAAACTACTTACTTTAGATCTCCAAAACGTACCTTAATTTCCTACCAAAATGGATGGAATAGAAAAGGATTGATATCAGAAACAGGGAATAAGAAAAAAGCATTTTATACCAAATGAGTTTAAAATTCAACGCAGAGAAAGGATAAAACAAACGATTTATATACGGCGTTTTAATGCTTTTTTGGTATTATACACTCCAGAAGTTTTATTCAAATATCACACAACACTAATAATTATTTAAAATTAAAATCAATGTCTCTAAGATATTTCAGTTTACTATTCATTATTACAGTTTTATGGTCCAACTATTCAGAAGCCCAAAACCACAGTCCCAGAGCTAAAGTAAATATAAACTCTAAATGGTTGTATTTAGAAAATCCGACCGAAAAGATAGATTATGCCTTGGAGCTGAATAATTGGGAAAAAAATAATCTGCCACATAGTTGGAATACTTTAGACGCCACAGATAATACACCTGGTTATAGACGAAGTGCTAGTTGGTATAGAAAAGATTTAGAAATAACAAAAGTAAGCTCTAATAAAACCTATAAACTATACTTCGAGGGAGTTAATATAGAAAGTAAGATTTATGTAAACGGACAACATGTTGGTGGACATATAGGAGGTTATATTGGATTTTCAGTCGATATATCAGAAGTTATAAAAGAAGGAAATAATGAAGTTTTAGTTAGAGTAGATAATAGTTACAATCCCGAAATAATTCCTTCTCAAAAAAGTGATTTTTTCATTTTTGGAGGTATTACTAGAGATGTTTGGTTAGAAGTTTTTCCAGAAAATTATTTATTTAATTTAAAGATAACAACTCCCAAGGTATCCAAAGAAAAAGCAGCATTGGTAGCAACAGTTGCTATACATCAGAATGGGAAATCGAATTTAAAGGTAAAAGCATATTTATTAGATGATAAAGGTAAATCTGTTAATTCTTCAAAATTTAAGGTTGTTAATAATACTTCTAAAATCCTATTTAATACTATAAAAAAACCAAAGTTGTGGCATACAGATTCTCCTAATCTTTATACACTTAAGTTGGAACTTATTGATGGTAATACTGTAAAAGATGTAGTAACTGAAAAAGTTGGTTTTAGGTGGTTTGAATTTAAAGATTATGGCGCTTTTTACCTAAATGGAGAACGTTTATTGTTAAGAGGTACGCACAGACATGAAGAGCATGCAGGTGTTGGGGCAGCTATGAGTAATAAACAGCATAGGGCAGACATGGAGCTTATAAAAGAAATGGGTGCAAACTTTGTGCGTTTAGCTCATTATCCACAAGATCCTGAGGTTTATAAGGCTTGTGATGAATTAGGTATTTTAGTTTGGGACGAATTGCCTTGGTGTAGAGGAGGTTTGGGTAATGAAACCTGGAAGACGAACACAAAATCTATGCTGAAGGAAATTATAAACCAAAATTACAATCATCCTAGTATTATTCTATGGTCTTTAGGAAATGAAATTTACTGGTTGCCAGATTTTGAAAATGGCGATAATAGCATAGAAATAAATAAGTTTTTAAGAGAATTAAATGATTATGCGCATGAATTAGATCCGTTTAGAAAAACAGCTATTAGAAAATATTATGAAGGCGCCGATATTTTAGATGTATTTTCACCTTCAATTTGGTCTGGCTGGTATTCGGGTAGTTATAAAAGTTATCAAAAAGCTATAAATCAATATAAAAAAAAGTATCCCCATTTTTTACATGCAGAATATGGTGGTTCTAGTCATGTTGGCAGACATACAGAAAACCCAATTACTGGAGAAGGTAAAATTCAATCAGATGGTTGGGAAGAAGCTATTGTACAAACTGATGTAGCTAATATTGCTAAGATAGGAGATTGGAGCGAAAATTATATCGTAGACTTATTCGATTGGCATCTTAGAATTTCTGAGAATGACCCAGCATTTGTAGGGAATATTCAATGGGCATTTAAAGATTTTGGAACACCATTACGTCCAGAAAATGCAATTCCATATATGAACCAAAAAGGATTGGTGGATAGAGAAGGGAGGCCCAAAGATGCTTTTTATGTGTTTAAAAGTTATTGGAGTAAGGAGCCATTTACTTATATAGAGTCACATTCATGGACAGAACGCCAAGGGCCAAAAGGAAAAACTAGAGATATAAGTGTATATAGTAACTGTCCGGAAGTAGAGTTGTTTCTTAACAACAAAAGTTTAGGTACTAAAAAGCGAAACACTTCAGAGTTTCCTGCTGCGGGTTTAAATTGGACTTTAAATTTTAAAGAAGGAGAAAATAATTTAAAAGCTATTGGGAAAACTAAATATGGTAAACAAGTAATTGACGAGTTAAAATTAAACTACAGATTTGTTAAGAATGGCAAAGCAAGAAGTTTAAAATTAGAATATAAAGCTCTAGAAGATAATAACTATTTAATAACAGCAACAGCAATTGATAAAAATGGATTACGATGTTTAGATTATGAAGAGCGCGTGTATTTTCAATGTTTAAAAGGAGGTAAGGCATTAGTGAGTCAAGGTACACCTTTAGGTAGCGAAGTTATTGAAATGGGTAATGGACAAGCCTCAATCAAAGTCAAAAGAAATTCTAACGGACAACCGTTACAAATGATGGTGCTTAATCAAAGTTTTAAGGGGACTTATTTAGAAATAGAATAACTTAAAAATTAATGATACGTTCTTTTGTTTAATGATAGTAGTTTAACGAAAACTTACACAAAACTAGTTTGAAATCTAAAAAGCTAAAAATCTCATTACTAAAATATATTTTAGTAATGAGATTTTTTTTGTTAGTTGATAAAGTCAGGATAAGACAGGACGGCGTTTGTGTTATTTATAATTAATTTTATAAATTAATTATAAATAAACTAAAGGTTCAAAAAATTAATCACCAATCAAACCATATGAATACTAAAATAAAAGAAAAAATATTTTTAATAACTCTTTTTGCAAGCTTATTTATTGCATGTAATTCAGAACAAAGTACTGGTAAATCTGTAAGCAAAAAAGACAAAGAAATTGCCAACAAGGTTCAAGACTTAATTGGTAAAATGACTTTGGATGAGAAAATTGCAGAAATGACGCAAGATGCTCCTGCAAATGAACGATTAGGAATTCCATATATGAAGTATGCAGAAGCATTACATGGTGTTTGGCTTGTGCTGGATTATTATGGAAATACCACTGTGTATCCTCAAGCAATTGCTGCAGCCTCTACTTGGCAACCAGAACTTGTTAAAAAAATGGCTTCACAAACAGCAATAGAAGCAAGAGCTTTAGGTGTTACACATACGTATTCTCCTAATTTAGACGTAATTTCTGGTGATCCAAGATATGGACGAGTAGAAGAATCTTATGGAGAAGATCCTTATTTAGTTTCTAGAATGGGTGTTGCATTTATTCAAGGTCTACAAGGTATGGGTGATGAGCGTTTTGATGAAAATCATGTGATGGCAACAGCGAAGCATTTTATAGGATATCCTGAAAACAGACGTGGAATTAACGGAGGTTTTAGTGATATGTCTGAGCGTAGATTAAGAGAAGTGTATTTACCACCTTTTGAAGCTGCTATAAAGGAAGCAAAAATAGGCTCTTTGATGCCAGGGCATCAAGATTACAATGGCGTTCCAAACCATATGAACACTTGGTTACTTAAGGATATTTTAAGAGATGAATTAGGTTTTGACGGTTTAATTGTTTCTGATAATAATGATATTGCGAGGTTAGGAACTATGCATTTTATTGCTGAAA
>JBDNBB010000035.1:0-16881 GCA_039768135.1 Polaribacter sp.
AAAAAGAGAAAGCGTAGGTAAAGTAGCAACTAAGGCCTTACGTAATGCTGGTATGGTTCCTTGCGTTATATACGGAGGAGAAACACCAATACACTTTTCAGCAGAAGAAAAAGCGTTTAAAAACTTGGTATATACTCCAAATGTATATACTGCAAGTCTTAATGTTGATGGACAAAAAATTTCTGCAATTTTGCAAGATATTCAATTTCATCCTGTTACTGATAAAATTTTACACGTAGATTTTTATCAATTATTTGATGATAAAGAAATTACAATGAATATTCCTGTTCAATTAACAGGTACTTCTCCAGGTGTTTTAAACGGAGGATCATTACGTTTTACAAACCGTAAGTTAAGAGTTAAAGCATTACCTGCTAATTTACCAGATTTTATAACTGCAGATATTTCTACCTTAAAAATTGGTCATAAATTGGTTATCACTTCATTACCTAGTGAAGACTATACGTTTATGCACCCAGATAATACTGTTGTTGTACAAGTTAGAACTTCTCGTAACGCTTCTAATGTAGAAGATGAAGATGAAGAAGTAGCAGAAACAGCTGAAGCTGCTGCACCAGCTGCAACAGAATAGTCTGTAAAATAAATTTTTACAAAAGCGTTACGTAACCGTAACGCTTTTTTTATTTTTGTACTATAATGAAGAAGTTTTTAATAATTGGTTTAGGTAATATTGGCGAAAAATATACAAACACACGTCACAATATTGGTTTTAAAATACTAGATGAACTAGCAGAAGAGCATAGTGTATTTTTTGAAACAGAGAAGTTGGGAGATGTTGCTAGCTTTCGTTTTAAAGGAAGAACTTTTATCCTTTTAAAACCAAGTACATTTATGAATTTAAGTGGTAAGGCTTTAAAATATTGGATGGATAAAGAGAAAGTGTCTATAGAAAACATCCTTGTAGTTACAGACGATTTAAACATCGATTTTGGAACATTAAGAGTAAAGGCCAAAGGGAGTGACGGAGGGCATAACGGATTAAAAGATATTCAAGAGAAATTAGGGACTAATAAATACCCAAGATTTCGTTTTGGAGTAGGTGCCGACTACGCCAAAGGTCGCCAAGTAGATTACGTTTTAGGAGAATGGACCAAAGATGAAACAAGTCTGTTAATTGAAAGATTGCCTCTGTCAGCCAAAGTAATCACTTCTTTTGGTACAGATGGCTTATCGAATACTATGAATACTTACAATGGCAAATAAAATTAGTTATTTCTGGTTTTTAGTCTTTTAAAAAATCAATAATAATTTTACTCGTAATTGTATTAGATCCTTGTGTTTCAGTACTGTTTTTAGATATGCTACACCTATTTTGTGTTAACGTGTTTAAGTTGTAAGTTCCTGATAAGAAGCTACCATTTGTAGCTGTAAAAGTAATTGTATTTTCTATACCGTTTAATTGATAGGTACCACTGGTATCGGTAGTTAAAATACTAGAAGCTTCGGTTGTAGTGCCTCCATTAGGTGTTGTGGTTTTCACCTCTCTATATAAGCCAGTAATTTGATATGTACCATTTACATTAATTTGTAAATCTACTTGAAAGGTGTCTCCAAGAAGAAAAGAGGTTGCCAAATCTACAACAGCACCAGTAGTAGAGGTTGCTGTTTCATTCTCTTCGCCTGTTAGGTTCTCAATAGTGTAATTGCCTGCTAGATTACTATTTGTAAGCAGCAAATCTGAGTTTTCGTTATCATCTCCACAGCTTGTTAAGGCTACTGTTATGCAAAAGCATAAAATTAGTTTTATAGTTTTCATATTTTATTTTTTACCAAAGATAAGCGGTAAAATTAAAACTAAATGTATTTTATCTTAAGTTTTGTATAATAAGACAAGAAATTTCGCAATAGAAATAAATGAATTTTGAATCTATTTACTTTAAAACAGTTGTTTATTACTTTTTTTAAAAATAGAAATCGGATGGTGTAATTTTATACTTTTCTTTTTCACTTCGCTATATATTTTCCCAATACGTTTACTTAATGTTTTACAGATCCGATGTTCTATTTTTAACACTACAATTTTAGTGAAAGAGAGTTTGTTTAGTGAGTAAAATTACACGACATCATAATTTCGCATATTTTTATCTTACGAAAAATCCTTAGATTTGGTTAGTAAATAATTATGTAATTTTATAAAAATTTAATTTTCCCCCATTGTTAAAAACGACCTACACTAGCCTATTGCTGCTTTTTGTCTTTTTCTTGTCGCACACTTTTTCTGCACAAGAGCCATTAAAAATTAGTCAAGAATATTTGTTATTTGAAGACGCAAAAACAAAAGAACCCGTTATTATTGTAAATGATAGTACTGGGTATAGAGGTTTTAATTTTGAAACGCGATTTAAAACTGAGTTTCCAGAACCATTACAACGCTCTTTATTTAATGACTATCAATATCAAATAGATGATGTTAATTACTTGGTAGAAAATGGTTGTGGCATTACGTTAGCATTTAAGAACAATACTTTTACTCGAATTGACAACTCCTTTAGTCACAAAAATCAATATTTTGGTATTCCTTTTGTACACGATAACAAACCTCATTTATTTTCTGGTTATGGTCTGTTCACCGAAAAAAACATCATTACGTATTATGATTTTGTAACCAACGAGTGGCTTTTAAAAAAAACAAATAATATAGAGAGTATAAGCCCAAGAAGTTCGGCTTTCTTTTTAAAAAAGGGAACCAATCTTTATGTAATGGATTATTTAAGTGGAAGAGACCATGTTTTAGATGAACATATAAGACGTTTAGATTTAAACACATTTACATGGCACAAAGAAAAAAGAATAAACAAAGACCTTCCTTTACTTAAAACCCCCTTTTTTTTCTACAATAGAGTTCAAATAGACGATAAAATTATATCTTTTTATGATAAAATTATTGAAGTAGATCTTTTCAACAATACTGTACAAACATTTGATTATTCAATTTTTAAAAATATTATATTGCTTAAATATTTTCAGCGTCCTGAAATGGTTACTTATGTGTATGAATCTAACCAAAATTACTATGTAATTAGCGAACCTTACACTAGTTTAAAAGGTGAGCTTATTTCTGAGGTGCCTTTGTATGTTAGTGAACAATATTCTATTTTTCTGTATGGTTTTTTTATAGTAGTTTTTGCATTTGCATTTTGTTACGGATGTTACAAATTATATGTAAGCTATAGAGCAAAGAAAGGTCAATTGTTGTATAGTGTAACCAAAGACCAGTTTTTTGTAAACAAGAAAAATTCATTGCAATTGGCTCCTTTAAATAAAGCAGTATTAAAGGTTTTTTTAGTGCAAAAAGGCAGTTTTTTTGAGTTACACTCCTTAAATGATGTATTGTCTGAAGATTTAAATGAAGACAATTATGTAACCATTAACAAACGAAGAGAACGCATACTAAAAGACTTAAAGTTCGAACTGTCTAATGCTTTAAAAATACCAAAAGAATCGGTGTTTAGTACTCGAAGTAGTCAGCTAGACAAACGAATGAAAGAGATAAAAATAAACATTATCTTTAAGGAAATATAGGTCTAATTTTCGCTTGCAAACCACTCTGCAAAGCTAGAGTCTGTTTCTTGTAGTTTTATACTGTGCAGTTTTATTGTTGCTGGTAATCTTTTTTTAATTTTTGCCGCAAAATCAATTACCATCATTTCACTTGTTGGTTGATAATCTACCAAAATTACATGATGATCTCTATCCATAAGCTCTTTGGCTAATTCTACATGAGGTGTGTTTTTATTAAATACAGTTGCATGATCAAAAATATCTACAATTTCTTCATTTACAATTTTCTTTAAATCACCAAAATCAATAACCATTCCAAATTTAACATTTGTATTATCTGTAATAGGTTGTCCAGAAACAGTTACAGAGAGTTTGTAAGAATGCCCATGAACATTTTTACACTTACCATCATAACCATATAACGCATGGCCAGTTTCAAATTTAAATTGTTTGGTAATTCTAATAGTACTCATGGATTTTGTATTTCTTATATCTGAAGCAAAAGTAAACAATAACAAATAGTATAACTAGCCAACAAAAATAATTTAGTTAATTTTGAAGGAATTTTTCGAGAACATTAGCAATTTTTCGATTGTCTGATAATTGTGGAATTTTATTTTGCCCTCCAAATTTTCCGATAGACTTCATATACTCGTGAAAACCGCCTTTTTTTACCTTTTGAATTACAAGTGGTTTTAATATTTTGCCTGCTATTAAATCTAAATAATAAATATTCTGCTCTTGCATAGAAACATCAATCTTAGCAGCAAATTCTTCTAAATTTTCAGGTTCATTTTCAAATTCTATAAACCATTCATGATAAGGCAATCCTGCTGTTGGGTTTACTTGAGGAGCAACAGTAAATTCGCTAATATTTATCGTTGTTCCAGCAATAGCGTCATTCAAAGCTTTTTCTACCTCTTTACCAATAACATGCTCGCCAAAAGCAGAAATAAAATGTTTAATTCTTCCAGTAACTTTAATTCTATATGGTTTTAAACTTGTAAATTCTACAGTATCTCCAATATTATACCCCCATAAACCTGCAGTGGTATTTAAAATGATTACATAGTTTACGCCAAGCTGCACATCCTTTAAAGAAATTCTTGTTGGATTTTCATCAAAAAATTCTGTTGATGGTATAAATTCATAAAAAATACCTGAATCTAGTTGCAGTAACATTCCTTTTTCAGTTTGCGAATCTTGGTATGCTATAAAGCCTTCTGATGCAGGGTACAATTCTATATAATCTATTTTTTTACCAATAATACTCTCAAATTTATTTTTATAAGGTTCAAAGTTTACACCACCATAAATAAAGAAATTAAAGTTCGGAAAAATCTCAGAAATCGATTTATCTGTCTTTTCAATCAGTTTTTCAAAATACATTTGTACCCAAGAAGGTATACCACTAATCACAGACATATCTTCATTAACGGTTTCGCCTACAATTGCGTTTACTTTGGTGTCCCAATCTTCTATGCAATTGGTTTCCCAACTTGGAAGCCTGTTTTTAAGTAAATATTGGGGTACATAATGAGCTACAATTCCACTTAACCTTCCTAGTTTAATTCCGTTTTTGTTTTCTAGTACAGGGCTTCCTTGTAAAAATATCATTTTACCATTTACAAAGCTTGCATCATTTTTTTCTGCGATGTAAAATAACAACGCATTTCTGGCAGCTTTAATATGGGTAGGCATCGAATCTTTGGTAATGGGTATATATTTAGCACCAGAAGTGGTACCCGATGTTTTTGCAAAATAAATTGGTTTTCCTGTCCACAGCACATCCGATTCGCCCGCTACAATTCTATCTACATAAGGTCTTAAGCCTTCGTAATCTGTAACTTTTACGTGTTTCTTAAAATCATCATAAGAGTTAATATTTTTAAAATCATGATCTTTACCAAAGACTGTATTTTTTCCTTTAGCTATAAGGTTTTGAAATACTCTTTCTTGAGTTTTATGTGGGGTTTTAGCCCATTTTAAAACCTGTTTTGTTGCTATTTTAGCAAAAGGAATGGCGAAAAAAGATTTTATACTCATTAGTTAAAGTCAATCAAGTTTATTGGGTTTACTGCATATCCGTTACTCCAAAGCTCAAAATGTAAATGAGGTCCAGTTGTTAATTCTCCTGTAGATCCTACACTTGCAATTACCTCTCCAGATTTTACAAAGTCTCCTTGTTTTTTTAGTAAATTTCCGTTGTGTTTGTAAACAGAAACATAGTTGTATGCGTGTTTTAATATAATTACATAACCAGTTTCTGTGGTCCAGCCAGAGAAAATAATGGTGCCGTCTGCAGTTGCTTTTACAGGAGCATTTTTTGGTGCAGCAATATCTACAGCCAAATGTTTTGCTTTTGCATCAAAACGTTGAGAAACACTTCCTTTTAGTGGTGCAAAAAAGATGATTTCTACGTTAGATCCATTGTTATTCTGAATGGGAAAACGATCTCTGCTTTCTATTTTCTCTCTAAACAAAGAATCTTCTTTAGAGGCATTTAACAAGCTATCTTTTATGATGAATTTTTGCGATTCATTTTTTATAGTGTCTAAAAAATCGCCCTTAATTTCTCCTTTAAGTATTGGTTGTAATGCTTTAGTATATGCATTTAAAAGGTCTAGTTTTCGTTTTAAAGAATCTGTTTCAAAAGCTAGTTTCGCGGCTTTTATTTTTAAATTTGTAGAAGAATAGCCTGGTATATATTCTTTTACGGGTGTAAACGTGATAATAAAGGTGGTAATAAGTATTAATAAAAAAGCCAAAAGCCCGCCTAAAACAAACACATTTAAACGAGAAAGTTTTAAAGAGAACCGTTCTTCAAAGGTGTTTTCGTTTAAGACAACTAGCCTATATTTATCCGTTAACTTTTGTGTTAACTTCCCCTTATTTTTTGCTTTTTTACTCACTTTAAATGATAGGTTTCTTTGGTCTTTAACGTAAAAATAATGAAACTATTTTTTATAAAAATTCATTTCGTCTATATATTCCCAAACTTCCTTAGTTAATAAGGGTTTAATGTTTTTTTGTTGTTGTATTCCTTTTCTAATCATTGTAGAAGACAACTCTATAATAGGTGCTTTTACAGGGTGTATTTTAGGGTGGTTTTTAAACTGCTGGGTAACAGATCCTACTGAAACTCTTGGATATACGTATATGTGATGATGCTCTAAGATGGTTTCATAATTTTTCCATTTATGGAAGCTTTTTAAATTATCTTCTCCCATAATTAAGCAAAATTCTTTATCTGGGTAAGTGTCTACTGCATGGGCTAGCGTATGTATTGTATAGTTGGGTTGTGGAAGCTTAAACTCTAAATCTGAAGCTTTAATTTTGTCATAGTTTTCTGTGGCTCTATATACTAACTCAAAACGGTGATGATTTTCCAATAAAGATTGCTTTTTTTTAAAAGGATTATGAGGTGTTACTACCATCCATATTTCATCTAAATCAGAATTTTCTACCATTTCATTTGCAATAATTAAATGTCCAATATGAATAGGATTAAATGTGCCAAAATATAAGCCAATTTTCATTTTTTTAAGCAACTTTAGGATTTACTTTTTTTTAAATCAAGAAATTCACCAATTAACGCTTCAGCTTCTTCTAAAGCCACCTCTAAATCATAATTTTTTATGATTTTATCAAATTGTGGTGCTGTTGCTAATTCTACAGAAGCTTTAGCAATACGCATATTTATTTTTTCTTCGGTTTCTGTTTTTCTTTTTTTTAATCGAATTTTTAATTCGTCAATACTTGGAGGTTTTACAAAAACAGAAAGTGTTTGTGTTGGAAACTTCTTTTTAATTCGTAACCCACCAGCAACATCAATATCAAAAATTACATGTTTTTTTTGTGCCCATAAACGCTCTACTTCTGTTTTTAAGGTGCCATAAAAATTATCTCTGTAGACCTCTTCCCATTCTAAAAAATCATTTGCTTTAATATGGTTTTTAAAATCCTGTAACGAAATAAAATAATAGTCTTCACCCTGCTTTTCGAACCCTCTAGGTGCTCTAGAAGTGGCAGAAATAGAAAAAGCTAAGTTGAATTCCTTTTGAGCTAATAAATGACGAACAATGGTTGTTTTACCTGAGCCTGAAGGTGCTGAAAAAACAAATAATTTTCCTTTAAAATCTGACATATTTTTGTGTTATTCATTTTTGGTTGATGGTTTTCACTAAAAATTAATTAAAGAACATTTAAAATTTGCTCTTTAATTTGTTCTAATTCGTTTTTCATTTGAATCACGGCTTTTTGCATTGGTGCAAAATTAGCTTTAGAACCAGTAGTGTTAATTTCTCTTCCCATTTCTTGAACGATAAACCCTAATTTTTTCCCATTAGAATCTGGGGTAGCTAACGTTTCTAAAAAGTAGTTTAAATGATTTTCTAAACGAACCTTTTCTTCGTTAATGTCTAACTTTTCTAAATAATAAATGAGTTCTTGCTCAAATCTATTTTCGTCTGTAGTTACCTGCAAGTCATTAATTGCTTTTTGCAAACGTATTTTTACATTTTTTATTCTGTCTGCATCTAAGGCTTTAACTTCCTCTAAATATTTTCTAATATTTAGAATACGTTCTTTAAAGTCTTCCTCTAAAGAAGCTGCTTCATCAATTCTATATTGGGTTATTTTTGCAATGGCTTCGTCTATATTTTGGTTAATAATAGCCCACTCATTTTCATCTAACTCTTCACGTTCAGTTTTTAAAGCATCAGGCATGGAGATTGCCATTTTTAAAAGGTCAACATCAGTGGCCCTGCCAGTTTCTATAACGTTTTTAAGTTGATTGATATAATCTTTAACAACCCCTTTATTTACAGTTGTAGAAGTTTCATCTGCAGTCATTTCTACAAAAATTGAAAAATCTACCTTACCCCTAACCAAATGACTTGCTAGTTTTTTTCTAACATTTAATTCTTTTGCTTTGTAATAAGAAGGTATTCTAACGTTTAAATCTAAATTTTTACTGTTTAAAGATTTAATTTCTATCGTTATTTTTTTTGTTGGCAATTGTAATACAGATTTTCCAAAACCTGTCATAGATTGAATCATACATTCAAATTTTAAATATAAAGCAAAGATAAGTTTTTATTTGATGGATTTCTTGGTTTGTCTGGTAACTAAATAAACACCCAAAAAGATAATTAACGTAGCAGTTATTTTAATAACATTAAGAGAGTCGCTACCAACAACTAAAGCATATGTAGAGGCAATAACTGGTTGTAAATAGATAAAAACACTTACAGTAGTTGGTTTTAATTTAGACAAACCATACAAATTAAACAAATAGGTGATACATGTTGTGCATAAAATAACAAAACCTATTTTTATATAAATAACAGAGGGCATGCTTACCCAGTTAATTTCACCCATTTCTGAAACACCAAAAGGGATAATATATATTAACCCGAAAAGATATAACCACTTTATAAAAACCAAAGGGTTGTACTTAGAAATTAAGTTTTTCACTAAAACCAGGTACAGCCCATAGGAAGTAGCATTTATAAAAACTAGAAAATTTCCAAGCGGAATATTACTTGCGTTTTTAACAGAATTACTTCCATAAAGTATAAGTAAAATAGCCCCAATTAACCCGATACCAATGCCTAAAATTTGTCTTTTTACAATTGTTCCTTTTAATAAAAAAAACGAAAAAACTAATACCATAATCGGAGAAGTTACCATCATTACAGAAGCGTTTATAGGTGTTGTAAGACTTAAGCCTTTAAAAAAAGAAAGCATGTTTAAGGCAATACCAAAAAAAGAAGCAAAAGCAATTTTTTTAAAATCTTGTTTTTCAATTTTTTTAGCATTTACAAACAATCCTAAAAACCAAAAGATTAAAGTAGCACCACCAACTCTTAATAAAATAAATCCATAAGGTTTTACATAGGTAGGCATTACATCTTTTGCTATGGTGTAATTTATACCGTAAATAATTGTTGCAATAGTAACTGCAATTAACGCTAAAGTTCTTGTTTTCATAGCATATTTAAAAATCGATGCAAAGTTGGTGATTATTTTCTTTTTTTAGATAAAAAGAAGTGCTTAACAATTTTTTTTAGAAAAAATTAAAGTATAAAATAGAAGCTCATTGCAAAGCATAATAGTAAAAAAATGATACTATTTTTATTCCTTGTTTTTGTAATTTGTTCGATACCGTTTGCTAAAAGTACAGCAGTAGGAAAAGCTATATACATAAATTCACTACCATTTTTAGGATCTAAAAAGGCAATGTAAAGTGCTGCTATAATTGTGTTAATGAGTATTAAAATCCAGTTTTTACGAAACGTATTATTAACTACCATCACTTTATATGATTTTGCAAAAATTGAAATGAAAGAAGTAATGCACAAAAAATAGACTAAAAAAAGGTATTTAGAACTAGTATAAAATTGAAAGTCCATACTAAATTCTGGCTCAAATAGCGCACTAAATTCAGCTGTATTTTCTTGCCATAAAGTGTAAGAAAAGTAGACTATTAAAGGTGTTATCCATCCTGCAATTGGAATTAAAGTGGTGTGTATTGTAATTTTATGATGTATGTAAATGGCAAAATAAATTAGTGGAATAAAAAGTAGTGTTCTAGAGTCTAAAACAAAAAGAACACCTAACCAAAAACCACTATCAAATAACTTTTCTGTGAGTTTATGTAAAGATCGTAAACTGTATATTCTTCTAATTGCTAATTGGTAAACTAGTAAAGTGATTAAAAATGCGTAGTCCACAATTTTAGGCAGTAAACAAAAACTAAAAAGTGAAAAGAAAAAAAAACCAAATAGGTTGTCGAGTGTCAGGCTATTTTTTATCACGATGAAGTTAAAAGTAAAAAATAGTGCAATAAAAATTATAAAAACAAAAAGATATTTAACAAACTCTATTAGTGTTATGTTCTTAGTATAATACACTTCAAAAACAAACGATAAATAGCCTAAAAAAAATAAAATCACTATCCCAATAAAATTGATCGGTTTAGATTTGTTTAAAAAATTGGCTAGCATTGATTCTTTTGTTATTTTTGCACTGTAAAGATAAATAAGTTATGATAGCAAGCAATATTTTTAAATGGATTGGTAGTTTATTTACAGATATTTTATTCATCCCTTTTAGATGGTTAAGATTAGAGGTTGCCACTGCAGATTTAGGTTGGTGGATTTCAAACGCAGTAAACTGGGGATTTCTAGTAGTGCTTTTAGGTTTATTTGCATATTGGATGAAAGAATCTAAGAGATTTTTAGACGAAGGAACAGAAGATAGAGCATAAGCCAGCAATTTGGGAAGTAAAAATAAATTGAAACGTTTTCAGGAAAATGAAACGTTCAAAAATGTCATTCAACCAACAAGAGAAGAAGCTGTAAATAACTTTTCTCATAAAGGTAAATGGCATTCTTTTTTTGGCAACAATAATCCAATTATTGTAGAGTTGGGGTGTGGTAAAGGCGAGTATACAATTGCTTTAGCTCGTAAAAATCCGAATAAAAATTACATTGGTATAGATATTAAGGGCGCTCGTTTTTGGAGAGGTGCTAAAACTGCAATCGAAGAAAAGTTAGAGAATGTTGCTTTTGTTAGAACTCAGATTGAACTAGTAGATTTTATCTTTGCACAAAACGAGGTTTCTGAAATCTGGATTACGTTTCCAGATCCACAAATTAAATATCAAAGAACAAAACATAGAATGACCAATGCTTCTTTTTTAAAGAAGTATCATACTATTTTAAAAGAAGATGGTATCATCAACCTAAAAACAGATTCTGAGTTTATGCATGGGTATACTTTAGGTTTGTTACAAGGTGCAGGACATGAAATTTTGTATGCAAACCATAATGTATACAATAATGAAGGGGCTCCTAAAGAGGTTACCGAAACACAAACTTTTTACGAAAACCAATACTTAGAAGTTGGTAAATGGATTACTTATATCCAATTTCGTTTAAAGTATTAGCAATTAATAATTTCTTTTTTTGTAATTCGCTAACTTCACAACATGAAGAAATCAGATAATTTTTTCGAAAAAGTATATGTTGTGGCTCGCAAAATACCAGAAGGTAGAGTAACAAGTTATGGAGCAATTGCTACATATTTAGGAGCTGCAAGATCTGCAAGAATGGTAGGTTGGGCTATGAATAATTCTCATAATCAAGAGGAGGAAGTACCTGCACATAGAGTGGTTAATAAAAAAGGTTTATTAACAGGTAAACATCATTTTGATGGTACAAATCTAATGCAACAATTATTAGAAAACGAAGGTGTTGTAGTTGTTGATAATCAGATTCAAAACTTAGAATCTATTTTCTGGAATCCGTCAGAAGAATTAAAATAAACTACGCTTATAAAAGCATAAATTTTCACAATTTATTCACTTTATTATCTTATTGTTAAGACGTATCTTTGTAATCGAGATTAAATAAAAATAAGTCTTTAAAATTTTAAGAACCAATTATAAAATTTTAAGTACTAAAAATACATTATGAGTTTTAAAAAGCAAGATATATATTCAGCATTAGAAACTATTACAGCACCTGGAGAAGGTAAAAGTTTAATAGAAAACAACAATGTTACAAATGTGGTTATTTTTGGTGATGAGGTAAACGTAGATGTTACCATTAGCAACCCAACTTTACAAGCTAAAAAGAAGATTGAATCTGAAATAACCAAAGCAATTAAAACCAATGTTTCTGAAAAAATTGAAGTAAAAATCAATTTAAAAGTAGAAAAACCAGTAGAAAAAAAAGATCCTAATTTAATTAGAGGGAAAGAAATACCAAATATCAAAAATATTATAGCTGTAGCTTCTGGTAAAGGAGGTGTAGGTAAATCTACAATTACAGCAAACACAGCCATTTCTTTAGCTAAAATGGGTTTTAG
The DNA here is from genome assembly GCA_039768135.1 of Polaribacter sp. Taxonomy (GTDB): domain Bacteria; phylum Bacteroidota; class Bacteroidia; order Flavobacteriales; family Flavobacteriaceae; genus Polaribacter. The sequence continues at coordinate 12,400 of JBDNBB010000035.1, forward strand.
TGTTGGTGTTTTAGATGCAGATGTATATGGGCCATCACAACATATAATGTTCGACGTAGAAAAAGAAAGACCACTTTCTGTAAACGTAGATGGGCGCTCTAAAATGAAACCAGTAGAAAATTATGGAGTAAAATTATTGTCTCTTGGCTTTTTCACAAATCCAGATCAAGCTGTAATTTGGAGAGGCCCAATGGCTTCTAAAGCATTAAATCAATTAATTTTTGATGCAGCTTGGGGAGAATTAGATTTTTTATTAATTGATTTACCTCCAGGAACAGGAGATGTACATTTATCAATTGTACAAGCACTTCCAATTAATGGAGCAGTTGTGGTTTCTACGCCTCAGAATATAGCGTTAGCAGATGCTAAAAAAGGAGTAGCAATGTTTCAGCAAGATTCTATTAAAGTGCCAGTTTTGGGTATTATCGAAAATATGGCTTACTTTACACCAGAAGAATTGCCAGACAATAAGTATTATATTTTTGGTAAAGATGGGGCTAAAAATTTAGCAGAAGATATTAATACTAAATTTTTGGGAGAAGTTCCATTAGTACAAAGTATTAGAGAATCTGGAGACGTTGGTAGACCAGTAGCATTGCAAGAAGACACAGTTTTAGAACAAGCTTTTAGTAATATAACCAAAGAAATGGTTGCGCAATTATTAGAAAGAAATAAAAATTTACCACCTACAGAAGTTGTAAGAATTACTACAATGAGTGGTTGTAGTTCCGTTAAAAAATAAGATTATGACAGCACAAGAAACACATAATAATGTAGAAAAAGCGTTAGAGGAAATTCGTCCTTTTTTAATGAGTGATGGAGGAAACATCAAGCTACTTTCTATAGAAGATGCCATTGTAAAAGTACAATTACAAGGTGCATGTACAGGCTGTTCTGTAAATCAAATGACGTTAAAAAATGGGGTAGAAGCAACTATAAAAAAATATGCTCCGCAAATAGAGCAGGTCATAAACGTTGTTTAATTAAATTTTTATTTGGGCGTTACCTTAAAGATCAGGCTTCACATTATATCTTTATTGTCAATAAAAAAGAAGCTATTTTAACCTTTAATGCGCTCAGGAAACTTAAAACATTTTTATCAAAATGATAAAAACAGATATATTAATTATTGGTGCAGGTCCAACAGGTTTATTTACAGTTTTTGAAGCAGGGTTATTAAAGTTGCGTTGTCATTTAATAGACGCTTTACCACAAGCAGGTGGGCAATGCTCAGAAATTTACCCTAAAAAACCTATTTATGATATTCCTGCTTATCCAGAAATTTTAGCAGGCGATTTAACTGATAAATTGTTGGAGCAGTCCAAACAATTTGAACCTGGTTTTACGTTAGGAGAAAGAGCAGAAACAATAGATAAACAAGAAGACGGTTCTTTTATTGTAACTACCAATAAAGGCACAAAACATCATGCGCCAATAGTTGCAATTGCTGGTGGTTTAGGTTCTTTTGAGCCAAGAAAACCTCCTATTCCAAATATTGCAGGTTTCGAAGATAAAGGTGTTGAGTATATTATTAGAGATCCAGAAATGTATAGAAATAAAAATGTAGTTATTTCTGGAGGTGGAGATTCTGCTTTAGACTGGTCTATATTTTTAACAGATGTTGCAGCTTCAGTTACTTTAATTCATAGAAGAAACGAATTTAGAGGTGCTTTAGATTCTGTAGATAAAGTTCAAGAATTAAAAGACGCAGGTAAAATTCGTTTAATTACCCCAGCAGAAGTTATTGGTATTTCTGGTAAAGAAAAGGTAACTGCAGTTGAGGTTAAGCAGAAAGACAAAGAGAGTTTTATTATAGAAACAGACCATTTTATTCCGCTTTTTGGTTTATCACCTAAATTAGGGCCTATTGGAAGTTGGGGCTTAGAAATCGAAAAAAATGCCATTAAAGTTAATAACGCTTTAGATTATCAAACCAATATTCCAGGAATATATGCAATTGGAGATGTAAACACATATCCAGGTAAATTAAAATTAATTTTGTGTGGTTTTCATGAGGCTACTTTAATGTGTCAAAGTGCTTATAAGCGTATTTTTCCTGATAAAAAGTATGTAATGAAGTACACAACTGTTGGTGGTGTAGATGGTTTTGATGGTACAAGAAAAGAAGCGCCAAAGGCTGTGATTAAGAAAATTGAGTAAGGCTTATTGACATTTAGCGCCTCAATTTGTATTAATTTTAATAAACTTCTTTAGTTTTCATACCTTTGTGAAAACTACGAAATCGATTAAGATGTTTTCAGATTTACTTTCTTATCTAAAATTCTTAATAAAACGCAATCCAGAATGAGCGTTTAATGTATCAGTTTTGCAATCTAAAGATATAGCAACTAGCACCTAAAGCTTACATTGTTGTATTATTTATTAACGTATTAATACATTAGAAAATGCCTTTTTATCATAAATTAGGAGAAATTCCACCTAAAAGACATACTCAGTTTCGTAAAAAAGACGGTAGTTTATATTACGAACAACTGTTTGGCACTATTGGTTTTGATGGTATGTCTACCAACAGTTATCATGAACATAGGCCAACTATGGTCAAAAAAATAGGGAAACAGTATTCTGTTAAACCTAAAATTGCCAAAGCAAATAACATACAATCCTACAGGTTTAGAGGTTTTCAGGTAAAACCAGAAAACGATTATCTAGAAAGTAGAAAAGTAGTTTTAACTAATTCTGATTGTAATATTATTTTATCAGCACCTAAAAAATCTACTACAGCTTATTTTTATAAAAATACAGATGCAGATGAGGTTATATTTATTCATAAGGGTTCAGGTAAGTTAAGAACTCATTTAGGTAATATTGACTTTAAATATGGAGATTATTTAGTGATTCCAAGAGGAATTATTTATAAGCTAGATTTTGATGATGAAAATAACAGACTTTTTATAGTTGAATCTTACTCGCCAGTTTACACCCCAAAACGGTATAGAAATTGGTTTGGTCAACTATTAGAACATTCGCCATTTTGTGAGCGCGATTTAAGAAGACCTCATGAATTAGAAACCTATAACGAATTAGGAGATTTTTTAATAAAAGTAAAAAAACAAGGTGAAATTATAGAAATGACCTACGCTTCTCATCCTTTTGATGTAGTTGGTTATGATGGTTATAATTTTCCGTACGCATTTTCAATTCATGATTTTGAGCCAATTACTGGTAGAATTCATCAACCACCACCTGTTCATCAAACGTTTGAAACAAATGCCTTCGTAATTTGCAGTTTTGTACCACGTTTGTATGACTATCATCCAAATTCAATTCCTGCTCCATACAACCATAGCAACATCGATTCAGATGAGGTTTTGTATTATGTAGATGGCGATTTTATGAGCAGAAACGATATTGATCAAGGTCATATTTCATTGCATCCAGCAGGAATTCCTCATGGTCCACATCCAGGTGCCACAGAAAGAAGTATTGGACATACAGAAACTGAAGAATTAGCAGTTATGGTAGATACTTTTAAACCATTACAAGTAACAGAAGAAGCTATGAAAATTGCGGATGAAGATTATTATAAGAGTTGGCTTTAATAGTCAGAATCAAGAAGAGAGAAATAAGAATAAAGAATGGAAAAGCGTAAAAGACATAACTACAAAAACTTAAAGGTTTGGACTTTAGGTATTGAAATTGTGGATGATGTATTTAATTTCTTAAGTATTCTTTAGACATTCCTCTTGGTCCTTCTTTTGAATTAGAAACACAACTAAATAATAGCTTTTAAAAGAAATTATATAAATAAAGAACAATTAAAAAAGATTGAATTAAAGATTCAAGAATTTAAAAAAATGAAAATGGGCTTTTAGAATAAGCTCTAAAAAGTTTTTTTCTTGCTTCTTTTCTCTCATTTCAATAAAAAATAAAGATGAGTAAAAAAATAGAATCAGTAAACTACAGTTTAGAAAAAATATTTGAAGGAGCACAAGATTTCCTTCCATTGTTAGGTACAGATTACGTTGAGTTTTACGTGGGTAATGCAAAGCAAGCTGCACATTTTTATAAAACTGCATTTGGTTTTCAATCTTATGCATACAGAGGTTTAGAAACGGGTGCAAAAGATTCAGTAAGTTATGTGCTTACGCAAGATAAAATAAAATTAATTTTAACAACACCTTTAAATAGTAAATCACCTATAAATGATCATATTGTAAAGCATGGTGATGGAGTTAAAGTAGTTGCACTTTGGGTAGAAGATGCCAGAAAAGCTTATGAAGAAACAACCTCTAGAGGGGCAAAATCTTATATGGAGCCCATCGTAGAAACTGATGAATTTGGTGAAGTAGTAAGAGCAGGAATTTATACGTATGGAGAAACTGTGCACCTATTTGTTGAGCGTAAAAATTACAGTGGAGTTTTCTTGCCTGGTTTCCAAAAGTGGGAGTCTGAATATAATCCTCCAACTTCAGGTTTAAAATACATAGATCATATGGTGGGTAATGTAGGTTGGAATCAAAT
>JBDNBB010000036.1:0-46256 GCA_039768135.1 Polaribacter sp.
AACCTTTTTAATAAACCTAACAAGAGGTTCTGGTTTAGATGGCTTTACAGGAATACCTGCTATTAATGGCAACATTGTTCGTACATTATTACCTTTTAGTAGAGCTGAAATTCTAAATTACGCTAAAGAAAATAATATTGACTGGAGAGAGGATGCTAGTAATGCATCTACGAAATACGTTCGTAATAAAATAAGACATAAAGTTTTACCTGTTCTTAAAGAAATTAACCCTAGTTTATTAGAAACATTTTCAGAGTCCATAGAAAATTTAAAAGAAGCAAAAACTATCATTGCTGATAGAATTGAAGACGTATCTCAAAAAATAATTTCTAGTGAGAATGATAAACTGCAAATAAATATTGGGCTGATTAAGGAATTATCGAATCCAAAAGCATATTTATTCCAACTATTAAAAGATTATAATTTTCCAGAATGGAATGATGTTTATCACTTATTAGAAGCGCAATCAGGTAAACAATTATATTCTAAAACACATCGTTTATTAAAAGATAGAACACATTTAATCTTATCTAAATTAAAAAATAATGAGGTGTCTGAAGAACTACTTATTTCTGAAAATTTATCAGAAATTAAACATCCAATTCCGTTAACTTTTAGCCAAGTTTCAGAGCTAAATGAACAGCATAAACAAACTATTTACGTTGATAAAGATTTGTTAAATTACCCTCTTTCTTTAAGGAAAAAACAAAATGGAGACTATCTTTATCCTCAAGGAATGGGAGGAAAAAAGAAGCTTAGTAAATATTTTAAAGATGAAAAATTTTCACTTTTAGATAAAGAAAATACTTGGTTACTTTGCAATGCTAATAATGCTATTATTTGGGTGATTGGTTACAGGCAAGATCGCAGATTTTCTGCGACACAATCAACCAAAAAACATTTAAAAATCACAACATTATAATGAAGAAATTCATCACTGTTTTTATCTTTTTGACTGCTTTTTTCACAAAGGCACAAACAGAAAGTGACCCCATAAAAATTGAGGTTTCTATCAACAAAATTTCAGATACTGAATATGATATTGTTTTTAATGCTAAACTTTACAAAGGTTGGTATTTATATTCTCAGTATAATCCTGAAAACGCGTCTTTACCTTTAGAAATTTCTATTCCAGAAAATGCAACTGGTTATCAATTAGTTGGCAACCCTAAAGAGGAAGATACATTTAAAAAGTATTCTGATGTTTGGGAAGTAGAAGAGGTTGTTTTTAAAGGGAAAGCAAAAATTACACAAAGAATTCAGCTTACAAATAAAGATATTACACAAATTAAAATTAACTTCTTTGGGCAAGTTTGTGAAACAGCCTGTATAAATATTGATGAGGATTTTACACTTTCGTTAACTGGGAGTGCTATTAAAGAAACTATTGTTTTAGACGAAAAAAGTAAGCTACTTACTCAAAAATTAAAGTTAGATTTAAAGAATAAATCTCTTTTAAAAAACGATTCAGATGTTGATTCTAAAACATCAAATGGACTTTTTAGTATTTTCTTTTTAGGTTTTGTTGGAGGTTTATTAGCACTTTTAACTCCTTGTGTTTTTCCTATGATTCCATTAACGGTTTCATTTTTTACCAAACAGACAAACAATAAAAGAAAAGGAATTTTTAGAGCAATTCTTTATGGATTTTTTATCGTATTGATCTACATCTTATTAAGCCTACCTTTTCACTTTTTAGATAATTTAGATCCCGAGATTTTAAATACTATTTCTACAAATGTTTGGTTAAATAGTTTCTTTTTTGTGGTTTTAGTCTTTTTTGCCTTTTCTTTCTTTGGCTTTTATGAAATAACCTTACCAAGTTCTTGGGGAAATAAAATGGACTCAGCATCTTCTGTTGGTGGTGTTTTAGGTATCTTTTTCATGGCGTTAACCTTAGCAATTGTATCTTTTTCTTGTACAGGTCCAATTTTAGGTTCATTACTTGCAGGCTCTTTAACTGCAGATGGAGGAGCTACACAATTAACAGCAGGTATGACTGGTTTTGGCTTAGCTCTAGCTTTACCTTTTGCTTTATTTGCATTATTTCCTAATTGGTTAAATGCATTGCCAAAATCTGGTGGATGGATGAATACAACAAAAGTTGTACTAGGTTTTTTAGAGTTGGCTTTAGCGTTTAAATTCTTATCTAATGCAGATTTAGTTGCTCATTGGGATATTCTAAAACGTGAAATTTTTATCGGTATTTGGATTGTTATTTTTATAGGATTAGCCTTGTACATTTTTGCTAAAATTAAATTTCCACATGACGCTCCAGTAAAAAAATTATCATTCTCAAGAAAATCTTTTGGTACATTAGTAATTGCTTTTACTATCTATTTAAGTCCTGGAGTATTAAAAAATCCTACTTGGAATTTAAGTCTGCTAAGTGGTTTTCCTCCACCTCAATTTTATAGCATTTACGAAAAAGAAAACGATTGTCCCTTAGGCTTAGATTGTTATAAAGATTTTGATGAAGGTTTAGCAAAAGCAAAAGCAGTTAACAAACCTATTTTACTAGATTTTACTGGCTGGGCTTGTGTAAACTGCAGAAAGATGGAAGAAAATGTATGGAGTGAAGTAGAAATTTTTAGAATGCTTAAAAATGATTACATCTTAATTTCGCTTTATGTAGATGACAATGAAAAAGAGTTGCCAGAAAATCAACAATTTAATTTCTTAAAAGAAAATGGTAAATTGAAAAAAATTAAAACTGTGGGCGATAAGTGGTCTACATTTCAAGTAATTAATTTTAAAAATGCGTCTCAGCCTTATTATGTGCTATTAAGTCCAGATTTAGAAGTATTAAATAACGCAATACAATATACAGACGAGAAAAAATATTATCTTTGGCTAAGTGAAGGATTAGCTAACTATAGAAGAAAATCTATTTATGAGTAATACAATAGCCAATAGTTTTACAATAAAGAATGTCAGTTTGTGTCTTCTCTTTACACTATTATTTAGTGGAAATGGTTTTAGTCAAAGTTTAGTAAATACTCCAAAAAGTATTTACACCTATTCAGTTACGCCCTCAAAAAATAGTTTTTCCTCTTTAAATCGTAAGTTAAATTTAAAAGGTTTTCATTTTGTATATGTAGATTTATTAGCTTTGGATGTTAATCAATTTTTAATGTATACAAATACTACAAGCAATAAACCTTCTTCATTAATATATGATGATTATAAGGCTTACAGAGATGAAAATTTGTTAAAAGGGTTCCGATTAAAATACGATCCAACTCGTTGGAACTTGCAATGCCCAAGTCCACTCTCTGTTCAACCTACACTTCCTAAAAATTAAATATTCATCGGTTTTAATCAACTTTTATTAATATCGCACTTTATGGTGCGTATTTATAATTTATTCTTAATTAATTACGTAATTATTCCCAAATACCTAAGTTCTTTATTTTGAGATTTTTGTAATTTTACAACGTAAATTACAGCTTATGTCTACCTTACCCAAATTAACCCGATTTAATGATAACGTACTATCTAAATTTCAGATTTACAACAGTATATTTATTACGTTACCTTTTGACACTATTAATAACACTGGAGTTTTATTACCTCTCTTTCATAAAGTTTGTGAAAAAGGATTTAAAAATGGTAAAAATCCTACAGAAATAGTTGAGAAGTTTTTTAAAAAATACCAAGATACACCATCAGAAAAAGAAAAAAAAGATTTGCTTTTTCAATTCATTCAATACATAGAACGTCAGGTTGTTTTGTTCGATGCTATTGAGGATGCTGCATTCCCTATAGTAAATAATATGGACGGATTCGGTACGCTAAGAAACTCTAAAGAAACAGCAAATTTAAGTGGTAAAAAAGAAGCCCTAAAAAAATACTTAGAGGAATTTAAAGTACGTGTCGTATTAACTGCTCATCCTACACAATTTTACCCTGGCTCTGTTTTAGGAATTATTACAGATTTAGACAAAGCCATTCAAAATGATGACTTACTTCTTATTAAAAAACTTTTAGCTCAACTAGGCAAGACCCCTTTTTATAAAAAAACAAAACCAACACCTTTTGATGAAGCTGTAAGTTTAATTTGGTATTTAGAAAATGTTTTCTACCATTCTGTAAGTAAAATTCATAACTACATTCAACAACATGTATATGATGGTAAACCTATAGAAAATGAAATTATTGACTTAGGTTTTTGGCCAGGAGGAGATAGAGATGGTAATCCTTTTGTTACTACTCAAATTACATTAGATGTTGCAGAAAGGTTACGCCAATCTATTTTAAGAAACTACTACAGAGATGTAAGACGATTAAAACGACGTTTTACTTTCCATGGTGTACAGGAAATACTATCAAAAATAGAAAAGCGTTTGTATAAACATGTAGTTAGGAGTTATACAAAAGTAAATTTTTCTAAAGAAATTCTATTAGAAGAGTTAGAAAATGCGAGAGATATTATTTTAAAAAACCATGACTCTTTATTTATAGACGAGTTAAACGATGTAATTAATAAAGTAAGAATTTTTGGATTTCATTTTGCAACTTTAGATATTAGACAAGACAGCAGAGTGCACCATGATGCCTTTACTAAAATGGTAAACGATTTATTAGAAAATGGTGATACTACATTCCCTAAAAATTACCAAAATTTATCTCCAGAAGAACAAATAGAAATTTTAGCCCTAGTAAAAGGAAATATAGAACCAAGTATGTTAAAGGATGAAATGTCTGAAAAAACAATATCTTCTATATACGCACTAAAAACAATTCAACAAAGAAATGGAGAAAGTGGTGCAAACAGATATATTATTAGTAACAATCAAACTGCATTAAATGTAATGCAAGCCTTTGCAATGTTAAATCTGTGTGGTTTTGAAAATGAATTACCAGTAGATGTAATTCCACTTTTTGAAACTGTAGAAGATTTAGAAAATGCAAGCAATGTAATGCAAACTTTGTATAGTAATACAGCATATAGACATCACTTATCAAAAAGAAAAAACAAACAAACGATTATGTTAGGATTTTCTGATGGTACCAAAGATGGGGGATACTTAATGGCAAATTGGGGGATTTTTAAAGCAAAAGAAGCACTTACAAAAATCTCTAGAGAATTTGATATCGAGGTTATTTTCTTTGATGGACGTGGTGGACCGCCTGCTAGAGGTGGAGGAAAAACACATCAATTCTATGCGTCTTTAGGCCCAACTATAGAAGACAAAGAAATACAATTAACGATACAAGGACAAACAATTAGTTCAAATTTCGGAACGTTAGATTCTTCACAGTTTAACTTAGAACAACTAATAAGTTCAGGTATAAAGAATGAAGTATTTACCAAAGATCAGATTAATGATACGAATAGAGAAATTATAAATGATTTGGCAACTACTAGCTATAAAACATATGTAGACTTTAAAAATCATCCTCAGTTTTTATCTTATTTAGAAAAAATGAGTACTTTAAAATACTATGCAAAAACGAACATTGGTAGTAGACCAAGTAAAAGATCTAACTCAGATACCTTAGATTTCTCTGCTTTAAGAGCCATTCCTTTTGTAGGTAGTTGGAGTCAATTAAAACAAAACGTACCTGGATTTTTTGGTGTTGGTACAGCACTAAAAAAATACGAAGATGCAGGTAGATTTGATGAAATTGTTTCTTTTTACAATGCATCTGATTTCTTTAAAACATTGTTAGAAAACAGTATGATGAGTTTAACTAAATCTTTCTTTGGATTAACTGCATATATGGCTGATGATCCTGTTTATGGAGAGTTCTGGAAATTAATTTACGAGGAATACAATACAACAAAACGCCTATTGCTAAAACTTACAGGTCATAAAGAATTAATGGAGAATTATCCAGAAGGTAAAGCATCTATTGTAATGAGAGAAAGTATAGTTTTACCATTGTTAACTATTCAACAATTTGCTCTAAAGAAAATTCAAGATTTACAAAAAACAGCAGGAAATGAAGCTGAGATTGAAGTTTACGAAAAAATGGTAATGCGTTCCTTATTTGGTAATATAAACGCAAGTAGAAATTCAGCTTAATAGAATAATTATATTTATTAGAATGCAATCAAAAACTTGATTGCATTTTTTTTATGGTTTAATTTTATTTACATTTAAAGAAAAAATGCTAGTAAAAGTTTTTGGATCAGCTGTTTTTGGTATAGAAGCTACTACAATTACTGTAGAAGTAAATATAGATAAAGGTATTGGGTATCATTTAGTAGGTTTACCAGACAAAGCTGTAAGCGAAAGTTCATATAGAATTTCTGCAGCGCTGGATAACAACAACTATAAACTTCCAGGTAAAAAAATTATCATAAATATGGCACCTGCTGATATCAGAAAAGAAGGTGCTGCTTATGATTTAACTTTAGCTATAGGTATTTTAGCAGCATCGAATCAAATAAAATCAGAAGCTATTGCAGATTACATTATTATGGGTGAACTTTCTTTAGATGGAAGTTTACAGCCCATAAAAGGTGCATTACCAATAGCTATTAAAGCTAGAGAAGAAGGTTTTAAATATTTTATTCTACCCAAAGAAAATGCAAAAGAAGCAGCTATTGTAAATGATATAGAAATATTAGGTGTAGATAATATTTTAGAAGTCATACAGCATTTTAATGGCGATGCGACAATAACTCCGACAGTTATAGATACTAGAGCTGAGTTTTATAAAAATATCGATTTCCCAGAGTTTGATTTTTCTGACGTAAAAGGACAAGAATCTATAAAACGTTGTATGGAAATTGCAGCAGCTGGTGGTCATAATATAATTCTTATTGGACCTCCAGGCTCTGGTAAAACCATGTTAGCAAAAAGACTACCAAGCATACTACCTCCAATGACTTTGCACGAGGCTTTAGAAACCACAAAAATTCATTCTGTTGTAGGTAAAACTAAAGAAAATGGATTAATGGTTCAACGTCCTTTTCGAAGTCCACATCATACTATTTCTGATGTTGCTTTAGTTGGTGGAGGGCAATATCCTCAACCAGGAGAAATATCACTTTCACATAATGGTGTTTTGTTTTTAGATGAACTGCCCGAATTTAAACGCACTGTTTTAGAAGTTATGCGTCAACCTTTAGAAGATAGAGAAGTTACCATATCTAGAGCAAGGTTTACAGTTACCTATCCAAGTAGTTTTATGTTGGTTGCTAGTATGAATCCAAGTCCTTCTGGTTTTTTTAATGACCCTAATTCTCCAATGACTTCATCTCCTCAAGAAATGCAACGATATTTAGGAAGAATATCTGGGCCTTTATTGGACAGAATCGATATTCATATAGAAGTTACTCCTGTGCCTTTCGAAAAATTGTCCGAAGAAAGAAAAGGAGAATCTTCTGTAGAAATAAGAAAAAGAGTTACAGCAGCAAGAGAGCTACAATCTATTCGTTTTAAAGATTATGAAAACTTACATTATAATGCACAAATGAATGTAAAACAAATTCGTGCTTTCTGTAAATTATCAGAAGAAAGTTTATCGCTTATTAAAACTGCTATGGAGAAATTAAACCTTTCTGCAAGAGCCTATGATCGTATTTTAAAAGTAGCAAGAACGATTGCTGATTTAGCAAATTCAGAAAATATTTCTCCAGATCATATTGCTGAAGCTATACAATATAGAAGTTTAGATAGAGATGGTTGGTTAGGTTAAATTGTATACATTTGTTGGGTATGAAAAAACATTTTACCCTCCTATTTTTTTCTTTCTGTTGCCTTTTAAATTTTCATGCACAAATTACTTTATCTCATAATGTTGGCAATACACCCATTAAAACTAATTGGGAATCTTGTGGTGAAGAAGAAGTCTGGGCTAGAACTTTTACGCTTTCAGAATTTGGAATTACTTCTGTAGACCAATTTATAATTACTAAAGGCCAAACTGCAATTAGCAATTCGTATAATGGAGCAAGAATAAGTTTTGGGATTTTTAGTATTGATGAAAATTTCCCAAACTCAAACTCTATTTATCTTGGAGGGGGTTCTGCTTTAACTCCAGAAATAGGAAACACTCCAGAAATCATTAATATTAATTTTTTTAGACCTGTGGTTATACCCTCAAAAACCACTAAAATACTGGTAACTGTCTCACAATCTGATGATATTTATAATCCTGAATTTAAAAAAGTAATAATTGCAGGTACAGTCCAAGACAATGGTGTTTCATGGTTTTATGGATGCAGAAAACATTATACCTACATTAATACAACTGAACTAGATTCACCTAAACCAAATGCTAACTTTTTTATTAATGTAACTGGTGAAAAAAGAAGTCTAATAAATACAAAATCAAATTTAACTCTTTCATCTAATATTGGTGATGAGGTTTCTGAAACTGGAATTTATGGGTGTTCTTGGGGGGGCGTAAATTGGGCTAAATCATTTAATTTAATAGATTTTGGAATAACAGAAAACGAAGAATATATTATTACATCAGGGCAAATTGGACTTGTAGAATCTAATGAATGGGATACGAATATAGAATTTAATATTTATGAGGTTGATGATAATTTTCCTAGTTCATTCTCGGGAGCTAAATTAATAGGTAAGAGCCAGAGTAAAAGTCAATTTGCAAGTCCACAAAACCCACATATTGCAATTATATATTTTGAAAATCCAATAATAGTAAGTGGGGATGTAAAAAAAATTCTAGTAGAAGTAAAACAACTTGCAAGTCTTTCTAGTTCAGCTGTAGCGTTTGCTGCTGGCACTAATCAAGATACGGGAATTTCGTGGTTTAAATCAGATAATGGGGGTTGTCCTCCGTACAATGAATATAAAAACACTAAAGACATTAGCCCAACTTCTGACTTTAATTTTTACATTACTGTTAATGGAGAAGCAAAAACAATTTTACCGTTCGAAATTACAACAGACAATGATTGCTCTAATGTTAGCAACAACTTTAGTTTGACCAATCAAACAGAGTTGCAATCTGTAATCTGGAATTTTGACGACCCAAATTCTGGTACTAATAATACATCAACATCAATAGATGTAAACCATCAATTTACGGCTTCTGGCAATTATAATGTAACAGCAGAAGTAGTGCATATCGATAACACAAGTTATACAATAACCAAAGAGATTGAAATTTTCGAAGCACCTATTATCAACCCCTCAGTTTCTCTAAAACAGTGTGATAATTCAGACATTAACGGATTTAGTTTTTTTAATTTAAATGAGGTAAAAGAAAAAATAATTACAAATGCTGATGATTACACTATCACCTTTTACGAAGAACGAACACAAGCAGCAACCAAAACTTTACCAATTACAAATGTAACAAACTATCAAAATGAACAGGTTAGTTCAGATACTATTTGGGCTAGAGCAGAAAACATGAATGGCTGTTATGAAATTAGTGAGGTAAATCTATTGGTTTCTACTACAGAAATTCCTGTAAGTTTTTTAAAGTCTTATTATAAGTGTGATGATGGAACAGATAATTCAGATGGAATAGCAACCTTTAATTTTAGTGATATTACTAACGAAATCATTAATATATTTCCAATAAATCAACAACTTATAATCACGTATTATAATAATGAAGATGATGCCTTAACAGAGGAAAATGCTATTTCAAACATTACCAACTATCAAAATACAGACTCACCTTATCAACAAGATATTTTTGTTAGAGTAGATAGCCAAGTAGATAATGCTTGTTTGGGGTTAGGTACACACATTTCACTAAATGTAGAACAAGTACCAATAGCGAATCCAGTAATCATAAATCCAGAATGTGATAATGATAGAGATGGTTTTTTTGCTTTTAATACTGCAAATATTCAAAGCACAATTATTGGAAATCAGACGAATGTTTCAGTGCGTTATTTTGATGAAAACAATATAGAATTACGAAGTCCTTTGCCAAATCCTTTTATTACAACATCTCAAGAAGTTAGAGCTGTAATAGAAAATAGTAATTCAAATGATATAAATGGTAAATGTAGCAGTGAAACCATGCTAGACTTTATTGTAAGTTCTGTTCCTGTGGCTAATCCTGTTGCTATTCAAGAAGAGTGTGATACTGATTTTGATGGTGTTTATGCTTTTGATACATCCAATATAGAAAGTACTATAGTTGGCAATCAAACAGGTTTAATTATTTCTTATTTTGAAGAAAATGGAACTGGTTTACCTAGCCCCTTACCAAATCCTTTTTTAACTTCTTCTCAAACTATAACTGTTCGTTTAGAAAACCCAAATTACGATATTTGTGCTGTAGAGAGTAATATTCAATTTATTGTAAGAGAAAAACCAACAGTTAAATTACCAACTGAAGACATTATTTGTATATCTAACTTCTCTGAGTTGGAGATTATTGTAGATAATCCAAACCCTGATTATACCTATACTTGGCGAGATGAAGATGCTAATATTATTGGAACTTCATACTTAGCTAAAGTAACTAAAGGAGGTATTTATAACGTTGTTGCTACCTCTAGATTTGGTTGTGATTCAAATATGCAAGAAATAGAAATATCAGAATCCTCAATATCTGATCTTACCATCAATGACATACAGGTACAAGATGATTCAGATAATAATTTCATAAGAATTAATACCGGTAATATAGGTTTAGGCGATTATGAATTTAGACTTTTAGATAACTTTTCTAATATCATTTTTGACTATCAAGATAACCCTGATTTCGAAAATTTAGAAGGTGGTAATTACATTTTACAAATCAACGATAAAAATAACTGTGGAACCTCTAATTTTGAAATTTCACTAATTAGCTTTCCAGATTTTTTTACGCCAAATGGAGACAGCAACAATGATTTTTGGCAAATAAAAGGGATTCAAAAAGGATTTTATAAAGAAGGTCTTGTAAATATATTTGATAGATATGGGAAATTAATTACCACATTCAATATTAACGATTTAGGATGGGATGGTTCTTACAATGGCAAACCTCTAAATTCAAATTCATATTGGTTTAAAGCGATTTTAATTAACCAACAAGATCAAATAAAGAGTAGAACAGGAAATTTTAGTTTGATTAGAAATTAACCTACAATTACTGTATATTTGGTTTACCAAATTGGTAAACCACTTGATTATGAGAAATTCAATTTTTACTTTAACCCTTATTTTTCTAACCACTTTCTGTTTTGCTCAACAAGAAATTTTAGTTTCTAATACAACAGAATATAATGCTGCTATTAAAAAAGCAACTGCTGGTGCTACTATTATTCTTAAAAATGGTATTTGGACAGATGTAAGTTTAGAGGCTTTTGGTGCAGGTACAGAAGCAAAACCAATTACTATTAAAGCAGAAAAAGCTGGAGAAGTTATTTTAGCAGGTAACTCATCAATTAAAATATATGGTTCTCATATAATTGTAGAAGGTCTATGGTTTAAAGATGGTAATCCTACCAAAAAATCAATAGTTCAATTTCGTAAAAACTCTAAAGAATTTGCGAATAACTGTAGATTTACACACAACACTATTTCTTATTATAACCCTGAAGATGCTAGCATAAATTCTCATTGGGTAGATTTATGGGGGAAAAATAACAGAGTAGATCATAATAATTTTACAGGAAAAACTAATGATGGAACTACGCTTGTAGTTTGGCTTAAAGGAGAGCAGCATGTGGAAAATAAGCATCAAATAGATCATAACTTTTTTGGTAAAAGACCTGAGTTAGGAACAAATGGTGGTGAAACAATTAGAATTGGTACAAGTGCTAATTCTATGAAATCATCAAAAACAATTGTAGAAAATAATACCTTTCAAAATTGTGATGGTGAAATTGAAATAATTTCAAATAAATCTGCAGACAATATTTTTAGAAACAACTTATTTTTAGAGAGCCAAGGAACATTAACCTTAAGGCATGGAAATAATGCACTTGTAGAAAACAATGTGTTTATCGGTAATAATATAAAAAGAACAGGTGGAATTCGAATTATAAACGAAGGTCACATCGTTAGAAACAATTTGTTAATAGGTTTAAGAGGTGATGGTTTTAGAGGTCCAATTGTTATTATGAATGGAGTTCCAAACTCGCCATTAAATAGATATAATCAAGTAAAAAAAGTAAATGTTCAGAATAATACTATAATTAATTGTGGGCCAATTTCATTTGGAGCAGGTAAAGATGATGAAAGAAGCCTACCTCCCATCAATTCTATTTTTGCAAATAATTTAGTGACAAATACGGATGGTAGTGAAGTTTTAGAAATTTCTGATGACATTAGTGGAATTAAATTCTTTAAAAACATTTTAGATTCTAGTGCCTCTGCAGATTCTACAATTTTTCAAAAACAAACTTTAGACTGGAAATTATTACAGTCTATACCAATGCCAACTGCAAATAATCCAAGTCTAATCTCTAACTATAAAGATAATGCAAGTCCTGAAAAAGACATTGTAGGTTACCCAAGAAAAGAATTGGTAGCAGGTGCTTTTAATCTTGGAAACAAAAGATTTCCAAAAGCATTATTAATTAAAACTGGCCCATATTGGAAACCTGTAATTGAAGTGCCAGAAGTTGTTATCAAAGAAAAAGAAATTAAAGTTGAACCTGGTACAAATACTTTTGCAAAAGCCTTAAAAAAAGCTACTGCTAAAACAACAATGGTTTTAACAGATGGTATTTATTTTATAGATAAAACTCAGAAAATTAAAGGTGATATTACTATAAGAGGTTCAGCTAAAACGATTGTAAGAGCAAATAATAATTTGCCTAAATCTTTAAATTATTTTTTTAGAGTTCAGGAAAATGCCACACTAAGATTACAAAATCTAATTATAGATGGTGATAACGATACAAAAGTAAAATACGCAGTAGTTTCTCCAGACGAACAGTTAGGTGAAACTTATAATCTATTTGTAGATAATTGTACTTTTCAAAACTTTACTAATACAAATGGAGGTAGTATTTACAAAGCTTACGTTGGCACTTTAGCTGATACTATTAGCATTAAAAACTCAATGCTTAAAAATAGTTATAGAGGCTTAAACTTATCTTATGAAAAAAATAATTTCGCAAAATATAATGCGAATACAATTTTAATACACAATACTGTTTTCGATAATATTGATGAATTTGCGATCAACTATATAAAAACAGGTCCGTTAATTAATAACAGTCCTGCTAAGTTAGTAATCACAAACTCTATTTTTAGAAATATTAACAATAAAGAAAAAGGGACAATTATTAAACTAAAATCTATACCAATTGTTCACATTAAAAACTCAGCTTTTATCAACAGCTATAAAGTAAAAAATATAGTACAGTTATATGGAAAAGATAATACTATAAAAAATTGTCTTATACACCTTTCTGGAGATATAAAAACTAGTGGAGGTGCTAGTAGTAACAATTTAATTTTTAAAAATCCAAAATGGGAAAATAAAAACTTATTTATACCAAGTAAAAAATCATCTCTGTTAAAATCTAATAATGATATAGATGATATTGGCCTTATTCAAACTAAAAACTAAATAATATTATCTTTCAGTCAAAACTAAGTTAACTAATAAAAAACACGTTAAATTAATTTAAAGCACCTCATTGAGGTGTTTTTTTATTGCTTAAATTAAACCTTTTACTTCAAACCGTAAATTTGTACGTTCGTAAATTAAAGGTTAGTTAAAGTGTATTTAATTGAGTTTATTTTTATGAGTAAAATGATATATACAATATCTTTAAAATAAGTCTTTTTAAAACTTACCTTAAAGCTCTTTATCTCACTTTTGCAGCTTTGAATAAACGAACCAATAGACTTAAGTACTGAATAAAACTATCCTTTTATACTATTCTATTCACTTACCTTATTAGTTTTTTAACTAATGCTAATTTAGTTCTTAAACTAATTTATAATGATAAATATAAACCAAATTAGTTTTAAATTATATTCAAAAAAAACTGGCTTCATTTTCATGAAGCCAGTTTAATACATTTAATATAATCTACTAAAATTAGTATCCAGCATTTTGAGTTATAACTCCACCAGTTGCTAAAATTTCAGAAATTGGTATTGGAAATAAATGGTAATTAGAATTCACACTAGTACCCATTTGTGAGTCTACAGAATTTGTTCTTACTAAATCATCCCATCTATGTCCTTCAAAGGCTAGTTCTAATCTTCTTTCATTTAAAACAGCTGTTCTAACTTCAGCTTGACTTGTAGCTGTTGAATTTGCTAAACCTGCTCTATTTCTAATTTTGTTTAACTGTGTTAACGCACCTGAAGCATTACCTGTTTCATTCAATGCTTCTGCATATAAAAGAATAACATCTCCTAATCTTATTTCTATCCAGTCGTGCTCTCCACCATTTCCTCCATCTTTTGGAAATTTAATAGCTGTAGTTCCTGCAGACTCTAAAGTAACAGCTCTTCTTAAATCTGTAGCACCAGTTGCATCACTTGCATCAAATGCAGCAACTAAATCTGAATCTACAGGAAAATCTGACTTTGAATCATCTCCAACAAACCAGTTCCAAAAATCAGAACCAAAACCATACTCATCTACAATAGAACTAGAAATTTGTGTTGCGTATATAATTTCTGAATTACCTTCATTTGCAAAACCAAAAATATCACTAAAATTTGCTTGCAAAGTAATACCAGCTGCAGAAGCACCATTTACAACCGCTCCTAAATTAGAAGCAGCACTAGCATAATCTCCCATTGCAGCATACACTTTTCCAAGTAAAGCTTGTGCAGCATATTTAGAGGCTCTTCCATTAGAAATCGTTGTTGACAAAACAGACATCGCATCATTTAAATCTGGAATTACAACATTGTTGTACACATCCATAGCTGGGACTCTAGCTAAAATTGAAGTATCTGTTAAACTTGGAGAAGCTTCTAAATTAACTGTTACTGCTCCAAAAGATTTTACTAATTTATAGTACGATAAAGCTCTTAAAAACTTTGCTTCTGCAACTTCAGTTGCATCAGAAGAATTTTGAATTACATTATTTGAACTTAATATAGATTTATACATTGCTGTATAAAGAGGCCCAAAAAACTGATCTTCCATTGTTGTTAAGTTCGCAGTGAAAGCATCAAATTCTGTATATGGAGCTTCGTCCATTACTGCATTATCTGATCTAAACTCTCCCATTACTGCTAAAGGTGTTACACTTCCTAACTGATAATAGTAAGCCGCATTTAAAACGCCTTCAAAATCGGTTAGAGAATCTGCACTTGCTAAGTTTGGTGGTGATTGATCTAAATCTGAATCACATGCTGTTGCAATAAACAGCGCTGCCAATAATATATATATTTTCTTCATTTTAATAATTTTTAAAATTTAACATTTAAACCTATTGTAAAGCTTCTAACAACTGGACTAGCACCTACTTGAGCACCATAAACTGTTGGGTTTGTTGTATTAACACCTTCTGGGTTATAAGAAGTGTAATTATCTGCCATAATGTATAATAAGTTTGTAGCTGCTCCATATAACCTAACAGAACTTAAACCAGCCTTACTAGCAATTGAATCATCTAAAGAGTACCCAATTGTCAAATTTCTTAATGCTACATAAGAAGCATCTTGTATCATTGCATCAGTTTGGTTTCTGTTTCTTTCATAATATTCTCCATTATGATCTGCTCTACCATCTCCATTAGCATCAAGACGTGCGTAGTCTAATCTACCTCCCCATTGAGAACCGTAATAAAGTGGATCTATATTATACGTTTCTGCACCATGAGATCCCTGTAATTGAAAAGACATATCGAACTTTTTGTATCTAAAGTTATGCGTCATACCCCAATAAAAATCTGGTGTATTTTGACCTATTTTTACTAAATCTCCACCATCTTCTACAGTTCTAGTTCTATCAATAACACCATCTCCATTTTGGTCTACAACATATGACTCACCAGTTTGGTTATTTGGGTGTCTAGTACCATCTGCTAAATATTCCATTTCTACTTCACCGATAGTTTCTAATCCCCACATTTCACCAATACCACCACCTACGTAGTTTCTAAATACAGCTCCTCTACCACTTTGTCCAAAAATTTGTTGTGGTAATTCATCCAAACCACCTAAATCTGTAATTTCTGTATTTACAGTAGATAAGTTAGCGCTTGTACTCCAAGAATAGTCTGCTTTACTAACTAAACTTCCAGAAAATTCAAATTCAAAACCAGAACTCCTTACATCTCCAACATTTAAAATTGATGTTGGGTTCCCTAATACTTCTGATTGAGCTTGGTTAATTAAAATATCTTCAATATCAGACGTATAGTAGTCTAAACCAACTGTAAAACGGTTATTTAAGAATCCTAAGTCAACACCAAAGTTAGTTTCAGTATTTGTTTGCCATGTTAAATCTGGATTTGCAGAATTAGATGGAATTAAATATCCTGTACCAAAGATTGTTGCAGAAGGATCTAATAAACTTAAAGAGTCATAAGAACCTAAGAAAGAAGTTGTTCCTAAAGAACCTGTACTAAATCTTAGTTTTAATCTACTTAAAGTTTCACTGTCTTGTAAGAATGATTCTTTGTGTAAGTTCCAACCTACAGATACTGCAGGAAAAGTTTCATATCTATTATTGCTTCCAAAACGAGAGTCACCATCTCTTCTTAAAGAAGCAGTAAATAAAAATCTATCGTCATAAGAGTAATTTACTCTACCAAAAACACTTTCTCTAACTCTAGATTCATCTCTTTCAGTTACAGTAACATCTGCTGGATCAAATAAATTATAGTTTAAAACTGCTTCATCAGGAACGTTTGCACCATCTAATCTTGTACCTACAAATCTTGTACTTTGGTATTCTAAACCTGCTACTGCAGATATATCATGTTTACCAATTGTTTTTGCAAAGTTTAAAGTTGTTTCGCTTAAAACGGTAGTAACTTTTAAATCTGCCTGGTCCATAAAAGTTTGAGAATCTCTTGCTCTAGAATCAAACCCTAATAATCTGTGTGAGTATGTTTGTGTGTCTCTCATATCTCCACCTAAAACAGTTTTGATATTTAAGTCTTCTAAAATATTATACTGTAAATAAGTATTAACATTTCCAAAGAATGTTTTTTGCCAGCTTTCTACATTGTCAAATTTTGCTGCAGGACCTGCATCTCCAGAACCACCAATACCATTGTTAGCTCTACCATAATGCCAATCTTGTGCTGCCATACCTGGCTCTAAACTATAAATACTATTAGCTTCATAACCAGATCCTCTATATCCATTATCAAATGCAGACAAACCTAAAGCCTGAGCTTGTTGGTCTAGTTGTTGTACAAAAGCAATAGACTCTTCTGTATGGTAAACTGAATGTACACCATAAGATCTTAATAAGTCTCTCATGTCGTGTCCTAAAATATCTCTTTTAGATGTAAATCCATTAAAACTAATACCTGCTTTAAATTTATCTCCAAGATTTGCATCTACATTTAAACGTGCATTTAATCTCTCAAATCCTTGAGATAACACAACACCTTCTGCATTCTGATATCCAACAGATGCAAAATACTTTGTATCATCATTACCACCACTCATGCTAAAATCGTGCGCTGTAGTAGAACCTGTTTGGAACAACCAATCTTCTGGACTAATAGCTCCAGGAGAATTTTCGTAAGCACTTAACCTATATTCTAAAAATGCAGGGTCTTGTAAATTTACTGTACTTGTCCAATTCCCAGCTGCAATTTGCGCTCTTGAATGAGCTGCCCATTCAGGACCAGACATTAAAATGTTTTCTCTATATTTATTAGATGTACTAACGTATGTATTATAGTTGAATGTTGTTTTTCCAGAAGCACCTTTCTTAGTTGTAACTAACACAACACCATTTGCTCCTCTAGAACCATATATTGCAGCAGAAGCAGCATCTTTTAAGATTTCTAAACTTTGTATATCATTTGGATTTACAGTTTCTAAACCTCCAGAAATAGGATATCCATCAACTACAATTAATGGGTTTGATGCTCCTGAAATAGAAGAAGCAGCTCTAATTTGAATCTTTGGTGCAGCACCTGGAGAACCATCTTGATTTTGTATTAAAACCCCTGCTAATTTACCGGCTAACGCATCATCTACACGAACTGCCTGAACAGCAGCAACTTCTGTACCACCAATTTTTGCAACAGCACCTGTTATTTGAGATCGTTTTCTACTACCATAACCTACAACAACAACTTCATCTAAAGAACTTGAATCTTCTGTTAGACTTACATTTAATGTTTTTTGATTAGTAATTGTAACTTTTTTGGTAGCATATCCTAAATAAGAAAAGGACAATACATCTCCTTGTTTTACTGAGATAGCATAATTACCATCAAAATCAGTTTCTGTTCCTACTGTGCTCCCTTGAACAACAATAGAAACTCCTGGTAAAATTTCATTTCCTACAGCTGTAGTTACTTTACCTTTTAGAGTGTAAGCTTCTTGCGCATAATTGCAAAAACTTACCAACATTACAAATAATAATGTTAATTTCAGTTTTAGTTTCATAATAATGTTAATGTTTAAAATATAATTCATCACTCTCATGTGACCCTGATAATACTTTTTTAAGTAAAATTAAATTTAATAAGGGTAGAAAATGACCTACCCTTATTTACAATTAATTCAAATTTAATTTCACACACAATACTGATATTAAATCTTAATCTGGTAAACCAAATTGGTTTTCCATACTGGTTTACCAGATTGGTTTTCCAAATATATGATTTTTTTTCAATCAAATAAATTTAACGTTAATTTTTTATTAATTTTTTAATAAAATTTAATAAAATAAGTGATATTGGTATATTTATTAAAGATAATTCAACGATTTGTAAATATCATTGATTATATTTTAATTTAAAATCATTGATTATAAGATACTTATAAATTAAAATACTTATAAATTAAAATTTTAAACAAAAAAAGCGCCATGATTCTATCATGACGCTTTTTTATTGATTGATTTGGTTTTAAATACCTAATGCTTGCCCTCCACCAACTTGTATAGTTTCTGCAGTAATAAATGCAGCATCTTTACTAGCTAAAAAAGCTACTACACCAGCAACATCTTCTGGCTGTCCTAACCTACCTAACATGATATTGTTAGCCCAAGATTTAAACACCTCTGGTTTTGTTGATTTAATTTGTTTATGAAAATCAGTATCAATAGTACCTGGAGATACTGCGTTTACTCTAATTTGATATTCAGCCAAATCTTTTGCCAAAGCTCTTGTAATTGCATGAACAGCAGCTTTAGATGTACCATAGATACCTGCACCTGGACCTCCAGCATTCCAACCAGCATTTGATGTGTAATTAATTATAGATGGATTATCACTTTTCTTTAAAAAAGGAATGGCCGCTCTAGATGCAAAAAATGTTGAATCTAAATTTAAAGCCATAACAAACCTATAAAAGTCGGTTGTCATTTCTTCAAAACGAGATCTACCTCCTAAACCACCTGCATTATTTACAAGTACATCGATTTTACCGTACTTTTCTCCAATCTTTGTAATGTTAGAAGTGACAGCATTTTCATCAGTAACATCAAAACCGTAATAATCTGCAGCAATACCTTCTGCTTTCAATTCTTTTAGTCTCTCTGCCCCTGCTTCATCATCTATACCATTTAAAATAACTGTATATCCCTCTTTTCCTAATCTTTTTGCAACTGCAAATCCGATACCTCCTGTTGCTCCAGTTACTATTGCTAATTGTCCTTCTACTTTACTCATTTTTTAAATATTTATAATTTTATAATAATACGCTAATTTATGTTTCTTAATCGATGGTTTTTCTTACGGGCTCAATCTTTCTAATAAAGAAAAATATTGATAGAACACCTAATATAACTGATAACGTTATGGCAATAAAAGCAGGAGTGTAAGAACCATCCTTTGTAATTTGTCCAATAAACCAATTCATAATCATTGGAGATATTGCTGCTATTGTACCTGCAAGACCTGCTAAAGTTCCCACAGATGGGCCTCTAAATAAATCACTAGAAATAGTTTGTATATTTCCAATTGCAAATTGGAAACCGAATAAAACTACACCAGCTAGATAAATAAAAGTCATAAAATTACTTTCACCAACAAATTGAATAATACCTACAAATCCTAGAAAAACTAATAAACCTCCTAAACTTATTGCAATTTTTCTTGATGTATCTACAGATTTGGTTTTCATTAAAAGACCTGTAAACCACCCACCAATTATACTTCCTGCAGCTGCCATCAAATAAGAAATCCACATAGTTGCTGCAATCTCCTCTATACTTAATCCAAAAGTTTTATTTAAATAAATAGGCATCCAAGCTGCAAAAAACCACCAAATTGGTTCTATAAAAAACCTACATAATAGAACACCCCAAGACTGCTTATAACTTAATATTTTTACTACTGATAAACTTTTTTGCTTTACATCTGTTTTTGGAGATTTATCTATTCTACTTGATAAAATTAAAGCTCTTTCTTCTTCAGTTACCCATGGGTGTTTTTCTGGTGTAGATTTGTTTAGAAATAACCATGGAATTACCCACAAAACTCCTACTGAACCCAATATAATATAAGTTGTTTTCCAGCCGAACTGAGTGTATAAGTAAACTATTATAAAAGGTGCGATAACATTTCCTATAGAGGCCCCTGCATTAAAAATACCTTGAGCGGTTGCTCTTTCTTTTACAGGAAACCATTCTCCATTACTTTTTACTGCTCCAGGCCAATTTCCTGCTTCACCTAAACCGAGTAACCCTCTAAAAATAGATAAGGTAATTACACCTCTTGCAAAAGCATGGAATATAGATGCTAAAGACCAAACAATTATAGATACTGTGAAACCTAATCTAGTTCCTATACTGTCATATAACTTGCCTGAAGCAAACTTACCAAGAGCATAACAAGCTAAAAACACATTAAACATAAATGCATAATCTTCTTGATTCATTCCTAAATCTTCTCCCATCTGGGGCCATAAAAGTGCAAATGCAGTTCTATCTATATAATTTATAACTGTGGCAATAAAAATTAAACCTATAATCCACCAACGTAATCCTTTTATCTTCATTTATCTTATTTTAATTACTATAACAATACTGGTAAAGTTCTTTAAAATGATCTTTCATTTTTTGCTTTGCTAACTGTGGATTTTGTTCTTTAATAGCATCAAAAATTGCTTGATGATCATCGATACCTCTTTTTGTTAAGCCTGCATCACAAACATGGTATTTTTGAAAATTTGTAATAATTTCTGGAATAATTATTAACATAAATGTGTTCATGGTACTATTGCCACTTGCCTTTGCGATAGCTAAATGGAATAACAGATCTTCCTGAACTGCATCTAGACCGTTTAGTGCTTTTTCTTTATACGCAATTAGTGCTTCCTCTAAATTTTCTAAATCTTCTTCTGTTCTTCTTGTAGCAGCTAACCTAACTGTTTTTAATTCTAGTAAAATTCTTGTTTCTACTAGAGATTTAAAATCTGGATCCTCTAACCTTAAAATATCCTCAATCATTCCATTCATGGCAATTGCACCGATATTTGCTACAAAAGTTCCACTTTGAGGAACTGACTTTAACAAGCCATAAAATTCTAATTTTTCTATTGCCTCTCTAATAGTACTTCTAGAAACCTCAAACTTTTCAGAAAGCATTCTCTCTGAAGGTAATTTATCTCCAGGTTCTAAATTCTTTAGATTTATTAAGTCACGTATTTGTGAAATAATTCTTTTTTGAATTTTTGATTGATCTAGTTTTACAAGTGTTTCTAACTTCATTTTCTAATTATTTTAGGTTTATTACCTATCTAAAATTACTCATCTTTTGCAATTTTAGAAATACAAACGTACTCAAAAGATATACTATAGAGCACAATTTTTTTATTATGTGTAAAATTTGTAAAATAGTAAAAATCTTAACACCTAAAAAAAAATATTATTAAAAACCTGGGGTAATAATATCGATATTATCAATAAAAACTTCATTACTACTATCTACAGCATTTAAAGCACGAACATAAATTACAGCTTTTGTTGAAGTTGCTTTAAATATAAAAGTAGTAGTGGTAAATGTGTCATTACTAGATGAACTTTTTGTTGAATTAAAATCGTTTGTAATATTTACATAACCATCTGCACTATCTTCTATATTAACTTCTGTTGTAATTTCATTATTTAAAATATAAACTTCTGTATTTATACCTTCAGCCTCTGATCTAGTATCTATTGTAAAACCATACTCTACTCCAGGTTCTACTTCTACTACTTGGTACAATCTTCTACAGCTATTACTTAATTTAACTCCTCTTCCTCCTCCTGCATTAGGACCAAATTTATTACCATCACTAGTAGAACCTGGCTGTTCACTTGTACAATATGTTGCATCTATATATGCGTTTAAATCTGAATTATACCAAATAGCTTTATAAGGGCTATCTACAGTTGCTCCAGAATTGTCTTTTATTGTTGAATTTGGTGTCATATCCCAGGCATCTGCATTATCACCTGTAGATGTTGTCCAATCATTTGCAGTACCATTTAATACAATTGCCTTAAAAGTAGCTCTTACTCCACCAACTGGAACTGGTTTTGTAATTGTCCTTGGCACACCTGCACTATTTGTGATTGTTAAAGTAACATCATAAGTACCTAATTCAGCATACGTATGAATCGGGTTTTGGTCTGTCGATGTTGTCCCATCTCCAAAATCCCAGCTATGAGAAACTGCTAGAATTGATGCATCTGAAAAAGATGCTGTTAGAGAACTTGTTGTAAAAGTAAAATCTGGAATAGCTGCGAGAACCAAACCTTCTACTTTTTTAGTTACAACTACTTCTTTTCCTAAAAATGTTTTTGCAGTTAAAGTTACATTAAAAGTTTCTGCTGTAGCATAAGTATGTACAGGACTAAAATCTGGATCACTTTGAGTATCGTCTGTATTCCACTCTACACTATTTCCATCTGAAAAATCCCAAACTAAATTCTGTGCTCCTGAAGTTGTATTTGTAAATGTAACTTGAGAATCTACAGAAGAATAAGAAAAATCTACAAAAATAGGATCTACAAATGCAGAATCTACTGCTTGCAAACCATCTGAACTTGTAGTAATTAATTTTACATTATACAAGCCTCCTTCAGTATAAGTATAGTCTGGATTTGCCTCAGTTGATGTGTTTCCATCTCCAAAATCCCATGCATAAGAAACAGCATCGGTAGAATAGCTTCTGAATATTACAGATAAGTTATCGCCTGCTTTTGGGCTTGATGTAAATAATGTATTAGGTTGTATGTTATTTACATTTCCTGTTGGTGGTGTAAATTCTTCGAAACCACTATCATAACATGAGACAATACCTAAAAACATAAAAAAAAGCGAGTATATGCTAACTTTTAGTGTTTTATTATTTCTATTTATCATAATTATTATTTTTAAAAATGTAGTTTATTGTTTTACGGAAATATCAAAAGCATCTAATCTACTTTCTACTCCAGAACCTCTTAGTAAAATTATTACAGATTCATTTGTACCTGCTTCAAAAGTGAGTGCATGCTTTTTAAACACATTATCTACTCTTCCAATATTATTATCTGTTCTTTGTGCTATAATATTTACATCTAACTGAGCATCTGCTAAGCTATCTGCATTTGTATTAATAATAGATACTGTTAAGTCTCCAAATGTATTCTCTTCAAAAGCACTAAAATAAGTAAGCACATAGGTTGCTCCTGGCGTAACTTCAATTTCTTGATAACCTGTTCTTGTTCCATCTGCAGGAAACTTAGCTGCTTGTCTTCCATCTGGTAAGTTTGGAGCGTCTACAGGGTTATTATCTGTATTAATTTGAAATACACTACCCCATCTAGAGCTACTTGGCGCTCTCCATGAATCTCTACCATCTCCTGTACCATCAAATAAACTATTGTCTTCGAAACTCGGTTCACCTATTTCAGGAACTGGGATCGTTGGCACTGCTTGATTTACTGTTATTAATTTTTCTGTATACTCTGATTTCCCTAAATTATCTGTAACTGTTAAACCTACTGTATAGGTGTCAGGTCCAGGAAACGAAAAAATTAATTCTTGATCTTCTAAAGTTGCTGACGGAAGAGCAGCAATTTGAGCCTCTAAAGAAGCTACATTAGCTAATGTCTCTTCTGTTAAAGCGTCTTGTTCTTGTTGCAATTGAATCCTAAAGTCTGCTAATTGAGCTTCTAATACATCAATTTTTGCTTGATTTGTTTCACATGGAAGCTTAAATTCAATTTTTGCAATTTCATTTTCTATCGCAACAACATTTGCTAATTCTGCATCTATTTGTTGTCTTAAAACTGGTAAATCTTTATTAATAAGTACAAGACCTACTTCTGGTGTTATAGACCATTCATACTGTGTTCCGTTTACTGCTAGATTAGAACCTGCTTGAAATTGAAAATCATAATTTGAAGACAACTCTACTTCATTACAATCAAATTCTGAAGATGAGACATCATAAAAGTTATAAAACGGCGTAGGGTTTGTAAAATCTGGTAAATCTCCAATCCCTGGCAATTCGTCGTCTACACATGAAACAAAAAATAATAGCGATGTTAACGTAAAATATGTAAGTCTAGATATCTGCTTTTTCATAAGTATGTAAATTTTAGTATCCATTATTTTGAGTATAAAAATTAGGTAAATTGTCCATTTCTCTCTGTGGAAATGGTAGATATTTCTTTCCACTAGTATAATTTAAGCTATTGTTAGTAGAAAAAGTCCCCAATACATTATCTGCTTCATTAAATCGAATTAAATCGTATAAACGTTGATTTTCGTAAACGAACTCAACCCTTCTTTCATCTAAAAGTGCTTGTTTTGTTAATATTGCCTCTTGCTCTAGACCTGCTCTTGCTCTTACTTGGTTGAAAGCATTAATTGCTCTAGGATCTGTAGTTGAGTCTCCACCTGCAAGAATAGCTTCGGCATATAATAACAATACATCTGCGTAACGTAAAACTATCCAATCGTTGTCTCCTATTTCCCCATCAGTAGGAAATTTTGCATTAAAAGTATCGTTTGTAATATCTGCAGGATTGTAAGATAAAGCATCGATACTAGCATAAAACCTAACAGGCTGTTCTTCTGGCTTTATAACTTCTAAAAATTCTAAAGTAGCAATATTAACACCATTTGAAGGCCCTTGTAAAGTCATTGCAAAACTGTGAGACTCTGAATCTGTTTCTACTTGATCGTCTAACCCACTGTCACTAGTTACATAATTATCACTACTTACAAGATCATAAGCAATAGAAAAAATAACTTCGTTGTTAATTTCTAAACCTGGGTTGTTAGACCAAGAACCGTCTAAAACACCATCTGTATAACCAGCTGAAATTTCATTCCCAAATACATTTCCATAATCAATAACAAGGTTTGCGAAGTACTCACTGTCTGTTAATAGGTCATTACTAACATTTGACGGATCTGCATTAAATTCAAATTGTCTTGCATTACTTCTATCTGTATATAGAAGATTGTAATTGTAAGAGTTGTTATTTTCTACAACTGAAGCTAATAATAATTCTGCTTCTCCATAGTTTGGGGTTGGTTGACTTAAATATGCTTTTGCTGCCAAACAGATTGCTGCTCCTTTTGAAGGGCGATATCTGTTTACAGTTGCTCCATCTAAATAGGCAATAGAAGTTTTAAAATCTGCTATAATTTTTTCATAAACTTCTACTTCTGGTAATTGAGGATAATTTAATGCTTCATTGGTTGTAACATCTAACACCTTGTCTATAAAAGGCACATTTTGATATGCTCTTACTAAGTTAAAGTGACATAAAGCACGCATAAAGTATGCCTCTCCAACAGTGTATTGCTGACTTTCTGGAGCCAAAAACTTATTATCTATAATTGTATTTGCATGTTTAATTGCATGCATATTATTAGAATAGTAAGTGGCAACATCTCCATTATTAGGATCTACATTATACGAACTAATTAACGGAAAATTCCCATTTTCTGAATTGGCCCTTACATTGTCTGATCTTAATTCAGTCAGGTAAAATTCATTTGCTGGTACTTTTTGATACGCATCTAAAACACCATTAGAAAGCGCTATAAAACCATCATCTGTTTGTAGTAACTCTTCTAAAGATAATGCAGTTGGGTTACTTAGATCTAATTCCGTTTCACAACTTGTCAATAAAGCTAAGAAAGAAAAACCTACGATTAAATTTTTATATATATTCTTCATAATTAATTAAAATTGAAAGTTAATACCTGCTGATACCGTTCTTACTATTGGACCATCTCCTCTTTGATAACCTGCTGTTAAAGGTGTATTAGCATTGTTTGATGTTTGTCCTTGTGCTTCTGGATTAAATCCTTCATAACCTTTAGCAGTAAAAAACAATAAGTTCTCTCCTGTTAAGTATAATCTTAATCTATTTACATTCAATTTATCTGTAACATTTTGCGGGAAAGTATATCCTAAAGTTAAGTTTCTTAAAGCAACAAATGAAGCGTCTTGTATGTGATCATCTGTAAATCTTCTGTGTACTGTTAGATCTCTATCTGGAAAGTTTGAAACCTCGTTTACGGCAGATTCACTTGCATAGTATAACTGATCTAAATCTGCTACTCTAACTTCTGCTCCATGAGAACCTTGTAATTGTAAAGAAAGATCAAAATCATAAAAAGAAAAATCAGAATTAAAGCCCCATTCAAAATCTGGATAAGGACTACCTAGTTCTGTTCTATCATCTCCATCTATAATTCCGTCTCCATTTAAATCTTTTACATATACATCTGCATAATCATTATTAAACCTATTAAAAGGATTATCTACCCATTCTAAAGGAATTTCTCTATCATACACCCAACCATAAAAAGAAGTGATTGGCTGACCTACTCTTGCAATAAATTCAGTTGGTCTTGTATCTTGATCTATTCTAGAAATAATTTGTTGGTTACTCCCTAAACTTTTAACTTCATTTCTATTTAAAGAAAATTGCCCAGAAGCTGTCCATCTGAAGTTTTCTCTTGTTATTAACCTTGATGTTAATTCTAATTCTACTCCTTTATTTTCTACTTCTCCTAAGTTTTGCAACCAATTGTCTGTACCATAAGTAGCAGAAACAGGTGCAAATAATAATAAATCTTCACTTGTTCTAATATAATAGTCTGCTGTTAAACTAAAAAGTCCACCTGCAAAAGTAACGTCTATTCCAGGATTAAATTCAATTAACTTTTCCCAACCTAAAGATTGATTTGCTAAAGTAATTCCTTTAACACCGGTATTTTGGTTATAACTAATTGTACTAAAAGATTCTTCGAATCTATAAAGTGATTCATATACATTATTTGAAATTTGATTAGATCCTGAAACTCCATAACTAGCTCTAAATTTTAAGAAAGAAATAAAATCATTATTTTCTAAAAACTTTTCATTAGAAACTACCCACCCTAAAGATGCTGCAGGAAAAAATCCAAATCTGTTATCGGAACCAAACCTTGTACTACCATCTGCACGAGCAGATAGTTGGAACAAGTATTTATCATCATAACTATAATCTAACCTCCCAAAGTATGAAACTAGTTTGTCTGTCCCATTATCTGTATACGTAGTACCACCGTCTGCTAAAGCAATATTGTTATTAAAATCGTTAGTATACCCAACAGCCTCAGACTCTTGCCTATAAAAGTCTCTCTGCGTATATTCAAAACCAAGTATACTATTAAAATTATGTTTCTTTACCTCTTTTTTATATTTTAAAGTTGACTCAAATGCATATTGGTTTAACTCATCTCTTCTTTCGAATCTAAACGCTTCTTGATCTCTATTTTCTTGCCCGTAAAAGAAGTCATCTGCAGTAGATTTATTATGTCTAAAAACTCCAGATACGGTTTGTCTAAAGTTTAAACCTTTAGCCAACTTAAAATCAATATAAGATGAAGCATTTAAAGCTAATTTCTTTTTAGTTCTAGATCTCTCTAAAAAATGCACTAAAGGGTGTACATTTTTAGTTGTAGATAAAGTTAAACCACCAGAAGTTAATGGGCTTGCAATTGGTAAGCCTGTTGCAGGATCTCTTAAAATAGATCTTGGGTTGTTTGGATCTACAGTAAAAACGTGATCAAATGCTCTAGAAAATCCATAACTACCAACTCCTAAGTTTTCAAATAATTTTCCTGCATCTGTAGAAGTCCCTACATCTGTAGAAAACTGAGTAACATAATCTAAATGATCTTCATTTAAGTATAAAGGCAAGTGACCTAACTGTCTTAAAGGATCTGTAAAACGAGAAGGTAATTTTTCCTGATCATTATAATTTATACGAACATTAGCGCCGTATTTTATTTTCTTATTTTTTGATTTACTATCAATTTTAACTCTAATATTATACTTGTTAAAATTATCTTTTAATGCAATACCTTGATCTTCTAAAACACCAAGCGAGGCTGTATATGTAGTTAAATCTGTACCACCTCTTGCTGCAAAAGAATGGTTCTTAATAAAACCACCGGTAAAAATTGCATCTTGCCAATTTGCTTCACCTCCACCTAAAGAAGCAATAAAATCCATTGCTTCTAATTCTGCAAATGCAGAATTGTAATCGTTATTAATTCTATCATAATTTGGGCTTGTAGGTAAAATAGCAGCTACTTCTGATTGCAAACTTGTTAACCTAGATCTTTCCTGAGCAATCGTTGTATTAAAATTGTCATTATTATTAGAAAACTTATACCCAGTAAATGTATTGTAAGAGAAAGAGGTTTTACCAATAACTCCTTTTTTTAACGTTACTAATATTACTCCATTTGCACCACGAGAACCGTAAATTGCAACTGAAGACGCATCTTTTAAGACACTTAAAGATTCAATGTTATTATTATCTATTGTTGCTAAAATGTCTGGATCTGTACCTAGAACAATACCATCTACCACTATTAATGGTGATGATGACCCTGTTACTGACCCAGGCCCTCTTAATGTAATTTTAGGATCTCCACCAGCTTCTGAGGCTACAGTTTGTATTCTTAAACCAGCAACTCTACCTCTTAGAGCGTCTTCTACCCTTGCTACAGATTGCTTTTGTAAGTCGTCTCCATCTACCTTTGTTAAAGCACTTGTTATAGTCTTTTTTCTTTGATCACCATAACCAACAATAACAATTTCATCTAACGTATTTGAATCTTCTTCTAAAACAATGTCTAATCTTTTTTGATTTGCATAAGGAATAGCTACTGTTTTAAAACCCAAATAAGAAATTTGAATAACCTCACCAGATTTTACTTTTATTTCAAAATTTCCGTCAAAATCTGTACCTGTACCTTTCTTAGTGTTTAAAATTAAAATATTAGCTCCAAAAATAGGTTCTCCATCAGCTTTTGAAATTACAGTCCCTTTTATAGTTGCCTCTTCTTGAGCAAACAAGAATGAAGAACATAAAAGCACCGCAAATAAGACTGATTTAATTTTTAAATTCATAATTAAAAAGTGTTGAATTGTTTGATTAAAATATACCCGCTTTTTTTAAAAAAATCGGGTATTTAAAACGTATTTCATTCCAGCTACATAAAACAAGATCAATTGGTTTACCAAACTGGTTTACCAAACATAAATCTTTTTTTGCTACTTAGCAAGTTTTTTCTTAAGAAAAGGTTAATTCTGTAAGTTTTTTTATTTTTTTCATAAAAAAAATACTGTAATAAACTAAAACTAGCTCATAACAGTATTTTTAAAAACATCTAATAAGTTAAAGAATTATTTTTTATCTCCAAAATAAGAAGGTCCATCTCCAGTTAAAAAATCTTCTCTTACTGGGCTAAATGTATCTATCAATTGCCCTTCTTCTAAACAGATTGCACTATGCAGTAAGTTAGGCTCTATGTAGACACCATCTCCTGCTTCTACAATTTGTTTTACACCATTAATTTCAAACTCAAACTTACCTGAAACACAGTAAGTTGCTTGTGTATGAAAATGTTGATGAGGAGAACCTAAAGCGCCTTTTTCGAACTTTACACTTACCATCATTATTTGGTTGTCATACCCTAAGAATTTTCTTGAAACTCCTCCTCCAAGTTCTTCCCATTCTAATTTGTTCGCTATGATATACTTATCACTAAATCTATTCATTTTATTATTGTTTTATTATTTATAATAGTAAACTCCTGTCCAGCTTACATTTTTACCTTCTAATCTATAAGTATGTTCTGTATTTGTATTATTGTCTTTATTTGCTAAAATTAAAACCTTTTCATTACCGTCTTTAAAAACAAATTTTACAGCTGTGTAAGATGTATCACTAGAAATTACTTCAACTTTAGAAAAGTTACTATAAGCATTTGCTGCAACTTCTTTAACAGGATTGTAAGTTCCATGAGATTCTATTACAGATGCAAATGTTGTATTTTGAGTATTATTCTTTCTAATAATAATTGATGGGTCTTTTCGCAAATTAAATTTAGGATCATTAGCACCAACTCTGGCTAAAATAATCTCATCCTTTTTATCTGTAGCAGACGTTAACGTATAAAACCTTCTATTATCTAACCACGTAAATTGAATACTTTCTGCATCTGCAGTTCCATTACCTTCTTTCCAAATATGATTATATCCAAACTTATCTCCTAAAGTAGACAACGATTTTGGTACTGTATAATCAAAACTTGTAGCAATGACTTGTCCAAAATAATGGAAAGGTAAATCGTATTGATTTTTTGCGTTAGCCTGTAAATTAAAAACATCTACTATAAATGGTTTTTCTATTGCATCGTCTTTAATCATAATTAAAGTTCTATGCATTTCAGTACCTGGATAAGCCTTGTTTTCTTTAGCACTTGCTAATTGAAAATTAGCATTAGATACATCAAAAACATATTGTTCTGGATGGTTTTGACTACCTGTTTCAAAATCATATCTATAATGTGAAACACCATTTTGAACAACAGTATTATGAGCTACACTGTGTTTAGCATAGGTTTTATTTTCTTTTAAA
Source organism: Polaribacter sp. (assembly GCA_039768135.1). Lineage (GTDB taxonomy): Bacteria > Bacteroidota > Bacteroidia > Flavobacteriales > Flavobacteriaceae > Polaribacter. Next base: position 30,922 of record JBDNBB010000036.1, read on the forward strand.
TAACCTCCACCATTTTTTTGCTCCACATTTACAAAACGCGATAAACCGTAGTCTTGTAAAACCTCATCTCCATTTTCGTAAAGTGAAAACGATAATTTATCATAATGACCATGACTCAAGCCTTGGGCAGCATACTTGTATACTAAAGCCATAGTTTCTTCTTCATTGTTATAACGTAAAATTCCTATTCCGCCTTCATCACCTTTAGAACCATCTGATAACATCATAGATTCTTTTACAAATGGTAGTTCTTTATTTGCCTTTAAATCTTGTGCGACTTTTAAACCTGTTGCATCTAATTGAACTGTTCCCTGATTTTTTGCAACAGACAATAATCTAGCATCTTGAGAACCATAATAATAAGCAATATCTACTGCAGACACTAAAGAAGATGTGTAATAAGACATCCCTTTTTGACCATCATTTAATGGAAAAAATTCTCCATCTGCATCTGTTAAGTTCAATAAAGCATCTACAGCTTTTATTAAAACACCATCTTTGTACTCAAATATTTTTAAGTCTGGTTTTTTGTTTTCTAAAGCTTCAGCAAAAATTAAAAAAGGATACATTGCATATCTTTGATAATAAGGGCCTTCTGTATAAAATCCATCAGGCGAAAATGGCGAATCTACATTTGCCAAAAATCCTGCTTTACCTTCTTTATCATAAATAAAACCACCATCATTATCTTTCTCATTCAAATCTACATCACCTTTATCTAAACCATATAAAGATCTGTTGATAAGCTCTTCATCATCCATTACTAAACCAATCATACCAACAGCAACATTACCCCATGTTGAATGGTTGTGCACTCTATTAAAGTACTTTGGATTTTTTACTGATAAAAAATCGGCATAAGGTCTAAACAAGTTTTTATTTAAATATTCTGTTTGATCTTTTGGTAACCAATCATAAATACAATCGTAAGCTTGACTAGTATATACTAACCAATTAGAATCGTTTAAACATTGCCAAAAGAACTTACCTGTTGCATAACTTCTAGGCTCTGGATGTGTATCAAAAGTTGGAAAAATCTTAGCATATGCTAACAACATATCTCTTATAAAAATTGCATATTTTTCATCTTCTAAAATTTGAAATAATACACCTGCTTTCTGCATATTTGCATAATTTAATTTATGCTGAGTATGGGTATAACCACCTGCCATATCTTTTGGCATTGGCACATCTATACCTTTCTCTATTGCAGCATCTACCCCTTCTTTTGCTAAAGCTAATGTTTCATCAAAAATAGGAATAGTTCCTAGTTGAGATTTGATTTCGTTTACTGCTTGTGAGGTTAAAATTAAATTAGGATGATTTCCACTATCTGTTACACCTACAGACTCCTTATTATTGGAGCAAGAGATGAATAATACTGATAGTATAAAAAGTTTAGCAATTTTTAGCATTGTAAATTTTTAGTGTTAATGTATAAAAATAAGAACCTCAAAATTTTTACATAATGAAGTTCTTATTATTAATATGTATTAAAAATCTAGTTCTTAATAATCTTTTTAGTAGCAATTGAATCTCCACTTGCTATTTTTAGAATATACATTCCTTTTGACAAGCTAGATACATCTACGCTATTATTAACAACGTTTGTAACTTGTAAAACTCTTTTACCAATTACATTGTAAACCTCTACTGCTGAAATAGCTTCTGCAGAAGAAATTGTTAACAAACCTGTTGTAGGATTAGGATAAACCTGAGCATCTAAAACATTATTATCATCTACACTAGCAGTTGAAGGACAAGTATTAAACACATCTGAAGCATTTACACCTGCTGTATGCACTCTATTTGCATAACTACTATTGTCAGTGTTTATTCCTCCACCATTTGCACATGCTGTTAAATCTTCTGGAGTTCCAGCTGTTAAGTCATTCCATTTGTATTCAAAAGCAAGATCTGAATTTACAATAACGGTATGAGTACCATCTCCATTATCTTTAGCTCCTGGCCCATGAAACTGATTAAAATCGTTTAAACTATAATCCATTACAATGTTGTTTCCTGCAGGTGCAGTAACTGTAAGTTCTGTGTATGTAACACCAACTTGTTGAAAAGAATTAAATATAAACGTAGGTGCTTCATAGGTATCTGAAGAAGATACAGTTCTATTACAATAAGTACTGTAATCTGTATTTATTCCGTTATTTGTTGGTAAATAAGCAGCAATATTATTTTCATATGCTCCACCTCCAACAAGGCCTGTTAAATTCTCTTGTACATCTCCAGCAGAAGTACCATAAACTTTCCAAACAAATTCTGCACTTGTTACATTATCTGGAAATGTATAGCTGTATTTGTTAGCATCATTAGGGTCTACTGTTGCTTCATATTCTGCCCAATTTCCAGAAACACTAGGAGAAACAATATTTACACCTCCTGGATCTGCAGAAACATCAATTGAAACAGTAATGTTTGTTGCTGAAGAAGCAGTCCCTAAATTAGTTAATACTAAATTATCTACTCTAACCTCTGCATCACCATTCATAAACCCTTTATCTTTTCCAGAATCTCCATGACTAGAAGCATCATAAGGTCCGATAGCTCTGATGTAAATAGCGATACTTGTTTCAGAACCAGTATTAAAAGTTAATTGAGTTATGTCATTTTGATCAGTATTTCCTGGAGGAACAACAGTAGTCCTTACAACATGATTATCTGTATCATCAACCTGAGCTAAAGTCTCATAACCATAATTATCTTGAGCTGCTGTTGCTGGCTCAGCATACGCTGGTGTATATCCAGAAACATAAGCACTCCCTTTTAAGATTACAATTTCAATATAATCCGTTGTTGTTGGGTCAGAGTCATACCAATATTCTAAATCAAGGGTATAATCGCTATTAGCTTCTACAGCAACCTCCTGATACAATGCATCTGACTCTAAATTATCTAACTTAGCAACGTCGTCTCCACTTTTTGTAGATGATTCTCCTTGATCACCTACCGATTTATTTATCCAACCAGAACAGGCGCAATCTGAACCTGAATTTTTTGCTATTTTAGTAAATGTTGCATTATGGACTAAAGGCTGAGTTTGCCCAAAGGATAATGCGCTTATTAAAGTAAAGCAAACTATAAGTAATGTTTTTTTCATGTGAGAAAGTTTTTAAAAGTTTATAATTTTATTGGTTTACCAAATTGGTTTACCAAAATCGCTTTCAAAAATACAAATAAATATGAATTATCAAAATTTATTTAAGTTAAATTAAATATTTGATTAATAAGGTATTAAATTATTACATTTTTTACATATTATAGACCCCTCCATTAATATCTAAAGTTGCTCCTGTAATAAAACCATCGAATTCTGAAGCTAAATATAAAACTGCACGTGCAACATCATCTGGATTACCTGCTCTTTCTATTGGAATACCTGCAATTGTATTTGCTGCAGATTCTTTAGTAGTGTGAGTATCATGAAATAAGGTTCCTAAAATTAAACCTGGAGCAACAGCATTTACTCTAATACCTTTTGCACCATATTCGGTTGCTAATGCTCTTGTAAATGTTAAAATAGCTCCTTTACTTGTTGCATAAGCTAAAGAACCTGGATGCCCTCCTTTTCTACCAGCCAAAGATGCTAAATTTACAATACTACTGTTTGCGTTTTTAGATAAATAAGGTTCTGCTGCTCTTGTAACTAACATCATAGAAGTTAAGTTGATGTCCATAACCTTATGCCAAAAATCAGTTGGCATATCTTCTAATAAATTTCTTGCCACTAAAGAACCTGCATTATTGATTAAAATATCTAAACCACCTAAAGCATTTATAGTTTCCTCAATTAAATGGTTTGCATCTTCATCTTTTGTTAAATCTCCTTTTACAGCAACTGCTTTTACCTTTTTACATTTTGCCAATTCTACTAATTCATTAGCTGTATCTGCACTAGAAAAATAATGTATTGCAACATTAGCTCCTTGAGCTATAAAATGTTTTGTTATTGCTTCTCCTATACCCTGTGCACCTGCTGTAATTAGTACATTTTTACCTGCTAATTTTGTATTCATGTCTCTTAATAAATTATTTTACTTTATCGTTTTTTGAAAAATAGCCTTCGTTAGAAACTACATTTTCACTAATTTTTAAACTTCCAGATTTGAACCAAACCTCTACATAATTGCCTGTTTCATATTGTTTTGAAACATCACCATTAAATGTTTCTGCTCCTGAACACCAATTTTTATTTACTTCTGGTGATTTTCCATTAGTTTGATTATAAGCACCTAGTTTAAAAAAACATCCTTCACCTTCGTAGGCATTTTTGCGCTCTACACCATCTTGACCTATAGGAAAAAACAACTCTTTAGTTTGTTGAGGAATTTCTGCTTTAGTAGTGTATTCTGATTCGATTAAGTTTTTTGTAAAGGTTTTTGTTTCATGATTATCGCTCTTAAAGGTTAAGTTCATTATACCATCTTTCACTTCAACTTCGTAGGTAAATTCCTCACCTAAAGCAATTCCGTCTTTTGGTTCAGTTGGAACTTCATTTGCTGATGGGCCAACTACTGAAAAATCATGACCCCAAACTGCAGTAGAAAAATCCCATCTTCCAGAATTATCATCGCCTTTTGTATTAATCTCATAATGCCAAAAAACAGAACCTTTTGTATGACCAGGATAAATTTTATAGAAAATTTTTAAAGGCTCATTCTCATGCTTATCTGCACTATGAATTTGACCAACAACAACAGAATGTGTTGCAGCAACTGTTTCATCTCCAGTAGCAGAAACATTCATCACCTTTAAAGTAGCAGTCATTTTTTCATCAGCTGTTTTTGGATACCACTTTTTTAACTGTGCTAATTCTGTTCTTGTATTATTTGAAGTTCCATGAGTGTTCCCTCCATTTGGCGCTTTAAAAACAACCCAATTATCATCACCTTCACTTTGCGTATAGAAATACTCTTTATTTTCGAAATCGGTTGGAACACCAACATTAGAACCATCACCCAAAATAAGTTTCCAATGTTGAAAAAATGGAATAACATCACTTGCATAAACTGTTTCTGTTTCTTTTACATCTTCTGTTTTCTCTGTTGCCTTTTTACAACTGATAGTAGTTAGAAAAATAGCTAAAAAGCCAACAAATACTTTAAAAGAGTGTTTTTTATATAAATTCATAATTTTTGTTTTATCATTAAAAATAATCGAGTAATGCTAATATTCCATTGTAAGAAATTACTAAGGAGAAAAATAAGGCTGCATACATACCAACGTAAACACCTTTGTTAGTTTTGTAGGTTTTCATCACCTTTTTACTACTTAGTAAAATGATGATACCCAAGATAACTAAGGGCAATACAAACACATTAAATACTTGAGATAATATTTGTATTTCTATAGGGTTTGCTCCAAAAGCTGGCCCAATTAAAGCAACCAAACATGCTACAGCAGTTACAATTCTAAATTGTTTGGAACTAGTGTCTAAAATACCAGATTGGTAATCTGCAATTAACAAAGGCGCAATTAACAAACATGGAAATATAGATGATAAACCAGCACTTAACGCTCCAAAAAAGAAAATAGTTACAGCCCATTTACCAGCAACAGGTTCTAGCGTATTTGCCATATCTAAAACATGGGTTACTTCTTTACCTTCGTAAAATAAAGCACCAGCTGCAACAGCCATAATTGTTCCACTAATTACAAAGATTAAAATAGCTGCTGTTATTGAATCTTTCTTTTGTTGGTTTAGATTCTTAATCGTCCAACCTTTACCTTTTACAAATAATGGTCTAGATAAAAATGTGGCTGCAGCCATTGTTGTACCTACAAAAGCAGCTACTAACATTTTACCTCCTGGAACGTCTGGAATTGTAGGTATAAAACCTTTAATCACATCTGCAGATAAAGGCTGTACCATAAATAAAGATAGGATGAAAGATAAGCCCATTAAACTCACAAAAATGACTAAAATCTTCTCGAAAAAAGTGTACTTACCTACCAACATCAACAGATAAAAAACTACAATAACTGCAACAGCAGTTGCTAATACAGTTTCGTATTTATAGGCAATTAAATCAGGAAAATTAAGTGATAGAATTTCGAAAATAATATTAGCAGAGATTCCTAAAATACCCATTAACGAATTCCATTGCCCAAAAGTAATTCCTATAATAATTGCAATAGCTAAAGGTTTCCCGAATTTTAAATGTTTTTTAAAACCAAAAAGCGCAGTTTCACCAGTTATTAAAGCAAAATTCCCATAAGCAAACATTAATACTCCAGAGAATAAACAGCTTAAGAAAAGCACCCATAACAACTGCATATTAAACTTACTACCTGCAACAATCATGGAAGTTACACTACCTGTACCAATAGTATATCCGATTGCAAAAATACCAGGCCCAAAGCCAAGTATCACTGCAATTATTCTTTTTAAAAGTGAGTTTTTATTATTGGTTGTTGACATTGATTTTTAGTTAAAAATTATTAAATCCAATTTGTATGATAAAACTTACCTGAAGCATCATCTATTCTTTGATATGTATGTGCTCCAAAATAATCTCTTTGCGCTTGTATAATATTTGCTGATGAATTTTGTGTCGTAATTCCGTTAAAAAACTGAAGAGCTTCATTTAAGGCAGGTGTTGTAACATCACTCAAAACACAATCTGCAACCACTCTTTTTATTGACGGTTTACAATTAATAATCATTTCTGTAATTTTTGAATGTGATAAAACAGCATTCGTTTCTTTAAAAATGCTCACTAACTCTTCCATTAATGACGATCTAATGATGCAACCATTTGTCCAGATTCTTGCAATTTCACTTAAGTTAAGGTTCCAATTTAATTTCTCAGAAGCTTCATGTATCAATTTAAAACCTTGATAGTGATTGATGATTCTTGCAAACTGATATGCCTTTAGCAAATCTTCATCTGCCAAATTTAAACGCGAAACCGATTTTCTGGTAAATTGTTGATGCAATTGCACTCTTTCATCCTTATAGAATGAAATATATCTTGAAAATAATGCTGAAGCTATTAGTGTATTTGGCACTCCTAATTCTGCTGATGCAATTGTAGCCCAATTACCTGTACCTTTATTACCTGCTTTGTCTAATATTTGATTCACCAACCAAACATCGCCTTCTTTTTTTCTAAAAATATCAGTAGTAATTTCTAGTAAATAACTATTTGCATCACCTTTAAAACTATCTAAAGTAGTAGCAATTTCATCTGGATTTTTACCTTTATGTTTTAGAATGGTAGCTACTTCTGCCAATAATTGCATTTCTACATATTCAATTCCATTATGCACCATTTTTATAAATTGTCCACTTCCTTCTGGACCAATGTATGTGCAACAAGGTAAATTGTTTTTGTCTTTAGCAGCAATGGTTTCTAAAAATTGAGAAACATTATTATACGCTTCTTTTGTTCCACTAGGCATAATTGAAGGCCCTTTTAAAGCACCTTCTTCACCACCTGAAACTCCTGTTCCAATAAACTGAATTCCTTTAGTTTGTAAATAATCAAACCGTTCTTTGGTTTTCTTGTAGTTTGAGTTTCCACCATCAATAATAATATCATTCTCTGATAAATAAGGCAACAAACTATCGATAACAATATCTATTGTTTTACCAGCGTTTACCATTAACATTATCTTTTTTGGTGATGCTAAAGAAGCTACAAATTCTTTTACATTATCAAAAGCTGCTGCATTCTTTAGCTCTTGGTATTCTGCTTTAAAATTTTTAGCAACGTCTACTTCAACTTTTTCTACATGTCTGTTAAACAAAGAAATTTTAAATCCTTTTTGGGCTAAGTTTCTACTTAGGCTTTTACCCATAACTCCTAAACCAAAAAGTCCGAAATCAGATTTACTCATGAGGTTGATTTTTAATAATTTCTATAATTTTATTTGGTGATAAATCCACTGAAATTTCTATTGCGCTTTTTGGTTTCTCTAAAATATCGAACTGCGATTGTAATAAAGCAGTTGGCATAAAATGACCTGCTCTTCTTTGTACTCTTTTCTGAATTAAATCAAAAGAACCTTGAAGGTAAATCCAAAGTGTTTTATCACTCAAACTATTATTTAAAATATCTCGATATTTTTGCTTTAAAGCAGAACAGACCATTACACAACTATTTTTTTTCAATTCGGCTATTGCTAACTTATTCAAGGTTTCTAACCAACCTTGTCTATCAACATCTGTTAAAGGTTTTCCTTCAGACATTTTCTGAATATTCTGCTGTGGATGAAAATCATCGCCATCAAAAAAAGGAATATCTAAATCTTGTGCTAGTAATTTACCAATGGTACTTTTACCTGAACCAGAAACACCCATTATATAGTATACTTTGTTCACTTTTTTTATTCTAAAGGTTTGGTGTTTTTACCAACAGTCGCTTCTTTAAACCAAACCTCTGCATAACTACCATTTTCATATTGTTTATTGATATCTCCACCATAAACTTCTGAATTGGTGCTCTTAGCATTTGCTTGATTGTAAGCCCCTTGTTTAAAGTAATTTATTTCTCCTGCATACGCTATTTCACGTTCTACACCTCCACCTTTTTCTCTATTCGCATAAACTCTTTTTACTTGATCTGGAACTTGTGCTCTTGTTGTAAATTCAGACTTTACTAAACTCTTTACAAACTTTACAGTTTCATGATTTTCGCTGGTAAAAGTTAAATACATAATGCCTTCGTAAACATTAACTTCATAGCTAAATTCTTCTCCAAGTTCAATTCCATTTTCAGGCTCTTCAGGATAATCTGTAGGTGTTTTACCAACAACAGAAAAATCATGACCCCAAACCGCAGTTGAGTAATCAAATCTACCAATGTTATCTCCTTCTGTATTTATTTCATAGTTCCAAAATACAGAGCCTTTAGTATGCCCTGGAAACTTTTTATAATAGATTTTTAATGGTTCATTTTCATGACCTTCATCACTATGAATTTGGCCAATAACAACTGAAAAAGAAGAGGCTGCATTTGCATCTCCTGTAGTAGAAACGTGCATCACTTTTAAAGTACCTGTTAGCTTACCTCCTTCTTCTGGAATCCAATGACGTTTTTCGCCTAATTCTGTTCTTGTATTGCTAGATGTTCTAGAAGTTATGCCCGAATTTGGTGTTTTATAAACCACCCAATCTGCAACAGCATCTGATTCTACATAAAAGAAATTATCTTTTTGAAATTTAACTAAACTATCTGAACGAGTTCCATCTCCTAGAAGAATTTTCCATTTGTCCATAAACGGAATTACATCATTTGGATATTTAATTGCAGTTTCTTTTCCTGAAACTTGATTTTCTGATTTTGCCTGATCTTTTTTACAAGCAGTAACCATTAAAATTATAAGCGAAAGTATGAGTAATCTTTTCATCCTTTTTAGAATTTACTATTAATACATTAAGGTTTGTTTCAAGTTCTCTTCTGTTTTAATACTACCAGAATTCGAAATTGTATTGTTTGATTGCGAGTTGTTTTTTGCACCCCATAACAAAGCAATTAGTTTTACCTTATTATTTTTAAATACATTGTCTTTTATAGAAACATTAATAATACCTCTTGTGTTTAATAAAATTCTGTTTTTTTCCGATGCTCCACAATTTGTAAAAGTTGAGTTTTGTACTAGTAAATTACCCCCAATTGTAGACTCATCATAACCACCTCTATAATAATCGATTACATTTTGTCTTACATTGTTAAATGTGCAATTATCAACGGTTAAATATTCTGTATTGTAATCTCCTCTATCATTGGTTTCTTCAGATAATTCTAAACCATTCTCACAATTTAAAATTGTTGTATTTGTAAATGTAATTTCTTCTGAAAATGCTTGTTTGTAAACCTTTAAGGCATAGTTGAAATTACTGATTTCAGAATCTACAACCTCTAATCCAAAATGGTTAGACATGTTTTGTTTTAAAGTGGCAAAAGCATGTTGTGAGTTTGCGCCTTTTAGCTTAATGTTTTTTACCAATAATTTTCCATAAGGTTGTAATAAAAAAGCAGCTGAGTTTGCAGCTCCATTATAATTTAATGTAACTTCTTCTGAAGATTGAATAGTTATCGTTTTATCGACAACAAGAGAATTTGTTAATTGATAATTTCCTGCTTTTACGTCGATAATATCTCCACTTTCTGCAGCATTTAACTTCTCCACAAGTTCAGAAGCATTAGCTACAGTGTGTATAGTTGCTTCTTTGGCTTCAATTTCGTTAGAAAACCAATCTGCTCCATATTTTGTTTTATCTAATAAATTTAGGTTGATGTTTTCAGCATTTAGAATCGCCCCAATTTGATTGTTATTCTTTCTAGATTTCCCTAATAAATCTTCTGTAATTACATCAAAATCGAAACCATTGTACGGTTCAACATCACTAAACCCATTTACTGGAGCAGCTAAATTGCTACCAATATCTGTTACTGATAAATCTTTAACCAATAAGCCTTTATCATTTTCAATGGCTACTCCATTATTGTCTATTACATTACTTTTAAATGTAACACCATCTGCTTTGTCATGCTCAATAATAGGGTTTACATCTCCTTCTGAATTGTAAATTACATTATTTACAACCTCTGTTCTTAAAGGTCTTGCAGATCTAATTTCAGATTTTGGTAACACAGCTGCTTGTGCAATGTTAGTACCAACTCCAAATTGAAAAGGTGAATCTGAATCTACAAATGTGTTGTAAGCAACAACTACGTCTGTTACTTGGTTGTATCTGTTTAATGGAGATTTTGGAATTCCGTTCATTATTGCAATCGGACTTCTAAAATTCTTTCCTTTAATTTTGTAGAAAAGGTTGTTGGTTACCCAATGACCTGTGTTTATAATTCGAATTCCTCCATAATTTTCGTTTACTCCATCACCAATAAAATAATTACCATCTACAGACACGTAATTTCCATGTCTTGTAACTACAGAACCTTCACTTTTATAAAACACATTATTTTTAATGATATTAAAGTTGGTTTTGCTTGATATAATTTCTACTTCTCCATTACATTCTTCAAACAGATTATATGCAATGGTTGTATTACTAGGAGACATTGATGTAAAACTACTACCTAACTGAATGGTTTCTCCTCTTGCACCACCTTTTCTAGGTCTTGGTCCAAAATGATTATTTACTATTTTGTGATAGTTTCTTATACTTTGATTTCCTTTTAAATCTACTCTAACAGTTGGTCCTCCATTGGTTTTACCTGCTAAATAACAATTGCTTAACTCATTGTGTTTACCATAAAATTGAACCCAAAGATTGTCTTTGTCTCTTTCTAAATTATTAAAATCTAGAATTACACAATTTGTTACTGAACTATGATTTGCAACATCTTTAGGACTTGTTCTAAAAGCGATTACATTCTTTTTTGGTGAGTGTCCATTTCTAAAAAACAACCCTCTAACTTGCAAATAATTTCCACTTAATTCTAAGCTAGATTCTCCTTCTATAAAAACTTCTCCTGCAGTTTCTGCACTTAATGTAATAGGGGCATCTTCTGTACCTTCTCCAACAAACTTTATGCTTACATCTTTATATGTTCCGTTTTTAAGAACAATGTTATCACCTTTTACAGCTTTGCTAAGTGCATCTGTTAATTCTGAAGTTGAACTAACTATAATGCTTGATTTTTTCTCATCACAAGAAGTAACCACTAAAAATAAAATGAAGATTTTAAAGAACTGTTTCATAAATAAAATAAATTGGTTGACCAGTTTGGTTTACCAAATATAATATTTATTTTGTAGTATGCAAGTAATGAGTAAGATAAATAACCCCACTATTGCTGTTTAGCTTAGTTTGTCTTTTCCTATTGTTAGTAATTCACTCCACTGGGTAGTAAATCTAGGACTTCTGTGATCTTTAATTAATGCCCATTCTTTTTCGCGGTTTCCTACCGAAGCTAGCTTTACTTTATTTTTGCCAAACTTACTATTCAGATTGTCCATGGCCTTTGTTAATGCTTTACTTTCAATTTTCTGCTCTTGATAGAATAAATTCGTTTGAATTTGATTTTCAGGCACTAACCCAAATAAGTGTACACCTACTTTTTTATATCGAAACCCTGGTTTAAAAATTCTTTTTAATCCTTTTATAGCTTCTTGGGTTAGCTTAAAAGTACTATTTGTAGGTGTTTGTAAAGTAATAATTGTTTTTTTGTAATACTGATTATCTGTATTGCTAAAACTATTGGTTTGCAAAAATACTTCTATATAAGCAGCTGCAGATTTTTGCTGACGTAATAAATCTGCTACTTCAGCAACATAATAACTGGTTGCTTCTTCTATTAAACTATAGTCTGTTAATTTATACCCAAAAGACTTAGCAGTACCTATTCCTTTTTTAGTAGCAATTTCTACCTCTAAATCATGACATGGGAAGTTATTAAGCTCTCTCCATAAGCGTTCTCCAACTACGGTTAACTCTTTACGAACCCAAGCTAAATTAGTTTTTGCAAAGTCTAAAGCGGTTATAGCTCCTGTATTTTCTATACGAACTGTGTGTTTTTTTCCAATACCCCAAATGTCTTTAACCCTATTTGTTTTTAAAAGATACCTCCGCTTTTCAGTTGTATCTACTACATAAACACCATTATTTTTTGTAACTTTCTTTGCAAATTTATTAGCCATTTTAGAGAGCGACTTTGTTTTGGCTACCCCAACACCGACAGGAATTCCAGTATTTTTATATACGGTCTCTTTTATTTTATGAGCAACCTCTTCTAACTCGGAAAGCTCAAAATGAGAAAGGTCTACAAAACTTTCATCTATGCTATACTCTTCTACAATAGGAGAAAACTGTCTTAATGTGTCCATAACACGCTGAGACATGTCTGCATATAAAGTATAATTAGAAGAAAAACAAGTTACACTATTAGCTTTTAAAACCTCTTTAATTTTAAAAACAGGCTGAAACATTGGTATATGCGTTAATGCTTTAGCTTCTTTATTAGCAGCAATAATACAGCCATCATTGTTGCTTAAAACAACAACTGGCTTACCTTGCAAATCAGGTCTAAACACTTGTTCACAAGAGGCGTAAAAACTATTGCAATCAACCAAAGCAATCATAATGTAGATTTAATAATATAAGTGATTACTCCCCAAAGTTGAAATTCTTCTTGAACATCAGCTACAATTCTTGTAATCTGAAAAGCACCTTCTTGAGTAACTACTGCCAACTGATTATCTTTTGGCATTAAAGATTTATCAATGATCAGAACATCATCTTTAAAAATATCAAACTCGCTAAAACTATCATCAATTACTCGCACATAAAAAGTAGACGAAGGATTATTGATTAACTCAGAATTTAAATCGATTCTTGGCTCTGTATAATGCGTGGCAGGGCTAGAGAAACCCGTCTGTTTTGGACGTGCGACTCTATAACTTTTTTTTGATTTTTCTACTAAGTTTACCTTACCTGATTTCACTCTTTAAAATTACTGTAAAAAGAAATACAGAATTGTTAATTTTAGAAAATTAATTAACAAAATGCAATTATTTAAGGCTACAATTTTTTCAGAAAAGTAATTAAAAAAACAAAGGAATCACAAACTGATAATACAAAATTAACAAACAAACTGCAATTGCATTTAAGATAACTCCTGCTCTAGCCATTTGACTTACTTTTACATAACCACTTGCAAAAACAATAGCATTTGGTGGTGTAGCCATGGGTAACATAAACGCACAACTACTTGCTATAGTTACAGGGATAAGTAAATTTAAAATTGGAATGTTTAAACCTATTGCAATACCTGCAACTACAGGAGCTAAAACAGCTATTAAAGCCACATTACTCATTAGTTCTGTCATAAATAACATAAATATAATAAGTAAAGAAACCGTTAATAAAATATGATAATCTCCTGCTTGTATAAAATCAGTTATGATAGCTACTAAACCACTAGAAGCCATACCTTTCGCTAAAGCTAAACCACCTCCAAAAAGCAATAAAATTCCCCAAGCTAATTTTTGAGTGTCATTCCAATCTAAAACGAAATCTCCTTTTTTAAAGTTTAACGGAATTGAAAACAAAGCTACTGCTCCAATTAGACTAATTATAGTATCTGATAATTTTAAGCCTGGAAAAAGAGTGTTAATTAATGTTCTAAATACCCATAGAAAAACAGTAATTGCAAAAATAGTAAGTACTCTTTTTTCTTTTTTAGTTATAGTTCCTAACTTATTAATCTCTTCTATAATTAAGTTTTCTGATGCTGAAAATTTAATCTCTTTGCAAGGAAACATCCACTTTACCAATACAACATAAACAGCAGTTATCATTAGCAGAGAAAAAGGTAAACCAAAACTCATCCATGTTAAAAAAGAGATTTGGATATTGAATTCATTTTCTAAAAGACCTATTAAAACAGAGTTTGGAGGTGTGCCAATTACTGTAGCTATACCACCTGCATTTGCTGCAAACGCAATACCAAGCATAATACTCAATGCAAAATTCTTATCGCCTTTTGTAAAACCATCTTTATCATTAATTAAAAGTTTAATTACAGAAATTGCAATAGGAAGCATAACTACTGTAGAAGCGGTATTACTAATCCACATACTCATAAAAGCGGTAGCTAACATAAAGCCTAATACTACTTTTTCTGGAGTTGTTCCTGTTAATCTAACTATGTTGAGCGCAATTCTTTTATGAAGATGAACCTTTTCTAAAGCTAAAGCCAATACAAAACCTCCAAAAAACAAGAAAATTATTGGACTCCCGTAGTTAGCACCAACTTCAGCAATAGGCATTACTTTTAATAATGGAAATAAGATTAATGGTAACAGTGCTGTTACAGCAATGTTAATTGTTTCTGTAATCCACCAAATAACCATCCAAATAGCAACAGCTATTACAGCATCTCCAATTTCTGAAACCAAAGTAATTGGTAAAAATTGTATGATAAAAAATAGTGTTGGACCTAATAGTAATCCTATTTTTTTGGATAATTGCATCTTTAAGGTTTGTGCTAAAATAAAAAAACCTCTCATGATTGAGAGGTTTTTTTTATAATTAAAAAAAATTAATAACGGTAATGCTCTGGCTTATAAGGCCCTTCTTGGGTAACACCAATGTAATCTGCTTGGTCTTTGCTTAACTCAGTTAGCTCAACACCAATTTTTGCCAAGTGTAAATACGCTACTTTTTCGTCTAAATGTTTTGGCAACATATACACTTCGTTCTTATACGCTTTTGCGTTGTTCCAAAGCTCCATTTGTGCCAAAGTTTGGTTTGTAAACGAGTTAGACATTACAAAACTTGGGTGCCCTGTTGCGCAACCTAAATTTACCAAACGTCCTTCTGCAAGAAGAATAATATCTTTTCCGTT
>JBDNBB010000037.1:0-4245 GCA_039768135.1 Polaribacter sp.
AGGAACTACAATTAAGTTAATATCAGCATTTGATATTTCAATAGCATTTTTCCAACCTTTATAATCGATTTCTTCGATTTTGATTAATGACATTAATAACTCTTTAAATGAGGTATAAATATAAATGAACTTATACAATAATTTAGAATTGGCATATTAATTGTTTTATATGTTTAAATTATCAATCCGTTTATTTTTAAGTTATTGATAATTAGTATTTTAATATTTAAAATAGAGTTTTGACTTTTGATCTACAATATCAATAATGTCAGAATGACATATATATAACATATGAGTAAATCTAAAATAATAAAGTTAGACAGATTGTCTTTTCAGGATATGATGAATGAAGATTCAGAATTGATTCCTTTGATGACGCCTGAAGATGAAGAAATCATCAATAAAGAAAGCGTACCTGAAGTTTTGCCAATTTTACCATTAAGAAATACCGTTTTGTTTCCTGGTGTTGTAATTCCAATAACTGCAGGTAGAGACAAATCCATTCAGTTAATAAAAGATGCTAATAAAGGCAATAAAATTATTGGAGTTGTTGCTCAACGCAATGAAGATGAAGAAATACCAACGTTAAAAGACATCCATCCTACAGGTGTTGTAGCTCAAATTTTGAGGGTTTTAAAAATGCCTGATGGAAATACAACAGTTATTATTCAAGGTAAAAAACGTTTTGAAATAGGTGAATTAGTGCAAACGGAACCTTATTTAAAAGCTAGTGTAAAAGAAGCTGTAGAAGATAGAGATATTAAAGATAAGAAGGAGTTTGATGCAATTATAGATTCAATTAAAGAGCAGGCTTTAGAGGTAATTAAAGAAAACCCTATGTTGCCAAGTGAAGCCTCTTTTGCCATAAAGAACATTCAATCGAATTCATTTTTAGTCAATTTTATTGCTTCTAATATGGATTTAAGTGTAATGCAAAAACAAGTTATTCTAGAAAAAGACAACTTAAAAGAACGTGCATTATTAACGTTAAAGAACTTAAACAAAGAACTTCAAAAATTACAATTACGTAACGATATTCAGTCTAAAACGAGAGAAGATTTAGATCAGCAACAACGTGAATATTATTTAAATCAACAATTAAAAACCATTCAAGAAGAACTTGGTGGCGTTTCTAATGATCAGGAATTAGAAGAAATGCGTAAGCAAGCAAAAACAAAAAAATGGAATAAAGAGGTTGCAAAAACGTTCGATAAAGAGTTAGCGCGTTTAAAAAGAATGAATCCTCAAGCTGCAGAATATGGTGTTCAAAGAAGTTACCTAGAGTTGATGTTAGAATTGCCTTGGGGTATTTTCTCTGAAGATAAATTTGATTTAAAGCATGCTACTAAAGTTTTAGACAGAGATCATTTTGGTTTGGAAAAGGTTAAAGAGAGAATTATCGAATACTTAGCAGTTTTAAAGTTAAGAAATGATATGAAATCTCCTATAATCTGTTTGTATGGACCTCCAGGAGTTGGTAAAACTTCTTTAGGTAAATCTGTTGCAGAATCTTTAGGACGTAAATATGTAAGAATGTCTTTAGGAGGTTTAAGAGATGAAGCAGAAATAAGAGGACATAGAAAAACATATATTGGCGCAATGCCTGGGAGGCTAATTCAAAATCTTAAAAAAGCAGAAACTTCAAACCCTGTTTTTGTATTAGATGAAATTGATAAATTAGGACAAAGTCATCAAGGAGATCCATCTTCTGCTATGCTAGAAGTATTAGATCCTGAGCAAAATACAGCTTTCTATGATAATTATTTAGAGGTGGGTTATGATTTATCTAAAGTGCTTTTTATTGCAACTGCTAATAACTTAGGTCAAATTCCTTGGGCACTTAGAGATCGAATGGAAATTATAAATGTTACAGGGTATACTATTGAAGAAAAAGTAGAAATAGCTAAAAGACATTTATTACCTAAACAGTTAAAAGAACACGGTTTAACTGCCAAACATTTAAAGTTAGGCAAAAAACAAATAGAGCAAGTTGTAGAAGGTTATACTCGCGAATCAGGTGTTCGTGGTTTAGAAAAACAAATAGCTAAAGTGGTGCGTTTTGCAGCTAAATCTATAGCTTTAGAAGAAGAATACGAGATTAATGTTTCATCTGATAAAATTGAAGAAATTTTAGGAACGCCTAGAAATAGAGGTAAATATGAAAATAATGACGTGGCAGGAGTTGTTACAGGTTTAGCATGGACTTCTGTTGGGGGTGATATTCTTTTTATTGAATCTATATTGTCTAAAGGTAAAGGAGCACTTTCAATTACAGGAAATTTAGGAACTGTAATGAAAGAATCTGCAACTATAGCTTTACAATATATAAAGTCTAATGCAGAAGAATTTGGAATTAATCCAGAAATTATTGAAAAATACAATGTACATATTCATGTCCCTGAAGGAGCAACTCCTAAAGACGGACCAAGTGCAGGTATTACGATGTTAACCTCTTTAGTATCTTCTTTTACACAACGAAAAGTAAAGAATAAATTAGCAATGACAGGTGAAATTACTTTACGTGGTAAAGTATTACCTGTTGGTGGGATTAAAGAAAAAATACTAGCTGCTAAAAGAGCAAATATTAAAGAGATTGTTTTGTGTGAAGAAAATAGAAAAGATATTTTAGAAATTAAAGAAAGCTATTTAAAAGGCTTAACTTTTCATTATGTAACAGAAATGAAACAAGTTTTAGACATTGCACTTACCAAGCAGAAAGTGAAAAATGCTAAAAAATTAGTCTAATTAAAAAGCCTCCAATTTGGAGGCTTTTTTTATAATTATCGTTTAGTATTAGTTTGTTAATGTATTTGCTTTTAATTACTTTTAAACTCTATGAGAAATTTTGATGTTGTTATTGTAGGTGCTGGTACTGCAGGTCTAATGCTAGCTAGAGAGTTGAGTAATGCAAAAAAAAGAACGCTTGTTTTAGATAGAAAAAAACACCTTTTAGATTTCTCTTTTAATACACTTGCTAGCTTTATCAATTTAGAAGATTTTAATTTATCTGATAATGTTGTAGCTCAAAAGATCAATAAAATTACCTTTCATTCTAATAAAGTTAAAAGCTCTTTAAAAGCAAACTTATATACCTTAGATAAGAAAAAAGTCCACGAAGAATTAATAGAATCTATTAATGACGAATATGTTACTTTTCAGCTAAATACCAATATAAAATCAATTATAGCTGATGATAATCAGAACTTTACTACAGTTGTTGATCAAAATAAAACTGCATATACAGCTAAACTATTTGTGGATGCCTCAGGTACAAATGGAGTATTGAGTAAAAAAGTTGGTTTAATTCCAAAAAAGACTCAATTAGCAACAGGAGTAGAGTATAATGTAAAATATAAAGGGAATTGTAAAGAAATCTTTCTACTAATAGGAGAAATGTATCAAGGAGGTTATGGTTGGGTTTTTCCTTTGCAAAATGATAGAGCTATTATTGGCTTTGGAACTTTTGATGAGAACATTGTAAAAGATTTAAAGAATAGATTGCATCAGATATTAGAAATACCAATGATTAAGAATTTGGTAGAAAAAGATAATGATAAAGTAGAAGGAGGGAGCATACCAATAACTCCTGTATTAGAAAATTTTGTAGTACAGAATTTAGTTTGTGTTGGTGATAGTGTATCTCAGGTTAACCCAATTGTAGGTGAGGGGTATAAGTTCATTTTCGAATCTGCAATCATGGCCAGTAAAGCAATTATAAAAACTTTAAAATCAGAAAATTTAGAGCACTTAAAAGAATATGAAGTATTGTGGAAAAATAGATTTTCTAAAAATTACAAACGCTCAAAAAGATCTCAAGAACGCTTTTTTAAATATTCTCAGAACAATTTTGTGATGGATTTTATAATTTTTCTATCAAAACTAATATCTAGTAAAAGATCTATAAGATCGCTATCTGGCGAGTATGGTTTAGAAGAAAAATAACTATTATTCTTTTGTCTCTGGTCGACTTTGCCAAATCACATTTACAATTTTCCATTGATTATCAACTTTGGCTAAATGAAACAAATCTATACCCCAAATTGCAGTTAGTTTTGCTGAAGCAGTTTTAGAATTCACATCGAAAATTTCAATTTTTTTAGGTGAATTTTCATCAGCTTGATTAGATTCTGAATTCCATCTTGCAGCCAATCTAACTAATTGTTTATGTGTCATTTCTAGATTGTCTACATAAGTTTTCTTGCTATGGTTATAATAGTAGCCAACCTTTCTTAATTTAGGATCTAC
>JBDNBB010000038.1:0-12136 GCA_039768135.1 Polaribacter sp.
AACATAAATCCTGTTACAGATAAGACATTTACTACTTTTTTCATCTTAGTTATAAATTAATTTTAATAGTTAACGGGTTAAAGATATAAATTTTTAGACTCAAATAAAGAAATTATGATACACATTATCTTTTTTTATGCACAAAACATAACTTTTCATTTAAGAGAGTGCCAAGTAACAAAAAATGTTATGCATAAAAAAATTTTTTTTTTATGCATTTCCGTTTTAAAGACACATTTGTTAATTATTTTACAATATTGTTATTTTTTTATGAAAAATGCATTATGGAGTTAGCTCTCCTCGCAATGGATTTTCAAAATAGTACGTAAAATCTTTAACATTTAGATTTTCCTCTAGTAGATACATTAATTTTGCAATGGCAGACTCAGTGGTAATATCTTTACCACTTATAACTCCTATTTCTTTTAACGCCACACTAGTTTCATAGTGACCTTGAGATACTGACCCTCCGATACATTGGGTAACATTTATAATTTTAATGTTTCTTTGAATTGCCTCTTCTAAAGTTTTTAAAAACCACTTTTGATCTAGTGCATTACCAGCACCATAGGTCTCTAAAACAACACCCTGTAATTCTTCTGAATTTAAAACACTCTCCACTACTTTAGAAGTTATCCCAGGGAAAAGTTTTAAGATTGCTATATTATTGTTCAATTTTTTTCTTACTACCAATTTTTTTGTAAAATCCGGAGTGTGTAAATAAAAGTCATTGAAGTTTAAATGCACGCCACTTTCTGCTAATGGCGGATAATTCATAGAGGTAAATGCTTCAAATTGCTCTGCATTTATTTTTGTGGTTCTATTTGCTCTATATAACTTGTATTCAAAATATAAGCAAACCTCTGCTACAACTGGCTTTCCATTTTTTTGTGCACATGCAATTTCTATAGAGGTAATTAAATTTTCTTTAGCATCTGTTCTTAAATCTCCGATAGGCAATTGAGAACCAGTAAAAATAACTGGTTTTTGAAGATGCTCTAACATAAAACTTATTGCAGAAGATACATAAGACATAGTATCTGATCCAGAAAGCACAACAAATCCATCGTAATCTTTGTAATTTAACTCAATAATGTTAATAATTCTTTGATAAGAAGCAATATTCATATTTGATGAATCTATAGGTTCGTCAAACGAAACACTATCTATCTTGCAATTCAACTGATGTAGTTCAGGAATATTTTTTGTGATTTGAGTAAAGTCAAAAGCCCTTAAAGCATTTGTCTTATAATCTTTAATCATACCAATTGTACCTCCTGTATATAAGAGGAGAATACTTGGTTTTTTTGTCATTTTGTCATTCATAAATAAATTAAGACTATAATAGGACTCGTTTTTGTTAATATTGAATCAAATTTTATGAAAAAATAAGAATGGAATAATTTATGTTGTAAATTTATCAAACAAAAATGAAATACAAATCTTTAAATTATAAATTATGATTGGATTTTACATTCTTATAGGTATTATCTCTTTAGGAAGTTGGATAGTTAGCAATACATTAAAAAATAAATTTAAAAAGTATAGTAATATTAGCTTAAGAAATGGATTGAGTGGTGCTGAAATTGCAGAAAAAATGCTTGCAGATCATGGCATTACTTCTGTAAAAGTTATTTCTACTTCTGGAAGATTAACAGATCATTACAACCCAAAAGATAAAACGGTAAATTTAAGTGAAGCAGTTTACAATCAAAGAACTGCTGCTGCTGCTGCTGTTGCAGCTCATGAAGTAGGTCATGCTGTACAACATGCTACTGCTTATGACTGGCTAACAATGCGATCAAAACTTGTTCCTATAGTAAGTGCATCCTCTAACTTTTCTCAATGGCTTGTAATTGGTGGGTTAATTTTAGGAGCTGCTTCTGGTGCGTCTAATTTCGGATTTTATATAGCTGTAACAGGACTCATATTTATGGGGTTTGCTACACTTTTTAGTTTTATTACACTTCCAGTAGAATACGACGCTAGTAATAGGGCCCTGGCATGGTTACAAAATAAAAACATGCTTTCTAGAGAAGAATATGCTGGTTCTAAAGATGCTTTAAAATGGGCTGCAAGAACTTACTTAGTAGCTGCTCTTGGTTCTTTAGCAATGCTTCTGTATTGGGGGTTACAAGTACTTGGAGGAAGAGATTAATATGAACTTAATAAAAAAATAAATGCCTTTTTGAAAATATCAAGAAGGCATTTTTATTAAAATTTATTTAAAAGTACTAATCATTTAGCTTTAAAACAGCCATAAATGCTTCTTGAGGTATTTCAACGTTACCTACTTGACGCATTCTTTTCTTCCCTTTCTTTTGCTTTTCTAGTAATTTACGTTTTCTAGAAATATCTCCACCATAACATTTTGCTGTTACATCTTTACGAAGAGCCTTTGTGGTTTCTCTAGCAATAATTTTAGCTCCAATCGCAGCTTGAATAGGGATATCAAATTGTTGCCTTGGAATAAGTGTTTTTAATTTTTCTACAATTTTTTTACCAATTGTATATGCATTATCTGTATGTAGCAATGCAGAAAGTGCGTCTACAGTATCTCCGTTTAGAAGTATATCTACTCTAACCAACTTTGATTCTTTTAATCCAATTGGATGATAATCAAATGAAGCATATCCTTTAGAAACTGTTTTTAAACGATCATAAAAATCAAAAACAATCTCTGCCAATGGCATTTCAAAAATTAACTCAACTCTTTCTGTTGTTAAATAGGTCTGATTCACAATCTGACCTCTTTTCTCGATACATAAGCTCATTACCTGACCAACAAAGTCAGATTTTGTAACTATAGATGCTTTTATAAATGGTTCTTCTACCCTATTTAACTTTGAAGGCTCTGGTAAATCTGAAGGATTATTAACGATTAAAACTTCATTTGGTTCTTTATTGGTAAACGCATGGTAAGAAACATTGGGAACTGTTGTGATAACAGTCATGTTAAATTCACGCTCTAAACGCTCCTGAATAATTTCCATGTGTAACATACCAAGAAATCCACATCGAAAACCGAAACCTAAAGCCGCTGAACTTTCAGGTTGAAATACTAAAGAAGCATCATTTAGTTGCAATTTTTCCATAGAATAACGCAATTCTTCATAGTCTTCTGTATCTACTGGGTAAATACCTGCAAATACCATAGGCTTTACATCTTCAAAGCCGTCTATTGTCTCGGTTGTTGGTTTATGGGCATCCGTAATTGTATCTCCTACTTTAACTTCTTTGGCTGTTTTTATTCCTGTAATTAGATAGCCAACGTCTCCTGTTTTTACAGATTTCTTAACGACTTGCTCTAACTTTAGCGTCCCAATTTCATCGGCAAAATAATTTTTACCTGTGGCCATAAACTTAATTTCTTGACCCTTTTTGATCTCTCCATTTATCACCCTAAAATAGGTTTCAATTCCACGATAGGAATTATATACTGAATCAAAAATTAATGCTTGAAGTGGTGCTTCCGGATCTCCTTTAGGAGCAGGTACTCTGTCTATAATTGCTTGTAAAATATTGTCAACTCCAAAACCTGTTTTACCACTAGCATGAATTACCTCGTCAGGATCACACCCTAACAAGTCTACGATATCATCTGTTACTTCTTCTGGATTTGCAGAAGGTAAATCTACTTTGTTTAAAACGGGGATAATTTCCAAATCATTTTCCAACGCTAAATATAAATTAGAAATGGTTTGCGCCTGTATACTTTGTGCAGCATCTACGATTAAGAGGGCCCCTTCACAGGCAGCAATAGATCTAGATACTTCGTATGAAAAATCTACGTGACCTGGTGTATCTATTAAATTTAAAATATATGGTTCTCCATTATGAATAAAATCCATTTGAATAGCATGCGATTTTATGGTGATACCACGTTCACGCTCCAAATCCATATTATCTAATAACTGATTTTGTTTTTCACGTTCAGTTACAGAACCAGTATAATCTAACAATCGATCTGCTAAAGTACTTTTACCATGATCTATGTGTGCTATTATACAAAAATTTCTAATATTTTTCATACTTCGTTATCTAACTACTTTCAATCTACAAAGATAGGCTATTTACAAGCCTTCTCAAACAAAAAAAACAACCTGAAAAAACAAAAAACTATATCTTTTCAGTTCTAAGAAAAGACATCTTAATTAATTAAATTTTGTCTCTTTTATAGCTTCTTGAAATTCAGACCAGCTAACTAAACCATCTTTATCCTTATCAAAATTTTGCAACACAAAGGCTGCAACTAAATCTCTTATAAATGGAAAAACTCTCGCTTCTTTTAATAAGCGTTTAAAGTTATTTTTACTTAAAAATCCATCGTTATCGGAATCGTAATAAGCAAAAGCTTGCTCAGGACTTGTAAACTTATTCTCCATTAAGTTTTCTATATTCTTCAAGATTTGTGTTTTTGTGAAAGAAACCATTTAAATAATTTTTAAATAAGTTACTTAAAATTAATAAAAATAGAACCATCTTAATAAGCTAATGAGAAATTTAACTTTGTGATATCAAATAACAGATTTCACTTAGCATTAAGTAATACTCAAGATGTTTTTACTTGGTGTATTTGCACTTTCCTAAAAATTAAGTATTATGAAATTTTAATTGAAACATAATTCATTTTTAATGTGTATCTTAGAGTAAATTAATTAACTATTTGTAAAATGAAAACTACTATTTATAAAGCTTTTCTATTTAGTGCTCTTCTACTAATAACAAATAGCTGTACTACAACAATAATCCCTTTAGAAGAAGTAACCCCTATCTTAGAGTTAGTCACTTATGAAAAAGATATTAAAGTAATTATGACATCACACTGCACCAACTGTCACATTACAGGAGGTTCAGCAAGCTTTTTACCATTAAACACATACACACAAGTACGTAACTCTGCCGAATTTGGTAGCCTAATTAGCAGAATGAACAGCAATACTAACCCTATGCCATCTTCAGGAAAATTATCAGCAAGTATTTTAGCTATTATTGATCAATGGGAAGCTGATGGTTTTTTAGAAAACTAACTATCTATGAAAAAAGTATTATTTATTTTATTGTTAACGTTAAGCTATTCATCTTTCTCTCAAAAATATTTTACCAGAACCGGAAACACTGACTTTAAAGCTTCCGTAGCTGTTTTTGAGCCTATTGAAGCTACAAATAATAGTACTTCTGTACTACTAAACACAAATACAGGAGCACTAGTTGCGCAACTCTTTATGACTGCTTTTCAGTTTAGAGTAGCACTAATGCAAGAGCATTTTAATGAAAATTATATGGATTCTTACAAATACCCAAAAGCTATATTTAAGGGGGAGTTAAGTAACTTTAATCTTTTAAAAGTCAATGAAAAAGAAAAGCATACACTTACAGGAATACTCACGATTAAAGGAATTACAAAAGAAATAAAAACAACTGCATTTTTAAAAAAAGAAAATAATACGTTATTTTTAAAAGCAACATTTATTGTATCACCAAAAGATTTTAAAATTGATATCCCTGCCATTGTCGAGAAAAAAATAGCTAAAAACATTGAAGTTTCTATAAACTATACCCTTAATGAAAAAGAATAGAATAAAGTTTTTAATAGTACTTGTAATTAGCATTATTTTATTATATCCATTTTACAAACTATTTAAAGAACCTGGAGGAATTGAAACCAAAAAAATTTATAGCGCTTACTCTGCAAAAGACCTACTGTTAAAAGTTGAAAAGAATGATACTTTTTGGAGTACTAAAATTGTAAAAATTAATGGTTTAATAACCGCTATTGGTAAAAAGGGTATTACTTTAGACAATAAGATTTATTGTCAATTTAATGAAAGTTTAAATATTAAACAACTACAAACAAATACAACAATCACTCTTAAAGGACGCATTATCGGTTACGATGATTTATTAGAAGAATTAAAATTAGACCAATGCATAAAAATTAAGCCATCATTATGAGAAGTACGATACTATTTTATAGCTTATTATTCATCTGTTCATCAGCAATATTTGGTCAAGACGATTTAATGGAGGAACTAAACCTAGAAACCAAAAAATTAGTAACATTTAACCCTCCAGCTTTTAAAGCCATGAAAATCGGCAATCTACAATCTACAAAAGTAGGTGGAAAAGGAGATTTATACTTATACGTTTCTCATAGATTCGGACCTCTAAAAGACGGAGTTGATACCTTTTTCGGTTTAGATAACGCAAATACTAAAATACAGTTGGCATACAGTTTTTGGGAAGGGGTTCAATTGAGTATAAGTAGAGAGTCTTACAATAGAACATTGGCAAGTGCGCTTAAATTTTTACTTGTTAAACAGTCCAACCGATTTCCAGTAACAATTACAGGATACAGTACTATAAATATAAATACATTACTAGATGAAAATAATTTCCCAGAACTAAAATCATCAGACAGGTTTAGTTATGCAAATCAACTACTTATTTCTAGACGCTTTTCTGAGAATTTATCTTTTGAACTTGCTCCCAGTTACGTGAGACAAAACGTACAAAATTTAAATATTGTTTCAGAAGCAAAGCATAACCAATTTGCCATGGGTTTTGGTGGACGCGTAAAGATGAGTAAACGCATGAGCTTAAATGCAGAATATATTTATAATTTAAGCAGACCTGAGAACTCTCCTTTCTCCGATGCTTTTGCAGTTGGTGTAGATATTGAAACAGGAGGGCATGTATTTCAATTATTATTTACTAATGCACAATCTACCAATGAACCTGCATTTATTTCTTATGCTGAAGGAGATGTTGTTTTTGGATTTAATATTGTGAGAGTTTTTTAATACATGATGCTATCTAGTTCTGATTTTAAACCAAAAATACATTTAATAATTTCTGCAACTATTACAATTCCTATTTCGTTTATTTATGGTTTTTATCCGAATGCTATTTTTAATATTTCTCCAAAAACTTTAGATGAACAAAACTTTTTAAAAGCAATTATGGGCTTGTATTTGGGCTTCAGTGCTTTATGGGTTATAGGCGTTTTAAAGGCTAATTATCTAAATTTAGCATTGTTTAGTAATGTGATATTTATGTTAGGTTTAGGATTTGGTAGAGTTTGTAGTTACTTTATAGATGGGACAGCTTCATTTATTTTTATAGTAGGAATGTTTGGTGAATTGTTCTTGGGGTTTTATGGTCTTTGGGTTTTAACATATAAAAACAGTAATTTTGCAAAAAATTAATTTGTTTTGGCAAAAATAGACAACATAGAATTAGGCGATTTTCCATTATTATTAGCACCAATGGAAGATGTATCTGACCCACCTTTTAGAGCTTTATGTAAAGAAAATGGTGCAGATGTTGTATATACAGAATTTATATCATCAGAAGGTTTAATTAGAGATGCTGCTAAAAGCGTTATTAAATTAGACATTTACGAAAAAGAAAGACCTGTAGGAATTCAGATTTTTGGAGCCAACTTAGACTCAATGTTAAAAACCATCGAAATTGTAGAAAAATCGAATCCAGATATTATAGATATTAACTTTGGCTGCCCAGTTAAAAAAGTAGTATCTAAAGGTGCAGGTGCAGGTATTTTAAAAGACATCGATTTAATGGTTTCTCTTACAGAGGCAATGGTTAAGCATACGAATTTGCCTATTACTGTAAAAACACGTTTAGGCTGGGATCATGATTCAATACGAATTGTAGAAGTCGCAGAACGTTTACAAGATGTAGGTTGTAAAGCCATCTCTATACACGGAAGAACTAGAGCTCAAATGTATAAAGGTAATGCCGATTGGAAACCAATTGCTGCAGTAAAAAACAACCAAAGAATGCATATTCCTGTTTTTGGAAATGGAGATGTAACCACTCCAGAAAGAGCTATGGAAATGAGAGATGATTATGGTTTAGATGGCGCTATGATTGGTAGAGCATCTATTGGATATCCTTGGTTTTTTAACGAAGTAAAACACTTCTTTAAAACTGGAGAACATTTGGAAAAACCTTCTATTGCAGAGAGAACCAAAGTTGCAAGAAGACACTTGCAAATGGCTATAGACTGGAAAGGCGAACGTTTAGGAGTTGTAGAAACAAGAAGGCACTATACCAATTATTTTAAAGGGATACCTCATTTTAAAGATTATCGTTTACAAATGGTTACTTCAGATGATCCTGCAGATGTTTTTAAAACCTTTGATGAAGTAGAAGCTAAATTTGGTAATGCACTAATTCCTGATATTCGATAATTACATCGCTAAAAATAGGTGTTCTCTTTAATTCAAAATTTTAAAAGAGTTTACCATCTTTTCTACCACAGGAAGATAGTTGTTATAATATTTAGGATTAGCTGCATATTGAATAACATACCCTTCATTTTCTTTAAAAAAGAGAAAAAAACTTCTAGTGTAACTTATTTCAGAGTTTATTTTTTCTGAATATTTGACAATATACATATCACCATAAACTTTGTGTTTGCCTTTTAATAGCAAATACTTGAATTTATCTTTTGGAAACCATTTACTTTTATAATTTACAAAATAATGTAAATAATCATCAATTGAGAATGATTGGGTAACACACTTTTTACGAAGCTTATCTAAACCAATATAAACATCAACTTTTCGTGAATAATAGTTTAGAGAATCAATATATTTATCTTCTAAAAAATACCAATCGCCATTACTAGTTTTTCCTTTTTTCCAGTCTTTGGGTTTATGTATGGTATAATTTAATTTCTGGTTTGCGCTCTGCAAACTATCCAATTCTTCAAAAGGATTATCCTTACATCTTTTCTCAACTCTTTTGGCTGACGAGCAAGAATAAATGGATGCTAACAAACTAATAAATAAAAACTTTTTAATCATTATTCTGTAATTCTGAAAGTTTCTAGCATACTTGTAAAGTCTTCTAGGTAATTAGGAAACTGACCTTTCTCTGCAAAATAAGTTATTCTATAAGGTCTGGAATTGTAATAAAAACTGACATTTAAACTTGTATAGGTATTTCCTAAAAAAGAAGTTTTATAACTAACAATAGAATATTTTTTATATAAAGTATGCTCTTGATAATTTACAGTTAACTTAGGATCAGTATTTTTTGCTAAAATATTTTTAACGAAATCATTGGTAAAATCCTCTAAGTTATGAATATTATCATTTAAAGATAAGTGCGCTTCATCTAATACAAAAACTACTATATAAGGTTTCTGTTTTACAGATTTTTTAGGTTTATAAGAAAACACACAATGCGTATCAAAAAAACCGACCCAATTGCTTGGTATTTTTAAAGTGTAGTTTTTCTGTATGTCTGAAAAATCTGTTGTAATAATCTTTTCTTTTAAACACAAGCCATTAGAACTTGTTGCATTTGTACTTGCACAACTTATAAACAGTAGGCAAAAACCTAATGCAAAAGTCAATTTAAAAAAATTAAGCATACTATTTTTCAATGAATTTTTGGTTGATTCTACTACTCGCTATTTTAGCTGCAACAAAACCTAAAACTGTTATTGTAAATATAACAATTATAAAATTATAAAACTGAAACTCTACTGGGTAAGCCAAGTTTTCAGTAATCATAAATAAACCAAAAGTATCTTGTAAAAACACTAAAATAATTCCTAATATTAAACCAACTAACATTCCAAGAAAAGTAAGCAAGAAACCTTGGTACACAAAAATATTTTTAATTTCTTGTATGGTTGTTCCTAAATTGTTTAAAGTTTGTAAGTTCTGTTTTTTGTCAATTATCATCATAATTATTGCACCTATTACATTAAATAAAGCAATTATAATAATGAGCGTAAAAATAAGGTAAGACACAAAGTTTTCTGTATTTATAACCTTATAAAAAACTTCATTCAGTTGCTCTTTTGTTTTTACACTGTAAGAAGATCCCAGTTTTTTTTGTAATGTTGTAGCAATTTCATCAGCATCATCTTTATCTAAAACTTTTAAAGCAATTGCAGTTACTTGATTATCTTTATAACGCAATAGATCTTTAGCTTGATCTAGAGTTACAAAAACATATTTATTTTCAAAGTCTTCTGTACCAGTATAAATCCCTAAAACTTGTACATCTGTTTTGTAGAATGCATTAGTAGGGTTTATAAACCCTTTACCAGGCTTAGGAACCATAACAGTTAATGGTTTTCCATAACTATTTACACCTAAAGATAATTTCATAGCAATTGCTCTGCCAAGTACTGCAGTATTTACGTAAGAAGTATCTAACCAGTCTCCTATATATATTGCACTATCTATTTTTGTAATATTTGTGTAATTATCATCTACTCCTTTTATAAAAGCAATTTCATTTTTATCTCCGTATTCTAAAAAAACACGTTCTTCAATAATTTTTGCATAAGTAATTATATCTGGCTGATTATTTAAAATTTGCAGAAAATTATCATCTATTAAAAAAGATTTCCCTTTAATAGCAGTAATTTTTAAATCTGGATCTGAAGCGTCTAATAAGGTATAGCTAAAAGTTCTTAAACCAGAAAACCCCGAGAGAATAATAAATAATGCTAACGAACTTACAATTACACCAAAAGAGGCTATAATGGTAATTATGTTTATGGCATTATTGCTAGTTTTTGAGAATAAATACCTTTTAGCTATGTAATAAGAAAAATTCAGTTTTTATGAATTTATATTTTTTTTCTGCGTGGGAGTACTCCTGGATTTTTTATGGGATCTTCATCTTTACCATTTAAAGATTTGTCTATTTCTTCTAAATAATCTAGTGTGTCATCACCAAAAAATAATAATTCTGGCATTCTACGTAATTGATTTTTTGTTCTTTTTGCCATTTCATGACGTATTAGAACAGTATTAGATTGAACCCCTTTAACTAACTCATCTCTTTTTTCAGAGGGAAAAACACTCAAGTAAATCTTAGCCACTCCTAAATCTGAAGTAACATGAACTTTAGAAACAGAAATAATTACACCCCTCATACCATCTTGTGCTGCTTTTTGCAATACATCTACTAAATCTTTTTGCAGTACTCCTGCAATTTTTCGTTGTCTGTTTGTTTCTTCCATACTACAAATTTACAATATTTTTAAAGAGTGTATATTTTATTTTTAATTGCATACGTTACTATACATAATCTAATTATAACATTTCATATGCATAGTAAGACATCTCTGTAGATCTCTACTTTTTTAACTTTAAAAGGTGCTAAAAATAATTTAGTTATAGTTTATGCAGTAGTGTTTAAAAAGACTTTTTATCGTTTCTTTCATGGCACCTTACAATTATAATTAACTCAAAATATATTTATTACTAAAATAGTAACTTTTAAAAATTTAAAATTATGATTTTTTTTAGAGCTAGTAGAAGATTTACATTAGGGTAACTTTCAGAGCAGTGACCTAGCAAGTATTTTCTGTTTATTCAAGTATATAAAACAGTAAAATACTATCATTTTTACAAAAAAAAATCTCAAAATAAAATTTTGAGATTTTTTTAAACAGATTGCTAAATTAATCTGCTAGTATAATAGCTTTATTATCGTTAAATTCTAAAGTCCCTGAATTAATTTGTAAAGTTAAAATCTTATCATCAGTGTCAAGTGATACTAATAAACTATTTAACTCCTCTTTATTAATTTGCTGCTGAGAATGAATGTGAATTTTAACTAAACCTTCTTTTAAATTTGCAACAATAGGTGCGTGATTGTTTAACATTTGGAACTCTCCATCCTCTCCTGGCACTGCAATAGCATCTACCTGTGAAGAAAATAATACAGCTTCTGGACTTACAATTTCTAAAAACATATTTTTAAAAGTTTTTAGTTTCTAGTTTTAGTATTTAATTATGCATTCATAACTTAAAGCTTAAAACTCAAAACTTGTTTATGCTTCAGCTAACATTTTTTCTCCAGCATCAATTGCATCTTGAATTGATCCTCTTAAGTTAAATGCAGCTTCAGGATACTTATCTAATTCACCATCCATAATCATATTAAAACCTTTAATAGTATCTTTAATATCTACTAAAACTCCTGGTATACCAGTAAATTGTTCAGCTACATGAAATGGTTGAGATAAGAAACGTTGTACACGTCTTGCTCTATGAACTACTAATTTATCTTCTTCAGATAATTCTTCCATACCTAAAATGGCAATAATATCTTGTAATTCTTTATAACGTTGTAA
>JBDNBB010000039.1:0-4145 GCA_039768135.1 Polaribacter sp.
GCAAAAACCAACACAATACATATATTTTTTATCAAATTTTTCATTTTGTTTATCTAATTTTAAAATTGAATTAAAATGATGCTCTTAAACCAAAAGTAATAGCTCTCGTTAAAGGGGTAGTACCGATTCTTAATTGACGAATATCTTTATTTTTAGATATTTCAAATAAATTAGTTCCAGAAATATTTATACTTAAGTCATCAATATCTAGATTATTAAGTACACCGTCATCAAATTCGTATGTTAATTGAGCACGATTAATGTTAAAAAAACTAGTATCATACATCCAAAATGTAGATGTTCTAAAGTTATTTTGATTTTCTTTGGCAGATAATCTTGGGAATGTTGCTGTATTTGCAGTTGCTGGTGTCCAACGTCCTAAAACAACTTCAGAATACTTATCATTACCATTCACTCCATAGTAATTATTAAAACTACTGCTTAACTTATTACTAGATCCACCTGTTTGTCCTGTACCTAAAATAAATAAATTAAATGCTTTGTATTTTAAGTTCAAGTTTACACCGTAAGACAAAGGGCTACTAGATTGCCCTATATCTACCATATCATTATTGTCAATAATATCATCTCCATTTTGATCTTTATATTTGATATCTCCAGGTTGTACTGAACCAAAATTAGGGACAGGTAAACTAGCATTTAGAATATAATTTCCATCTGCATCTACAGTAAAATCTGATTCAGGATAAAAACCTTGATCTTCTAAACCAAATACCGTAGATAATTCTTTTCCTTGTCTGTTTTGGTATGCAAACTCATTTGTTTCAGATCTTTTTGATGCTTCTGTTTGACTATACAATACATTAGCACCCAAAGTTACAGAAAAATCATTATAAGTTTTATTAAAGTTCATACCCAATTCAAAACCAGTGTATAAATTTTTATTAAAATTATCATAAGGTCTAAAATCATTATAATAAGAAGGGTATTGGTCACTCAAGAACGTAATTTGTTTATCTAATTCTGTTTTAAAATAATTAGCTTCTAACCAAAGTGAATTCATTAAATAAGTTTCTAAACCAATATTTAAGTCTATGCGTTCTTCAAAACCTAAATTTGGGTTTGCTCCTTGTGAAAGTTCTTGTCTACGGTTAATACTTAAGCCATCTGCCCAATTAAAATTATTTCCTTGAGAATAGTTTTCATCATATAAATAATAACCATCAATTCCTGCATCTGACTTAATAACACCACCAGAAGCCTTAATTTTTAAATAATTTACAAAATTATTATCTTTTAGAAATGATTCTTCACTTAATACATACGCTAAACCAACTGTTGGCGATAAACCTCCTCTGTTTCCTTCAGGTAATTTTATGGAATGTACGTAAGATCCACTGAAATCTACATAGATTTTATTCTTATAATCATAAGACATTTGAAATCCAAAGTGTGAGTCTATATCTTTTTGAATAACATTGTTACTGTTTTGCGAATTATAATACGCCAATAAAGTAGTATTTAAAGAGTGATTCTCTGCCATAGTTTGTTGATAATTTACCAAACCATAAAAACCAAACCTAGATACAAATCCGTTAGTACTCACACTTTCTGTTAAATCTTTTAAGTCCTCTCCATAAATACCAGAATCATCTGGAACAATATTAAGAGGGTCAGTATCATCAAGACCAAAACTAGTAATTTTATCTCCTGTCCAATCTGGTATATACGTTTTAAATTGATTCGATATTGTTACATTATACGAATCATAAAAATCAAAACTCAAATAGGTTTTTGCAGATAAACCTTTGGTAATTTTATCTAAATTAAAATTAATTGAGTTATTAAATTGTGTAGATCTAAATACTCTATCTTGATATCCACCAGCAATAGCCAACGCAATTGGTGCATCACTTTGCAAAGTAGGGGATGTTCCTAAAATATTTCCATTAAACTGACGTGCTGATAGTAATTGTCCTGCAACTGTTGGATTACTAGTATCTATTAAATTTACAGGTAAAAAAGGTGAATACGCATTCGGTTTTAAAGTAGTAGCTTCACTTAACAAATTAACTCTAGAACCCTTTGAAGTACTTATAATTGCAATACCATCAAGACTACTCGTAATCCAATCATTAATTTTAAAATCTATATTACCTCTTAAATTAAAACGATTAGTACCTGCATTAATGTCTTCATTAAGATCTACCCATGCACTACTTCTATTCCATCCTGCGTTTATATAATATTGGTTCTTTTCGTTTCCACCAGAAAACTCGGTAATAATACTTGTTGAATGGGTAAAAGGTTGCACAAAATCTTTTGAATACAAATCTATATCTGGATATTTAAATTTATTTTTACCGCTTCTTGTATTTTGAATAAGCGAATTTGAAAATCTTCGTCCGTCATTTGCTGATGTGCCATCGTTATCTAAAGCTTCATTAAAAAGCTGCATATAAGCTGCAGAACTCAGATAATTAGGTAAAGAAATGGGCATATTAAAGCTAGAACGAACATTTAGTTTTACCTCTTTTCTATTTATTTTTCCTCTTTTTGTATTAATTACAATAACACCATTTCTTGCTTGACTACCATATAATGCCACTGCATTAGCGTCTTTAAGTACTGTAATCTGATCAACCTCTTCCATATTTAAGATATTAGGATCACGACCAATTACACCATCAATTACAAAAATAGCGTTTCCTATTCCTCTAATATTATTTGAACCTCTTACCCCTAACATCAATCCGTTAATATAATCTCTAACCCATTGGGTATTATCATAAGTTAAACGGTCTTTTGTATTTATTGATGAGACGGCACCTACAAAATCTCTTTTATTTTTTGTGGTAACTCCCATCTTAATTTCATCTTCTTTTGAAGCGAGAAATGGGGTTTTTTCTAAAGTAATGTTGCCTGATAAATCTGCAAAATTAACTAACTTAGATACATACCCGCTTTTTTCTAAAACAAGAGATTCATCATCTGGTGATGCAATTTCAAATGTTCCATTAACCCCCGAAAAAGCTCTATTTCCATTGGGTCCATATATGATAACGCCACTTATAGGGTTACCTTCTTTATCAACCACCGTTGCTGCTTTTAAATTTAAACCTTTAGTTTGAGCCATTGTAATATTACAAAAGCAAAACATTAAGCAGGTTAGCATAAACAGCTTATATAATTTATTTATCTTCATTTTTTTTCTTTATATTAATTAAAACGAATTTAGTACAAGACTACCATCCTGGATTTTGAGGGAACCCCTCGTAAATTTGTGTTTGTAGAGGCTCAAATGGCAACCAATAATGTTTAGGATATTCACAAACTCTCATAATAATTTCTTCTGAATCATACCCACCAACAGTTTTATGATTTTTTGGGAAATTTAATTGGGTTTTTTGTCTATACTTTTCCAAATGTGCTACTCCCCAACGACGAATATCTACCCATCTATGCCCTTCGTAACTCAATTCTACCGCTCTTTCTCTTCTCAATTCATCCATAAATTTATTAGGATCTGCAGCTATGTTAGCATCAACATTAGGCATATTAGGTACTCTGTTACGAATTTCATTTATAGCTCCTAATGCCGTTAAACTATGACTAGAGGGTGCAGTCATTGCTCCTTTAGAAGCATGTAATGCCTCAGCATACATTAGATAAACATCTGTATATCGCATATGCAAACGCATACCAGTATATCCATTTATAATAGGGTTTGAAAGAGTATGGTATCCAACGTCATTTCTAGGGTAAAATTTGGTATGCAGATACCCTGTAGTCGATAGACTCTTGTCGGGATCAGCATCACGATATGGTCTTGCACGGTGAGCACCTTTATTAGCAACACCTTCATACCAAAGTTTAGCCGTTTTATTTTTATCTGGTCCAGTTTCTCCTGGCTCAACTATATCTCCATCTATAATATGCCATTTGTAAAAGCGTGGGTCACGGTTTACAAATGCTTTATTAGCATCGTAACCACTATTTGGATGCTCTGTTGATAAGCCGTTAGCCATTCCAAAATTATAATGAATATAATTATGTGTAGGAGAAATGGTTTCACTTGCTTCTTTATGAAAGATATTTCTAGGCATTCCTGAAGCCATAAATCTACGGTTTGAACTTTTATTACCTCCAGTAGCCGCAAAAATAAATTCTGTCTTTCCTGGCCA
>JBDNBB010000040.1:0-6563 GCA_039768135.1 Polaribacter sp.
ATTCGTTTTATCAAAAAGAATTACCCAAGTTTATATGTAATTACAGACGTTTGTTTTTGTGAATATACTTCTCATGGTCATTGTGGAATTATTCATGACAATGATGTTGATAATGATGCAACTTTAGTAAACATTGCAAAGCAAGTAATTTCTCATGCAAAAGCCGGTGTAGATATGGTTGCACCATCAGGAATGATGGATGGAACAATAGATATGATTCGACAGTCATTAGACAACTCAGGTTATCCAAACTTGCCAATTATGGCATATTCTGTAAAGTATGCTTCAGCATTTTATGGGCCATTTAGAGATGCAGCAGATTCTGCACCAACTTTTGGAGACAGAAAAACGTATCAAATGGATCCATCAAATAGAGATGAAGGTTTAAGAGAAGCTACTTTTGATGATCAAGAAGGAGCAGATATTTTAATGGTAAAACCAGCCTTATCCTATTTAGATATTATTAGAGATTTAAAAAATAATTTTGATAGACCAATAGCTTGTTATAATGTGAGTGGTGAATATGCAATGGTAAAAGCAGCTGCAGAAAAAGGTTGGATAGATGGAGAGAAAGTAATGATGGAGAGTTTGTTGTCTATGAAAAGAGCAGGTGCAGATATTATTATCACCTATTTTGCAAAAGAGGCAGCTAAATTATTGTTGAAAAAATAAAGTTATAATAAGTACTGTCATTATTGCATAGGCAGGAATCTAGAATAAATAGTAGCCAAAAAAATGAAATTCAAAAAATCAGAAGAGTTATACCAAAAAGGGTTAACCCATTTAGTAGGAGCAGTAAATTCTCCTGTAAGAGCGTTTTCATCTGTAGGCGGTAATCCTTTATTTATAAAAAAAGCCAAAGGAAGTAAAATTGTTGATGTTGATGGAAATGAATATGTAGATTTAGTAGTTTCTTACGGGCCAATGATTTTAGGGCACAGGCATAAAGCTGTAGAAAAAGCCGCTAAAAAAGCGTTGAAAAATGGGTATTCTTTCGGAGCATCTACAGAAGCTGAAATTAAATTAGCTAAAATAGTATGTGATGCTTTTCCAGAAATGGACAAAGTTCGTTTTGTAAATTCGGGTACAGAAGCTGTTTTAAGCGGAATTCGTTTAGCCAGAGCCTATACTGGTAAAGATAAAATTATCAAGTTTTCTGGATGTTATCATGGGCATCAAGATGCTTTATTAGTAGCTGCTGGTTCAGGTTTAGCTACATTAAGTTTACCTGGTTCTAAAGGAGTGCCAGAAGGAGCTGTGAAAAACACCTTAATAGCAGAGTACAATAATTTAGAAAGTGTAAAAAAACACTTTGAAGAGCATGATGATATTGCAGGGGTAATTATAGAACCTATTGGAGGTAATATGGGAGTAGTAATTCCTCAAAACAATTTCTTAAAAGAATTAAAAGAGTATTTACAATCTAAAGGAGCTTTGTTAATAGCAGATGAGGTAATGACGGGTTTTAGATCTACTTTTGGAGGAGCACAAGAAAAGTTAGGTGTTGTTGCAGATATTACTTGTTTAGGTAAAGTTATTGGTGGTGGTTTTCCTGTTGGAGCTTATGGAGCAAGAAATGAAATTATGGAAAATGTTGCACCTCTAGGAGGTATGTATCAAGCTGGTACTTTATCTGGAAACCCAATAGCAATGGCTGGTGGAATTTCTACTTTAACTGAATTAAAGAAGCAAAATCCTTATGATAAATTCGAGGAAATTGGTGCTATTTTGGAATTAATTTTATTAGAGTCTGCCAAAAAATACAATGTAGATTTAGTAGTTAACAGATTTGGTTCCATGATGAATCCGTTTTTTACGAAGAGTAAAGTCACTAATTTTAAAGAAGCACAAACTTCAGATACAGAGAAGTTTGCAGTTTTCTTTTGGGAGATGATTAAAAATGGCGTCTTTTTACCTCCAAGTCAATTTGAAGCTTGGTTTTTAAATTCAGCAATTTCAGATAAAGACATCAAAATAATAGCACATGCTACTGACAAAGCAATGCAAAAGGTAGCTGATAGCTTTTAGCTGTTTGCCTTTAGAAAAAAACAATGAGAAAATTGGTTTAAAAAGTCAAATAATTAGGGCAGCAGTTTCTATTCCTTCCAATATTGCAGAAGGATCAAGTAGAAATAGTGAAGTAGAATTTAAAAGGTTTTTGGAAATTGCAATGGGTTCTCTTTTTGAAGTTGAAACTCAACTAATAATAATTGAAGAATTGAAATTAATTAAATCACAAGACTTAAAAATCATTTTTGAACTACTTGAAAAAGAAGGTAAGATGATTAACGGATTAATAAATACAATAAAGAATAGCTAAAAGCCAAAGCAAAAAGCTAAAAGCCAATAGCCAAAAGCTATATAATGATAAAAAACGATTTATTTTTAAGAGCATTAAAAGGAGAAACTGTAGATAGACCTCCAGTTTGGATGATGAGACAAGCAGGAAGATATTTGCCTGAGTTTATGGAAATCAAACATAAATACGATTTCTTTACACGTTGTCAAACTCCAGAATTAGCATCAGAAATTACAGTGCAACCTATCAGAAGATATGGAATGGATGCAGCTATATTATTTTCTGATATTTTGGTTATTCCACAAGCAATGAATATAGAAGTGGAAATGAAGCCAAATTTCGGCCCATATTTACCAAATCCAATACGTTCTCAAAAAGATTTAGATTCAGTAATTATTCCAGATATTCAAGATTCTTTAGGTTATGTTATGGATGCTATAAAGGCAACCAAAGAAAAGCTAAATGATGAAATTCCGTTGATAGGTTTTGCAGGTTCTCCTTGGACTATTTTATGTTATTGTGTGCAAGGTCAGGGTTCTAAAAACTTTGATAAAGCAAAGGAGTTATGTTTTACAAATCCTATTGTGGCTCATACCTTATTACAAAAAATTACAGATACTACTATTGCTTATTTAAAGGCAAAAGTTGAGGCTGGTGTAAATGCAGTTCAGGTATTTGACTCTTGGGGAGGTATGTTATCTCCAACAGATTATCAAGAATTCTCTTGGCAATATATGCAGCAAATTATAGATGCCTTAAAAGATGATGCTCCTGTAATTGCATTTGGTAAAGGGTGTTGGTTTGCATTAAGCGATATGGCAAAATCTGGGGCTTCTGCTTTAGGTGTAGATTGGACATGTTCTGCAAGAAATGCACGTTATTTATCTGGAGGACAGATTACGTTACAAGGTAATTTTGATCCATCAAGATTACTTTCATCACCATCAGAAATAAAAAGAATGGTTACCCAAATGATTAACGAGTTTGGTAAAGACAGATATATTGTAAATTTAGGTCATGGAATTCTACCAAATATTCCAGTAGAAAATGCAAAAGCATTTATAGATGCTGTCAAAGAATACAAAGCACAGTAAAATATGCTTAAAAACATCATATTAGGAATTAAAGAATATACAGGAGTTTTTAAACTGATGTCAGATTTAAAGCTTTGGAGATATTTTATAATTCCTATGTTGATTAGTTTTTGTACAGCTGTATTAATAGGTATAGAGGTCTATGTTCTATCTGATAATTTAGGTGCTTACATTACTAAAATTTGGATTTGGGATTGGGGAAAAGATACCTTCTCATCCATTAGTAATTTTATAGGTGGTTTGATAGTTTTAATTATTGGTTTAATTCTATACAAACATATAATTATGGCACTTTCTGCGCCTTTTATGAGTCCTGTTTCAGAAAAAATAGAAAAACATTTTTATGGAGATTTAAAACATCTACATAGAAAATCCACAAATACAGAGCAATTAATTAGAGCTATACGTTTAAATATTAGAAATTTAGCAAAGGAATTGTTGATTACAATACCAATTTTAATTTTAAAATTTATTCCTGGAGTAAATATTTTTTCTACACTCTTACTTTTTATTGTACAAGCCTATTATGCTGGGTTTGGAAATATGGACTATACCTTAGAGCGTCATTTAACGTACAGAGAAAGTGTACAATTTGTTAAAAGAAATAAAGGCTATGCTATAGGAAACGGAATTGTTTTTATGCTTTTTCTATTAATTCCGGTTTTAGGAATTATTATTGTGTTGCCACTTTCTGTAACTGCGGCCTCAAAAAAAACGGTGCAATTAATTCACGAAAAAAACAACTTGGTATATGAAAGATAAGTTTTACACTTATATCGAAAATTTACAAGATGCAATTACTTCTAAATTAGAAGAAATAGATGGTATTGCAAAATTTAAAGAAGATCTTTGGCAACGAAAAGAAGGTGGAGGAGGAAGAACTAGAGTTATAGAAAATGGAGCTGTTTTTGAAAAAGGAGGTGTAAACATATCTGCTGTTTATGGAGAATTACCAGAAGTTTTAAGAAATCAGTTTAAGGTAAAAGAAGGTAATTTTTTTGCTTGTGGATTAAGTTTGGTGCTGCATCCTGTTAATCCTTTTGTGCCAACTGTTCATGCTAATTGGCGTTATTTTGAAATGTATGATAAAAAAGGGAATATCGTTACCCAATGGTTTGGAGGAGGGCAAGATTTAACTCCTTATTATTTGTTTGATGAAGATGCTATTCATTTTCATACCGTTTGTAAAAATGCCTGTGATAAACACAATTTAGATTTTTATCCGAAGTTTAAGAAAACATGCGATAATTATTTTTGGAATGCACATAGAAATGAGGCAAGAGGAGTTGGAGGTTTGTTTTTTGATTACTTAAAGCAAACAGATGAAGTTTCTATTGAAGATAGATATAGTTTTGTAACAGAAATAGGAAATAGTTTTCTAGAAAGTTATGTCCCTATTGCAAAAAAAAGAAAAAATAATGACTATTCTCAAAATCATAAAGATTGGCAGGAAGTAAGAAGAGGTAGATATGTAGAATTTAACCTTGTGCATGATAGAGGTACTTTATTTGGATTAAAAACAAATGGTAGAATCGAAAGTATTTTAATGAGTTTACCTCCAGTTGTACAATGGAAATATAATCATCAGCCAGCAGAAAATTCGCCAGAAGAAAAATTATTAAAAGTATTAGCAAATCCTAAAGATTGGATTTAATTTCTTTGATTAATCTGTAATTTAAAGTCCGTTTTACCTAGTTGAAATACATATAATTTAATTATTTAGATATATTTTAATAATACTGTAATAATATTCACGTATTCTTATTTATTTCTAAACTTATTTTTAATGAATTTCTGTTCCTTTTTCGTATTTTTGCATTTCAAAAATTTATACAGGAATGGCAAGATTTGAATTAAAATTACCAAAAATGGGAGAAAGTGTTGCAGAAGCAACAATTACTTCTTGGTTAAAAGAGGTAGGAGATACTATTGAATTGGATGAAGCTGTTGTTGAAATTGCTACAGATAAAGTTGATTCTGAGGTGCCTTCTGAAGTAGAAGGAACTTTAGTTGAGATTTTGTTCGAAAAAGATGATGTTGTTGCAGTGGGAGAAACAATTGCAGTTATAGAAACTGAAGGAGGAGAGACAAGCTCTAAAACTAGCGCTGACATTTCTTCACCTGCACCTAAGAAAGAAGAGGGAAAATCTCAAGAAGTTGTTGAGGTGGAAAAAACGATCGAAAAGGCTTCAGAAATTGTAGCTATACCAATTGCAAAAACTTCAGATTCAGGAAAATTTTATTCGCCATTAGTAAGAAATATCGCACAAACAGAAGGTATTTCTATGAATGAACTAGAAAGTATTTACGGAACAGGTAAAGATGGTAGAGTAACTAAAGATGATATTTTATCATATATAGAAAATAGAGGAAATAAATCTTTAAAAGAAGAAGTTGTTACAAAAACTACTTCAGCTCCAAAACCTAGTCAAAAACCAGTTGCAAAAGTAGCTCCAGAATCTCTAAATGGAGAAGATGAGGTTATTGAAATGTCTAGAATGGGTAAACTTATTTCTAAGCATATGGTAGACTCTGTACAAACTTCTGCACATGTTCAATCATTCATAGAAATTGACGTTACTAATATTGTAAAGTGGAGAAACAAAGTAAAAGATGCTTATTTAAAAAGAGAAGGTGAAAAATTAACCTTTACCCCAATTTTAATGCATGCTGTAGCTTCTACTATTAAAAAATATCCTTTGATAAATATCGCTGTTGATGGTGATACAATTATCAAAAAGAAAAATATAAATTTAGGAATGGCAGCTGCTTTACCAGATGGTAATTTAATTGTACCTGTAATTAAAAATGCAGATCAGTTGAATTTAGTGGGCATGACAAAATCTGTAAACGATTTAGCTACAAGAGCAAGAAATAATGCTTTAAAGCCAGATGAAATTCAAGGAGGTACATATACTGTTACAAATGTAGGTAGTTTTGGTTCTGTAATGGGAACACCTATTATTAATCAGCCACAAGTTGCCATTTTAGCATTAGGTGCAATAAGAAAAGTACCTGCGGTTATAGAAACTTCAGAGGGCGATTTTATTGGAATTAG
Source organism: Polaribacter sp. (assembly GCA_039768135.1). Taxonomy (GTDB): domain Bacteria; phylum Bacteroidota; class Bacteroidia; order Flavobacteriales; family Flavobacteriaceae; genus Polaribacter. Next base: position 6,452 of record JBDNBB010000040.1, read on the forward strand.
ACAAAAAATGTTTGTATCTCATTCTTATGATCACAGAGTTGTTAATGGTGCTCTTGGTGGTATGTTTATTAAAACATTAAAAGAAACTTTAGAAGCTTGGGATGTAAACCAA
>JBDNBB010000041.1:0-5452 GCA_039768135.1 Polaribacter sp.
GATTGTAATAATTTGTTTCTTGTCTGCTCAGTTTTTAGCTTTTGTTCGTTTTTTAATGCTGCAACTTGCCTTTTAAGCGCAGTTACTTTTCCTTGATACGCATTAACAGAAGATGATTTTGCATTAATTTGATCGTTTGTTCTTTCAATTAATCGATTGTCAAAATAATCACTTTTTACTTCTGAAATTCTTAGAATAGTGTCTCCTTTTTTTACAAAATCTCCTTCTGTTATAAACCATTCTTCAATTCTACCTGGAATTTGAGATTGAATTGTTTGTGGTCTTTGATTTGGTGTTAAAGTAGTTACTTGTCCTTGTCCTGTAATATTTTGTGTCCAAGGTAAAAAGAGTGTTATAAAACCTATGATAGCAGCTGCTAACAAAAATTTATTAAAAGCTTTATAATATTCTCTTGTAAAAATTTTCTTCCCAGATTTAAACTTTGTTAAGTCAACAGTTTTATGTAATTGATTGTTAGATATGTTTAACATTGTTATCTATTTTATTGATTTAGTTTCTCCTTTTTCTAATGTAATTATTTGGTTACATTGTATTCTCCAACTTTTTTTGCTACTTACCACAATTAAAGACCAAGGTCTTTTAACATCTGTTAAATAGCTAATTATTTTTTTAGTTTCATCTAAGTTAAATTGATCTAAAGGATCTTCTAAAATTAATACTTTGGGCAGTTTAATAATAGCTCTAGCTAAAATTATTTTCTTTGCAATAGTGTAAGACATTTGTTTTCCTTCGGGATATAAAACCGTTTCTAAACCATTAGACTGTTCTTTTAAAAATTGAGTTAATCCAACAATTTCTAATGCTTCGTATATTATTTCATCTTTAATATTTTTATTTCCAAAAACTAAATTGTTTTTAATACTTCCTTCAAAAGGAGTTTCGTCTGAAAGAGATAAACCTAATTGAGAACGATAATGATTTAAATGTAAGCTACTTAATGATAAATTGTTAGTGTAAATATTACCAGAAGTTGGTGCTATTACTCCAGAAATTAAGCGCAATAAAGTAGATTTTCCAGAACCACTTTCTCCCATTATTAAAATTCTACTTTTAGGCTCTAAACTAAATGAGATATTTTTAAGAATGTGTTTTTCTCTATTTTCTACTTTGTAAGAAACATCATCTAATTCAACTGTTAAACCTTCTTTAAACAAAGGTCTTTCTCCTTCTTGCGTTTCCAATTCTTTATCTACAACTTGACCTATTTTTTCTATGGATGTTAATACATCATAAAAAGACTCTAAACCAATCATTAGTTTTTCTACAGATTGAATTACCAAAAGGATAATAATTTCTGCAGCTACAAACTGACCAATATTCATTTCTTGATTTAAGACCAAAGCACCACCAATTAATAGTAAACTTGCTGTGACGATTACCTTAAAACCAATCATTTGTATAAATTGAATGATTAAAATTTTAAAATGATTTTCTCTAGCTTTTAAATATTTATCAACTAAATCATCGTTTTTTTGAAGTGCTAAATTTGTATTTCCAGATAATTTAAAACTGACAACTGTTCTTGCAACTTCTTGAATCCAGTGTGCAACTTTGTATTTTGTCTTAGATTCTATTAAGCTCGTTTCTAATCCTTTTTGAGCCGTAAACTTGAATACTACATATACTAATAATAGTAATAATATTCCAAAAATGATAAAAAACGGATGGTAAAAAGACAATAAAACCAAAGCAAAAATAATTTGTAATAATGCAGTTGGTACATCAATTAAAATTTTAGATAATCCCTTTTGTATTGTTAAAGTATCAAAAAAACGATTTGCAAGTTCAGGCGGATAATAGTTGCGTAATTCATTCATTTTTATCTTTGGAAAACGATAACTTAGTTCAAAAGAAGCTCTTGTAAAAATTCTTTGTTGAATAGTTTCAATAATTCTTAATTGCATTAATTGTAACGTACCAGAAAAGATAACACCAATGGTTACAAGAATTACCAAAATAACCCAAGAAGTAGAAATTTGTGCTCCTTGTATTAAATTAATAATTGCTTGAATACCTAAAGGAAGTGATAATGCTACAATTCCGCTAAAAATTGCATAATAGAAAATTTGAAAAATATCTTCTTTTTCTAATTTTAATAAACCAATAAAACGTTGCCAAGGAGTTAGTTGTTTGTTTTCCATAATTATTTTATTGTGCTTTTAATTAATTGAATAAAAAATTTAGTTGGAGTTTTTCCATCATTACAGTTAGTAATTGATGTAAAATGTTCTTTTAAAAAGTGTTGATGTAAGCCGCCTTCAATAATTGTACTTGCTAAACTTAAAGCAAATGGATAGGTATTATTTATAGCTAAAATCATTTCACTAATTCTTGTAATTATTCTTTTATATATTTCAAAATAACCTTCTCTATTTTCTGTGTCTACTTCTTTGGTTAAGAAAGATTTAGAACTTTCGTTAACAATTATTTTATATAACACGGTTTCATTAATGTGAGAAAATTTACTATCTTCTTTAACTGTTCTTGTAACTATAGTAATCGCTTTTTCTAACTTATCATGTATATCAGAAATACTAAAAGTTTCTATAACTAATTGATATTCTAACCAAGCCCAATACCAAGAAGATAAGTAGAGTAGTAACTTGTGTTTACTCTCAAAATATCTGTAAATAGAACTTTCATTATAGCCAATTTTAGCACCTAATTTTTTAAAAGTGAAATTTTCAAACCCTATTTCATCTATTAATAAAATACTGTTTTCTACAATACGTTTTCCTAATTCTGATGTTTCTGGGTCTTTGATAAAAGTTTTATCAGGAACAGAAATTTTTAAAACAGATAATAAATCTTTCATCTTTATATATTTTGATTTCAAATATAATAGTATTACTATTAATATGTAAACGTTTTACTAATATTTAATGATTTTTTAACATCTAGAGGTTAAAAAATTTAAAAATTCATTAAGAAATACTATCTTTGTATGGTTAAGAAAGAATACACTCCTGTCATTGCACTAGTTAGCATTAGTTTGATTTTGAACTTTTAGTTAGGTATTTTATCTTATCAAGAACAATAATTTAAAACGTTTATATTTTTAATGGCAAAATCGCAACAAACATTTAGTAAAAGTGAAAAAGAAAAAAAACGTTTGAAAAAACGTTTAGACAAGCAAAAGAAAATGGAGGCCAGAAAAGCGGAAAAAGATGAAAATGGATCAGCAGGTATTCAGTTTGCTTATGTAGACCATAATGGAAATTTAACAGATACTCCGCCAGATCCAGATTTAAAGGTAGAATATGAATTGGAAGATATTCAAATTTCTGTAACCAAAAAAGAAGATTTACCAGAAGAAGACCCTGTTAGAAAAGGAAAAGTTTCTTTCTTCGATTCTTCCAAAGGTTTTGGTTTTATTATCGATACAGAAAATAACGAAAAATATTTTACACACGTGAGTGGCTTAATTGATGAAATTGCGGAAAACGACAAAGTTTCTTTTGAATTAGAAAGAGGAATGCGTGGTATGAACGCCGTAAAAGTGACGAAAATTTAATTTTCTTACATAATATTTAAAAGTCCTTCTATTTTAGAAGGACTTTTTTTATGGTATTCATAAAAATATTTCACGAATTAAACTTTTTTTAAAGTATTTTTACCGACCCTTTTAAAAATTAATGAACAATCAATTTATGAAACTTAATAAACATTACTTATCAATTTTATTACTTATTTTAAGTCAGTATTTATCTGCTCAAATTACTGGTAAAACAATTGAATCAGATGAGAATAACCCTTTAGAATATGCAACAATCGCTTTGTATGAAACAGAAAGTAATACATTAGTAACTGGAGTTGTAACCACTACTGATGGTCAGTTCTTTATTTCAAATGTAAAGCCAGGAAGTTACTATATAGAAGCTTCTTTTATTGGTTATCAAGTAAAAAAAATCACGGGAATTAGCATCCGTAAAAAGGGAGAGAAAAAAGAGGTGGGAAGTATACGGTTAGTTTTAGGTTCTGAAAATCAATTAAACGAAGTGGTTGTAAAGGCGGAAAAAAGTACAGTTTTACATAAAATTGATAGACAAGTTTTTGATACTAAAAAATATCAAAGTACCGTTGGTGGGAATGCGATCGATATTGTTAAAAATTTACCTTCTTTAACGATTGATGGTCTCGGAGATATAAGTGTCAGAGGGAGTAAGGGTTTTACTATTTTAATAAACGGAAAACCAACACAAGGAGATGCAAGTGCAATTTTAGCGCAATTGCCAGCGAATGCTTTAGAAAGTGTAGAATTAATTACAGCTCCTTCTGCGAAATATGATCCAGAAGGAAAAGGGGGGATTTTAAATGTAATCACTAAAAAAGGGGCAATTACTGGGACTTTTGCACAAGTGAATGTCAGAGGTGGTTTTCCTTCCATAGAAGATTATGATACAAAAGAGCCTGCACAAAGATATGGAGTTGATGCAACAATTAACAAAAGAACCGGCAATTGGAATTTTTCTGTAGGCGCAAGTTATCAAAGAAATGATAAATCGGGTAGAAGAGAAGGGGACTTGTTTATTGTAAACACGAAAGAAAATAAAACGACTTTTTTACCTTCCGATGGAGAGCGTAGTTTTGATGAAGTTACTTATAATGGCCGATTTAATGTTGATTATACTCCCAATAAATCAGATACCTATTCTCTTGGTTTTTTCGCAGGAAAACGCACAAAAGAACGTTTAGCAGATATTGTTTATAGTAATTCTGCTGTTTCTTCAATCCATAACAGCAGTTTGCATGAATTTCAATATTACAACCATAATTTAAGAATTAGAAAAGGAGATTTTGCCTTAGGTAGTTTTGACTATGCTCATAAATTTGATGATCAATCAAAAATAGCTACTTCAATTTTATATGAATATACTTTTTTAGGAGGTCCAACTGAAAATGATAATTTAGGGCATCCTGATAATGCGATTGAATATCAAAGAGAATATAACACCAATGACAATCCTCTATACGGAGCGCGTTTTAATTTAGATTATCAATTCAAACCTTTTTCTTTTGGAACTTTAGAAACCGGTTATCAATACAGAGATCTAGATCATACAGGGAAATTTGTTTATAAAAGAGATGGAAATGATGTTGATGAATTTTCAAGTGATGTAAGTTTAAAAAGAAAAATCCATTCTGGATATGCACAACTTACAGGCGCTAAAAATAAATGGGATTATAATGCTGGAGTTCGTTTAGAAGCTATGGATAGAGTCTATAAAGAGACTTTAGTAAAGCAAGCTGAAAACGTATATAATTACGATTTTGTAAAATTATTTCCATCCGCATCTTTACAATATAAGATTGATGATAAAACAAACATTAAAACGGCATACAGTAAGCGGGTTGAAAGAACCACAACTTTTAAAATGAACAGTTTTGCAGAACGCGAGCATTCGGAGGTTTTTGAACAAGGAGATAATAC
>JBDNBB010000042.1:0-15112 GCA_039768135.1 Polaribacter sp.
TACCAGCTTTATCAATTAATTCTGCGCGTTCTTTTGCGCTTAACTTATTGTACAGTTGCATGCTATACCTTTTTTTAAGCTGAACTTTATTCAGTTTTTGTTCGTAAAATAATTCTGTACAAAACTACAATTATTTTAGAAACTGAAGGCAGTTTGTTTAACCTTAAAATGACCTAAACACAATACAATTCTAAAAATGCTTAGCCCAGATTGATGGCTTTGTTTAAGCTCTTTTTGCTTTTTCTGCAAAAAAGCGAGTGCTGAAAGCTGTAAATAGCTTCAAAATTAAATTTTACTACATCTTGTTAAAATTTAAACAACTGGAATTATATTGGTAAATTTTTATTAAAATAATTGTCAGCATTTATTTAGTTCTCATCTTTGTATAGAATTTAGAATCAAAATTTAAAATAATGAAAGTAGCAGTAGTTGGTGCAACAGGTATGGTTGGCACAGTGATGTTAAAAGTTTTAGAAGAACGCAATTTACCAATAACAGAATTTATTCCTGTAGCTTCTGCAAGATCTGCAGGTAAAAAGTTAAGTTACAAAGGCAAAGATTTTACAATAGTAACCTTAGAGGATGCTGTAAACTTAAAACCAGATATTGCCTTATTTTCTGCAGGTGGAGATACTTCTTTAGAATGGGCTCCAAAATTTGCTGAAGTAGGTACAACAGTTATTGATAATTCTTCTGCTTGGAGAATGGATGTTGATAAAAAATTGGTAGTACCAGAAATTAATGGTGATGTTTTAACTGCTGATGACAAAATTATAGCAAACCCAAACTGCTCTACAATTCAGTTAGTAATGGCTTTAGCGCCTTTGCACGAAAAATACACTATGAAACGTTTGGTCGTTTCTACCTATCAATCTGTTTCTGGAACAGGAGTAAAAGCGGTGCAACAATTAGATAATGAAGAAGCTGGAGTTGATGGAGAAATGGCTTATCCACACAAAATTGGTAGAAACGCTTTACCTCATTGTGATATTTTCTTAGAAAATGGTTACACCAAAGAGGAAATGAAATTGGTAAACGAGCCAAAGAAAATTTTAAGAGATGACTCTTTTTCAGTCACTGCAACAGCTGTTCGTATTCCAACTGCTGGTGGGCACTCAGAAGCTGTAAATGTGCAATTTGAAAATGATTTTGAGTTGGCAGAAGTACGTCAATTATTAAATGATTTTCCTGGTGTAATTGTGCAAGATGATTTGGCAAACAACATTTATCCAATGCCAATTAACGCTCATGATAAAGATGAAGTATTTGTTGGACGAATTAGAAGAGACGAATCTCAAGAAAATACCTTAAATTTGTGGATTGTTGCAGACAACTTAAGAAAAGGTGCTGCAACCAACACAGTTCAAATAGCTGAATATTTAATTGCAAATAATTTAGTTTAAATACATTTATGGCAGATTTTCACAAAGTAAACATACAAGAAGTTAAACAAGAAACCGCAAACGCGGTTTCTGTTTTATTTGATATACCTGAACAATTAAAAGAAGATTTTAATTTTGTTGCTGGGCAATACATAACACTGCAAACCATAGTAAATGGAGAAGAAGTAAGAAGAGCTTACTCTATTTGTTCTACTCCTAAAAGTGGGGAAATTAGAGTAGCAATAAAAGCTGTAGAAAATGGCACATTTTCTCAGTATGCAACTTCTGTTCTAAAGGCAGGAGATGAGATAGAAATTTCTGTTCCTGAAGGTAGGTTTGAATTGCAACCAGAAGCAAACAAAAGCTATATTGCTTTTGCTGCTGGTTCAGGAATTACACCTATTCTTTCTATGGTAAAGTCTGTTTTAGAAAACGAACCAACTTCTAAATTTACTTTGGTTTATGGTAATAAAACTGCAGCAGACACTATTTTTTATGATGAATTGAATTCTTTAAAAGAAGAATATTCAACACAATTCAAGCTACACTATATCTTTAGTAGAGAAGAAGTAAAAAACCAATTAAAAGGAAGAATAGATAAAAGTGTAACCAACTACTTTGTAAAAAACATGTACAAAGAAACCACTTTTAATGCTGCCTATTTATGTGGACCAGAGGCAATGATAAATGAGGTTACTAACACTTTAAAAAGCGGCTACTTTACGAAAGAAAACATTCACTTTGAATTGTTTACAGCCAGTATAGATAAAGAAGCTGTAGCAGAAGTACAAGAGGGTACTTCTAAAATTACAATTTTGCTAGATGACGAAGAAACAACATTTAGCATGCAACAAACAGATGATATTTTAGCAGCTACTTTACGTAACGATTTAGACCCTCCTTACTCATGTCAGGGTGGAGTTTGTAGTTCTTGTTTAGCAAAAGTAACTGAAGGTAAAGCTATTATGACTAAAAACTCAATTTTAACAGATAGCGAAGTAGAAGAAGGGTATATTTTAACCTGCCAAGCTCATCCAACAACAGCTACGATCTCGATTGATTTTGATGATGTTTAGTTGCTTAGAAATAAACGCTAAAAATAATACATAAGGATGGTTTCTCATCCTTTTTTTTATGCTTCAACTAAAAAATAGTATTTTTAGCCTCAATGGATATTTACGACTTTAAAAACGCTTTTCTTATTGGTTTTTTTATGGCTTTTATGATTGGGCCTGTATTTTTTATGCTCATACAAACCAGTATTTTAAAAGGAGCTAGAGCTGCTATTGCACTAGATTTAGGGGTAATTTTAGGCGACATCTGTTTTATTCTTATTAGTTATTATGGAAGTAGATCTTTATTAGAAAAGATAAAAGACGACCCAAGATTGTTTTTTATTGGAGGGTTGATTTTAATAATTTACGGAGTAATTACGTATTTTGATAAAGAAAACAAAAAAGAAGACCTAGAGTCCGCTAAAAGTTTAGAAGTCCCTATTGTAGAGAACAACTATTTAAAACTTTTTATAAAGGGTTTCTTTTTAAATTTTATAAATATAGGTGTTTTAGCATTTTGGTTAGGTACAATTTTAGTAATCGGACCTGCCTTAAAAATGAATCAAAATGCAATTTTCTGGTACTTTTCCACCATTATACTAGGGTATATTACCACAGATTTATGTAAAATACTTTTAGCAAAACAACTTAAAAGTAAGATGACTCCATTAGTCATTTACAGAGTAAAGCGTATTATGGGTATTATTCTTATTGTCTGCGGCATCTACTTAATGCTAATGGGCTTTATTCCTAAAGAAAAAATAAACGAATTTCTGAACTAACTATTAATTCTTACATATAAAAAAAGTGAAGCTAATACAGCTTCACTTTTTTTATATTATGACTATTCTAAAACTTATTTTATAGGATAGGTATTGTTATCTAATTTAACATCAGCCATTAATCCGCTTTTGTCTATAGTAACAGATTTAACAGACTTAGTAACATCAAAAGAATACGTTGGTATAGCCCAAGCCCAATCTTCTAAAACAGTTGCATTAGCTGGCTTAGCTCCTCTCATTATTCTTAATGGAATATTAAAACTTTCTGTTGTACCATCTGCATATTCTACATCAACATCTATAGGCATTGGCATTTTACCAATTCGTTCTAAAGTAATGGTTTTATCATCAACAGATTTAACAGCATAATCTATAGTGTGTGTAGTTTGTGTCCACTCATTTAAATACCAATCTAAATGTATGCCAGATACTTTTTCCATAGAACGCTTAATATCATTTGGCGTTGGATGTTTAAAGCTAAACTCATTAAAGTATTTTTTTAGCCCTATAGCTACATTTTCTGAACCAATTACATATTCTAGTTGAGATAAAAAGATGTTTCCTTTTGAGTAACTTGCAGTACCATAAGCCCAGTTTGTATGATATCTATCTGCATGCGTAGAAAGCGATTCTTCATAACCTCTATCTACGATTGTTCTATAGCCTCTATAAGAACCAGCATGTGGATTCTCTTTGTTTTCATTTAATATTTTGTTCTCTGCTTTGTTAGAAATGTAACTTGTAAAACCTTCATCCATCCAAGGATGTAAACTTTCGTTAGAAGCTAATAAAAATTGAAACCAAGTATGAGCCATTTCATGTGCGGTAACTCCAAATAAACTACCATATTTACGTTTACCTGTAATTAATGTAGCCATTGCATACTCCATTCCTCCATCTCCGCCTTGTATAACAGAGTATTGCTTGTAAGGATATTTACCAACGTTTTCAGAAAAATAAGCCATTAACTCAGCAGTTTGTGGCTGTAACTTTTTCCAGTTTTGTAGATATTCTCCATCTAAAGTTTTCTTGTAAAAAAAGTGTAAAGTTGGTCCAGAAGGCATTTTTAGCATATCATGATTATAGTCAGGATCTGCAGCCCACATAAAATCGTGCACATTTGGCGCCTTAAAATGCCATGTTAATTTATCGCCTTCTGGTAAATTTAAAGGTTGATTTTTATCAGCATAATTATGTCCAACTTCTTGCGGATTTTGTAGGTAACCTGTACCACCAACTACATAACTTTTGTCTATATGTAAAGTAACATCAAAATCTCCCCAAACACCATGAAATTCACGAGCAATGTATGGAGGAGTGTGCCATCCTTGAAAATCATATTCAGCCATTTTTGGATACCATTGAGCCATAGAAAGTGCAACATCTTCTTTACTATTTCTTCCTGAACGTCTAATTTGTACAGGTACTTGAGCATCAAAAAGCATATCAAAAGTTACAGTTTCACCAGCTTTAATTGGCTTTTGTAATTGCACTTCTAATATAGTACCTACTGTTTCATAAGATACTGCAGCACCATCTTGTTTTAAAGAATTTACTTTTATGTAGCCAATTTCGTTAGGCTTTAATTTGCTAATTCTATCTCCTACTCTTCTGTCTGGATCTGCAATATTTAAAGAACGTACGTCCATTTGTGAACCAGGTTGAAATGCATTGAAATACAAATGATAAAATACATGATCTAAATCATCTGGAGAATTATTGGTGTAAACTAACTTCTGTGTTCCTTTATATTGATAGTTATTTACATCCATATCAACATCCATAGTATAATCTACTTGCTGCTGCCAATAACCATTAGCGTTAGAAGACATTGTGTCCTTAGAGTTTTCTGAATACTGAACATCTTTAATTTCTGCACAAGCAACAATAAAACCTACAGATACTAGTAGAAGTAATAATTTTCTCATTATAATTTGAATTTTTAATTGATTATAAAAGTATAAAAATAGCAACAATCTTTAATTGTTTGATTCTATTATTTTTTGTTAGATATATAATCTGCCAATTGTAAAGCATTATAGGCATTTACAATTCTGCCTGAAACTGAAAGTTCAGCAAAAGGAATTAATTCTCCTTCTGGACTATCTTCTGATTGTGAACCTGGCTTAATAACATCGAAGTTTATTTTTACCCCAGAATTCATTACTATTTCTTTTACTTCTTTTGCTGTTAAGTTTGAATAATATCCTCTAATTAAAGCTGCAACTCCCGCTGTTGATGGTGCAGCCATAGACGTACCACTTAAAGCCTCATATTTGTCATTTGGAACCGGAGCGTAAATATCTACACCAGGCGCAAAAACATCTACATTAATTTTACCATAATTAGAAAAACTTGCTGGTAAATTTTTGTCATAAGACAAGCTACTTGCTCCAATTGTAATTACATTATCTGCATACTCAATAATCATATCTTTAGAATCTGTTGGATAAGATGCTCTGCTATCTATATTTTTACCATCATTACCTGCTGCATTTACGATTAAAACATCGTTTTCTGCTGCATATTTAATAGCATCAAATACCCAATTTTTGTTTGGCGAAAAACGTTTACCAAAACTTGTGTTTATGATTTTTGCTCCATTATCTACTGCATACCTAATACCTAAAGCAACATCTTTATCATGTTCATCTCCATCAGGGACAATTCTTACAATCATAATTTTTACATTATTTGCAACACCAATTGCACCAATACTATTGGCTCTATTAGCTGCAACAATACCTGCTACATGTGTACCATGTTTTGCTGCTTCTGCTGTACCTAGCACATTATTATTACCATAAAATTTATCTGTAATATCATATAAATCATCTCCCAGAGATTGGCGAAAATTCATTTCTAAATCATAGCCTTTCATCGCTTTTTTTATTTCCTTAAGATATTCTACAACTTTTTCATGTTCTTCATTTAGCATATCTTCATTCATTCCTTGCTTAAGAATGTTAGTCACATTTTTCACCTTTACAAGTGTTTGTAAATTGGGAGCATTTAAGCTATTTACTAATTCTAGCGTTAACGTTTTTTGTTTTGCTAAATCTCTAACAGCTTTAAAATCTTGTTGAATTATCCCTAGAGTAATAAGGTAATCTTCCATTTCACTAATTTCTGCCTCTTTTTCTAAAATTGTGGCATCATACTCTTTTACTAATTTTAAATGCGCATCATACTCTTTTTTATCTTGTTCAGAAAGAGTTGCAACATCTACATTAGCAAATTTAGATTTACCTTTTTGTACTAATCTTGTAATTTCTAGTTGATCTATGGTAACCACTTCTCCTTCTTTATTTCCAAGAAAGTTCCACCCGAAAACATCATCTCTGTAACCATTTTTATCGTCATCAATATTGTTGTTATCAATTTCTGAAGGATTAACCCAAAGCACGTCTTTTAAATCTTCGTGTTTTACATCTACTCCAGAATCTGCAATTGCCACAATAACTTCTTTGCTTTTTTTACCTTCTAAAAACTGGTAGGCTTTAGACAAACTCATACCTGCAATAGAATCTTGAGTAATATCTAAATGAGACCATTTTTGGAATTCATTTTCTGATAAATCTGTTTTTTTTGCTGGTGTAGTATTTGCAACATTGAAATTTGGCTGTACAATTACATTTTTCGTTGCTTTACACCCTAAAAAAACAAGTGCGATTGCAGCACTTAAAAAATATGCTCTTAAATTTCTCATTTCTGTATAATTTTAACTAAATAGTTCTGAAAATTTGTGGGTAGTGTTTAATCTTACTCCTTTTTCTGTATGTTTCACAGTACAGATTTCATTATGTGCATCGTGTTCTAAAAACAGATAATAATTTTCATCTGCTGCTAAATTTAAAAAGTCAGCTTTTTCTTTAATGGTAAGTAATGGTCTAGTATCATAACCCATAACATAAGGTAAAGGTATGTGCCCAGTTGTTGGTAACAAATCTGCCATAAATACAAGGGTTTTTTCTTGGTATTCTATTTTAGGAAGCATTTGCTTTTCTGTGTGACCATCCATAAATAAAACATCAAAACCAATTTGTTCTTGATAATTACTATGTATAAATTCTAGCTGACCACTCTCTTTTATGGGGTTGATATTTTCTTTTAAAAAGGATGCTTTTTCTCTTGGGTTTGGTTCTGTAGCCCAAGACCAGTGTTTTTCATTAGACCAAACTTTCGCATTTTTAAAAGCAGGTAATAGTACACCTTCTTTGTTTCTTTCAATGACACCTCCACAATGATCAAAATGTAAATGCGTTAAAAAGATATCTGTAATGTCATCTCTATGAAATCCTAAGTTTTTAAGAGAGGCATCTAAAGAAAAATCACCAAATAAATAATAGTAGCCAAAAAATTTATCTGATTGTTTATTTCCCAATCCTGTATCTACTAAAATCAATCGATCTTCATCTTCAATTAACAAGCAACGCATGCTCATATCTATTAAATTATTAGCATCTGCAGGATTTGTTTTTTGCCAAATAGTTTTAGGCACAACTCCAAACATTGCACCTCCATCTAATTTAAAATTTCCTGTTTCTATTGGGTAAATTTTCATCTTCTCTATAACTTTAGATTGTGACAAAGATGTTAAAAAAAAGATTGTTAATCGTTAAGAAAAATCTAAAGATTCTAATTAAAAAAGCTCATCGGTCTTGAAAAAAAACAAAAAACTCTGAAATATAAATTTCAGAGTTTTTTTGAGGTGTCTAGCGGATTCGAACCGCTGTACATGGTTTTGCAAACCATTGCCTAGCCACTCGGCCAAGACACCTTTTTATAATTGGAATGCAAATTTACGTAATTTTACAAAGCTTGCAAGTATTTTTTACGTTTTGATTTTCGAACAAGTGTTAATTCTATTCTCTCCTATAAAATATAAAATCAATTGATTACCATCTAAACTTTCTTAAAAGAGCTGGTAACGATAACTATGGTTTATGAATTAATAGTTAATCTGAATAAATACTATGATTTATCTAAATCTAAAGATGGTATTATAACTTGATTTAGACTCAAATAAATTATCTTTTCTTAAACAGTACTATAACAACCTCTTCTACATTTCCTCCAATAGGAGGGTTAATCTTAGAAACTGCAACCGTTGCTTTTCTAAGCATTTTTATCTCATTGAAAAAGCGATCTAAAATTCTTTGGGCAACTTCTTCTAATAACTTAGAACGTATTTGCATTTCTTCTTTTACAATATGATTTAAATGAACATAATCTACAGTATCACTTAACTCATCTGTTTTTGAAGATTTTCTCAAATTTGCTTTTACCTCAACATCAACCCTATACCATGAACCAATTTTAGCTTCTTCGTCTAAACATCCGTGATAAGCATAAAGTTTTATATTATTTACTTTAATTATTCCCATTTATGATTCTTTAGGTAAAGTTTCTATTTTTTCCCACATTTTATCTGTGTTCAACCTAAATGAACCTAAATACTCAAAACTACATTGCTCTGGAGCTATAATAGACAAGAAAGGCTCGTTGTTTTTGTTATTATACAAATGATAGTTTTCTCCAAAAATTGGTTCGAAACTAAACTTTGCATTGTAAATTAAATCATTATACTCAAACTTCTCAAGTAAAGCCTCGTACTCTTTTTTAACTTCATCGAACTTAGATTTAAGTTGTTTATTAACACGTTGAATTCCATCGTTTTTCCAACTTGCAGTATTTAAAGGCTTTATTACTGGAGAGCTTGCAGAAGTTCCATAAGGTTTTAAAGCCGCATCATATTGCTGAGTATCTTCATTAAAAACTACTAAATCTGGTTTTTTACTTTCTTTCTTCATAAAACACAAAGGTTACCATTTATACTGCATTATTAACTTCTATCCAATGTTGATTAGGATCTTGAAAATACACTTGTAAAACACCATCATTTCTAATGTAGTCTTTATTTACAGATCCTATCCAGTCTGAATACACTATTCCTAAACGATCTAATTTTTTCGTAAAACCAGCAATATCTTTGGTAGATAGTGCAAAATGGACTGCTTTGTTGGTTTTAATTTTAAAGTTAGGCCTAACAATTAAATGCAATTGTATTTTTCCGTCCAATTGTAACCATCTTGTTTTAGAAGCAGATGCAGTATTTTTAATTTCTTTAAAACCAAAAACCGAGGTATAAAAAGTTATAGATTGCTCTATATCTAAAACAGATAATGCCAAATGATTAAACGAAAAGGTATGCATTTTTGTTAACATTTTCAGTTTACAAAAATACGATAAAAAACAGAGGACTTTAAATTTCTAATTCGTGAAAAAATCAAAAACATTACTAATTGCACTTGTTTTTGTTTTATAAAACTCAGTATATGTGCATCTCTCGCAAGTAACGCTTGTAAATTTTTGATTTTGAATATCAAATATTTTAGATAATGTTCCTCCAGTAGCTCTCATTTCCCCTAATTTATAGGTGGTATGATGACACTTAGGGCAACTGTAATTAGGTATGTGTTTGCTCATAATTTAAACGATTTAATATATTAGAAGATCAATTTACTAATTTGTTACAAAACATTTAAATACTACTATTTTTTTCTAGCTAAAAGAATAAAATAAACAGCAATAATTTACTTTATCTTTAAATGGTAAAATAATAGTTTCAAAAAGTATTTTATGTAATTTTGTATTAAATATACTTTAAAATACAAGGATGTCTGAAGATCATAAATCACTTAACTTTTTAGAACATATTATAGAAGACGATTTGGCGAATGGAATGCCAAAAGAAACCTTACGTTTTCGTTTTCCACCTGAGCCAAACGGCTATTTACACATAGGCCATACCAAAGCAATTGGTATAAGTTTTGGACTGGGAGAAAAATATAATGCACCTGTAAACTTAAGATTTGATGATACAAACCCTGCAAAAGAAGAGCAAGAATATGTAGATGCCATTAAAGAAGATATTTCTTGGCTTGGATATCAATGGAAAAACGAATGTTATTCTTCAGATTATTTTCAGCAATTATATGACTGGGCACTACTGTTGATTAAAGATGGTAAAGCTTATGTAGATTCTCAAACTTCTGAGGAGATGAGGATTCAAAAAGGAACACCAACAGAAGAAGGTACAAATAGCCCTTTTAGAAATAGAACTGTAGCTGAAAACTTAGAACTTTTTCAAGCAATGAAAGCAGGAGAGTTTAAAGAGGGTGAACACGTTTTGCGTGCAAAGATTGATATGGCTAGTCCAAATATGTTAATGAGAGATCCGTTAATGTATAGAATTATGTACAAAGCACACCATAGAACTGGTTCTGATTGGTGTATTTATCCGATGTATGACTGGACACATGGAGAAAGCGATTATATAGAACAAATTTCACATTCATTATGTTCTTTAGAGTTTAAACCTCACAGAGAATTGTACGAATGGTTTGTAGACAATGTGCATAATTATAGTAAATCTGAATTTCCAAATCCGCCAAAACAACGCGAGTTTTCTCGTTTAAACTTAAGCTATACTATTATGAGTAAGCGAAAGTTATTAAAACTGGTAGAAGAAAATATTGTTTCTGGTTGGGATGATCCAAGAATGCCAACAATTTCTGGTTTAAGAAGAAGAGGATATACACCTGCTGCTATTAGAAGCTTTATAGATACCGTTGGTGTTTCTAAACGAGAAAATGTAATTGATGTAGCTCTTTTAGAATTTAAAATTCGGGAAGATCTTAATAAAACAGCCAAAAGAGTAATGGGGGTTTTAGATCCTGTAAAAGTTGTAATCACCAATTATCCTGAAGGAGAAGAAGAACTTTTAGAGGCAAGTTATAACGACTATGAAGATGGTTTTGGTAGCAGAAAAGTGCCATTTTCTAGAGAAATTTATATCGAAAAAGAGGACTTTAGAGAAGAGGCTAATAAAAAGTTTTTCCGTTTAAAATTGGGTAAAGAAGTTCGTTTAAAAAATGCCTACTTTATAACAGCAAATAGCTGTACAAAAGATGAAAATGGAAAGATTACTGAAATACAATGTACTTACGATCCTTTAACGAAATCTGGAAGTGGAACGCCAGAAAGTATGCGTAAAGTAAAAGGAACCATTCACTGGGTTTCTATAAAACACGCTATACAAGCACAGGTTAGGTCTTATGATCGTTTATTTTTAGATGAAGCACCTGACTCACATAAAGACAAAGATTTTATGGAGTTTGTTAATCCTAATTCATTAGAAGTTATCAATGCATTTTTAGAGCCGAGTTTACAAACTGCTAAAATTGGTGAACGTTTTCAATTTCAGCGATTAGGTTATTTTAATGTAGATTATGATGCTACTCCAGAAGCTTTAGTTTTTAATAAAATTGTAGGCTTAAGAGATAGCTGGACAAAAAAATAAAAGAAGTACTAGGAAGTCGTTATGAAAAAAACAATAATTCTAGGTCTATTGATATTTGCATCTTGTGTTAGAGAAAAAAGAACCTTTAATGAAGTTGCAGAGCTTTCTTGTGGTCAATGTAAATTTGGATTAAAAAGTAAATCTGGCTGTGATTTAGCTGTAAGGTTTGGCGATAAAGCCTACTTTGTGGAAGGTTTCAATATAGATGAGTTTGGCGATGCTCATGACAAAACCACTGGATTTTGTGAGGTTATTCGTAAAGGAACTGTGATTGGAGTTTTAGAAAATGATACTTTTGTCGCAAATTCTATCAGTATGATAGATTAAATATTTTCACCTTTTAAGTTACTTCCTTTTTATCTCGCAAAGCGATAGGTTGCTTTTATTAAAAAAGTATCACTAGAAGGGGCTTCAAAAACTTGGTTAGACACACTGTCTAACAAATCATCAGTTGGGTTTACATTGCCAGCAGAACCCCTTGCCCAAACAAAAAACAACTCAGAACCAGGAATATACTCCCATCTTGCAACCAAATTAGTTTGCAACTGCACAAATGAAAAATCTGGATTCGAAAAACTGTAATCTGTAGTTCCATCACTATCTTCATCAATAAAATAAGTATCATTTTGTGCACTTATTTGATTATTGTCATAAATAGATATTCTATTATTAATACGATTTGCAACAGGGTTAACTACATAGTTTAAATTTGTAAACTGCCCTTTAGAAATAAAGGGCTGTCCATAGAATTGTAAAGAAATATTAGGCGTAAAACTGTAATTTAAACGCAATGTAGTCGTTAAGGTTTGATTTTGAATTTCACCTAAAACATATCGCGCAGCTGAATTGAAATTAGTTTCAGTTACATATTGTGTTGCATCATATAAATTAGCATATTCAACATTTAAAGACATGCTAAAAGCATCAAATGGTTGATAATTTGTACGAATCACAAAACGATCTCTAGAGGTTACATTTTCTTGGCTATGCCTGTTAGAATACCCAACTGTAAAACTAAACATTCTACTTCTATCAGAATTTAAAAACAAGTAAGCAAAACCGGTATCTGGTCTTCTGAATCTTGGCCCTCCTCTTAAAAAGAAATTGTCATAAAAATTAGTATTATATCCGTAACCAGCTTCAATAGCCCAATTGTTCAACCAATTTAAACTCCCTTTTAATTCAAAACGGGTTCTATTTAAATTCCCCTGAAAGTCGTAAAAAGTACTTTGTTCAAAACTTGCTCTCGCACTTCTGTAATTTTCTGTTGGCACTTGCCATAAGTAATTTAAATTTCCAAACTGAATAATCTCGTCAGTTCTTCTTAAAAAACCGACATCGTTTAATTCTAATTCTGGAGAACGCCAAACCACACCTCCATTATACCTCCAGTTTCCACCACCATTTTTACCAATTTCAACACGACCACCAGTACCTGATAAAGACGTTTTATTCGGGTCTACAGAAACATGAGTAGCATCTACTCTTTGAAAATTGTGTCTTAACGTGGTTTGAGTTTGCGTAATAGCTTCTGCACTTCCTAAAACATGACTTAAAATAACGTTTCCGTCTAAATAATACGCTCTATTTTTCCAGTTGTGCTGAAAATCGATACCTCCAGTGTAAGCTGCTTTGTGTAGCTCATTGAAATTCCCATTTAAATTTCTGTTTGTGGCTGTGAAAATTCCGCCAATAAAAGAATTTCTTTTGTTAAAATCTTTTTGAACACGAGTAACAAAATAGTTAGTTAAAGGAGCAACAATTTCTTTTCTTGTACCTCCATTTACTTCTCTAATTTCTGCAAATTCATTACCAGTTACACTTTCTAGAACACCAATAGACCAACCGTTTCTGGTTTTACCAGAAAATTTAGCTGCCCCTAATATTCGAGTATTCTGTGGTTCGTTCGCAAACTCTCCAGGGGCTAGGTTTGCGTTTCTATATGGATTTCTTCCTATTCGTCTACTATAAAATAAATTATCTCTTCCGTTAGCAAACTCATAATCGAAAATATTACTATTTTCTACAAAAAACGGACGTTGTTCTCTAAAGAAAATCTGAAAACCATCTAAAGCTATGGCTCCAGGATCTGCCTCTACTTGCCCAAAATCGGGATTTACAGTTAAATCTAATGTTAAATCGTTGGTAATTCCAATTTTTGCATCTAAACCCGCATTAAACTTAAAATCGTTTCCGGTTCTAAAAGGATTACCTGCCTCAGCAGGATACGTATCAAATTGCGTAACCATAAATGGCTGTATTTCTAATTGCTTTTGTGCTTTTAAATTTTTTAACCCATGTAACTCACCAGCTTCACTTATAAAACCAGCCTGGTTGTTTGGTATTCTTTGCCATAAAGACCTTTCTTGCAATCTAAAAATGGTTCTATTAATATTAAGCCCCCAGACTTGCTCTTCTGCTTTTCCAAAACGCAATTGGCTAAAAGGTATTTTCATTTCTGCTGTCCAGCCCTTGTCATCTACTTTTGCATCAGTGTACCAAATAGGGTTCCAACTATCATCCCAGTTTTCTCCATTTTGAGAAGCAAATTCCTCTCCTTTTACACCAGCAGCAGTTGTAGTGAATACAAAGGCCGTCCTTTTATCGTGATAACTATCTATAAGTACATTTATACGATCTCCTGCAAAACCATCTCTTCTACTTAATCGTTGTTGTATTAATTCTGGCTCATTATCCCAGGCACGCAATGCAATGTACAAGTACTTATCATCGTACATGATTTTAAACATGGTTTGGTAAGTTGGTGCTGTACCTTCATCTGGATCTTTTTCTGTAAAATCAGTAGACCAAGGCACAACTTCCCATGCTCTGTCAGAAACATCACCATCTATAACGGGTATGTCTTTTAGTTTTTTAGTAGTATAAACTCGTTTTTTAAGCTTAGGTACAGTACCTTCTTGAGCATTACTTTTTAAAGAAAAAATGAACGTAAAGGAAATAAAAACTAAAAAAAATCTCATTATAAATATAGTAGCTTTTTGAATGAAAATTGATGAATATCAATGTTTATTAATCGTGCAAAAGTACTTTTCTATTTTCATAAGTTTATGTTAATTATTTAAAGAATTATTTCAATAATAAACATACACTAAAAAATATATTAAAGTGCTATTTGTCAATCAAATAAATCTACTTACATTTGCACTCCTTTTTTAAGGAAAATAAATATTATTAATTGAACAAAAACTAATAGTGTAATTATGAACACATTAAGTTACAAAACAGTATCAGCAAACGCAGCGACCGTAAACAAGGAGTGGGTTTTAGTTGATGCGGACGGGCAAACGTTGGGTCGTCTAGCTTCTAAAGTAGCTAAGCTAATTAGAGGTAAATACAAACCAAACTATACTCCTCACGTAGATTGTGGAGATAACGTGGTTATTATCAACGCAGAAAAAATAGTACTAACTGGAAACAAGATGAGAGACAAATCTTACATTCGTCATACAGGGTATCCAGGTGGTCAAAGATCGTTAACTGCAACAGAAATGTTTGAGAAAGATCCTA
>JBDNBB010000043.1:0-7343 GCA_039768135.1 Polaribacter sp.
GATTCAGATTTTTCTGGTGCAACTTTTTTAGGGGATACAACATTTAAATATTCAAAATTCTACAAAAATATTGATTTTTCACATTCTTTTTTCTCAGAGATAGCAACATTTAAATACGCTATCTTTACCACAAATGTTAATTTTGAATCTACAATTTTTGAAAGCTCAGCTATTTTTAAATACACAAAATTTAACGATGGTGTTTCGTTTAAAGATGTAAACTTTAAAGAAGACTTAAATATTAAGTATATGAATGTTTCTGGCGCATTTAACATTAGCAATATGAAAGTAGGTTATGAAATTGACGATAAATACACTAAAATAAATGGAAAGAATTTTAGCAAGTATTTATTAGAAAGAAACAATTGAGTTTCCTAAAGGAATTACTTAAAAATAACTCCTTTATTTTACCTTTAAACTCCACTGAAAATTAAATTTAGACACTAGAACTCCATCTTCATTATAACCTTCTGCTGTTAATAGTACTTTTTGTCCTTCTTTTGTTATAAAAGAGTTTTCGATAGCTTCTTTTATTTCTTTACCATTATTACAATAGAATTCAATTTTGCCAGTAGCCTTCTTATAAAAACTAGCTTCTTGATGTGTAACTAACATCGATACTTTTTTTCCATAATTTTCTATTGCTTGCATTACCAAAACACCAGTACTCATTTCTGCTGCCATACCCTGTGCAGCCCAAAACATACTTTTAAAAGGGTTTTGATTTATCCACTTATGTTTAATTTTCACAACACAATGATTTTCGTTAAGTTCCTTAACCCTCATACCTGAAAGGTATCCTAAAGGAAGTTTAAAAAACATAAACAAATTAATTTTTTTTGGTGTAATATTCATTTTTTCGTTGCTATATAAGGCAATATAAGACATTTTTTAATTTAAAAAGTACTTTTACTTAAATGTTAAATATATGTTAATTCAAGTACTATGTAATACATAATACCTTTTAAAAGATATATATTTGCATAGGAAAGTATTATATTAGATTTATAATGAAAAAAAATAACGAGAGTACAAACGCTTTTTTAATACATGTATCTTCTTTTGCAGGGTTTATATTTCCTTTTGGAAATATTATAACCCCTTTAATTATTTGGCAAACTTTAAAAGGCAGAAGTAAGTTTTTAGACGAACAAGGAAAAGAAGCAATTAATTTTAATATAAGTTACTCACTTTACATATTTTTAATTTCTATACTATTTATACCCTTGTCTTTTGGTAAGTTATTAAAAATAGGATTAACACAATTCGAATTTACTCCCAACTTCTCAGATATTTTTAGTTTTATAGGGGTTAGTAGTTTTGCCGGAGTTATTTATATTATAGCAATCATATTAGTTATTATTGCTAGTTTAAAAGCAAAGGAAGGAGAAAGTTACACCTACCCTTTTACAGTAAAATTTATAAAATAAAATCACAATACATGAAAATTGAAAACACAAAAGCGCAAATGCGAAAAGGTGTTTTAGAGTTTTGCATACTTTCTGTTTTAAACAATGGTGACGCATATACATCTGAAATACTCTCTTCGCTTAAAAGTGCGGAAATGATTGTGGTTGAAGGAACCATATATCCATTATTAACACGTTTAAAAAATGCTGGTTTACTAACATATAGGTGGGAAGAATCAACCTCTGGACCGCCAAGAAAATACTATGTCCTTACAGAGAACGGTAGCATGTTTTTAAAAGAGTTAGATAAAACATGGACCAACTTAATACATTCAGTAAACCAAGTAACTAGTAAAAAATCAACAACAAATGAATAAGACAATAAATATTAACCTAGGTGGATTTTTCTTTCATATAGATGAAATTGCCTATCAAAAATTAAAAAGATATTTAGAATCTATTTCTAGATCTTTAAGTGACGATCCTCAGGGTAAAAACGAAATTATAGCAGATATTGAAGCTAGAATAAGTGAACTTTTGTCTGAAAAAATTACAGATACAAGGCAGGTTGTGAATGAAAGTGATATTGATAGTGTCATAAAAATTATGGGGCAACCAGAAGATTATGCAGATACAGAAGAAGCTTACAGTGATTCAAACTATTCATACAATAGAAACACTACTTCTAGCAAAAAATTATTTAGAGATGGTGATGATAAATTTTTAGGTGGTGTTGCTTCTGGAATTGCTCATTATTTTGATATAGATGCTATTTGGGTAAGACTTGGTTTATTAGCTCTTTTTTTTGGAGCAGGATTCGGAATAATCCTTTATATTATTCTTTGGATCTTATTGCCAGAAGCTAAAACTACTGCCGAAAAATTACAAATGGAAGGTGAGCCTGTTAATATTGATAATATTGAAAAAAAGATTCGTGAGGAATTTAACAATGTCTCAGAAAATGTAAGAGAAGTTGCCAACCAAGCTTCTGAAAAAATTAAGGAAGGAGCGAATGATTTTTCGGAGAAAATGCACAAAACATTTTCGGGAAAGACTCAAAAAAATAACGGAATAAATGACTTTTTAAATACCATAGGCAAATTATTCATGGCTATATTTAAGGTTATTGGAAAAATTATAGGTATTGTAATTCTTTTTATTTCTGCTGCTGTTATTTTAACTCTTATCATAGGAGGTTTTTCAGTAGGAAGTTTAGAATGGTTAAATGTAGACGGAAATTACATTAGTTACCCTCCATTCTTCCAAGATGCTATTTTACCCATTTGGTTACTAACATTGTGTTCTTTTTTCTTAATTGGTATTCCCTTTTTAATATTATTTATTTTAGGCTTAAGAATATTATCTAGTAATATTAAAAAATTAAACAAACCCACATCTTTAACACTTTTAGGAATTTGGATTATTGCTCTTTTAGCTATAATATTTACAGGTATCGAATACGGTACATCTTATTCTAATTATGGAGTAACTACACAAAAGAAGGAACTTAATTATGTTGCTAATGATACCCTTTCTATAAGAATGATAAATGATGACACCTTACTATATCGTCATAATTTAAGAAGAAGTTCTGGAAAAGAAGAAATACTAGTAAATGGAATAAAAAAAGTATATTCAAGTAATATCACTATAAATGTAGAAAACAGTAATTCTGAAGAAAGTTATTTTATTATTCAAAAAAAATCTAGAGGTAAAAATAAATTAACCGCTAAAAAAAATGCTGAGAAAATATCGTATAATTTTACGATTGAGAACAATTTGATAACACTAGACGCATTTTTCCTCTCAGACTTTAAAAATCTTTGGAAAGATGAAAAGGTAAGTATAACTCTATTTATCCCAAAAAACGTAACTGTATTTTTTAATAACAGTACACGTAACTTCTTATATGATGTAAATAATACTAGTGATATTAAAGATAGAGATATGGCTAAACATCATTTTATAATGACAGAAACAACTTTAGATTGTACAGACTGTATTACAAATTCTGAAGCAGAAGTAATAAATGAAGGCAAGAAAAAGGATGATTAAAAGATAGAAGTTATTCTAAAAGAAAAAAGTATTGAAGTGATTTAACACTTCAGTACTTTAATTCTACAATTGAGCAACTATTTTTTAAAATTAGTCGTCTATTGTAAGACATTTGACTTGTAACAAAAATTAAAAAAAACAATTATTATGAAATCTATCACCAAACAAATTGTATTCTTTTTATCAATGACATTAATGCTAAGTTCATGCAACATGAATATGCTAAATAGCGTAAATGGAAATAAAAATGTAGAAGTTGCAGACAGAACTGTTGCTGAAGATTTTACCAAAATTAAAGTTAGTACAGGTTTAGATCTTTACTTATCTCAAGGAACTGAAAACAAAATTACTTTAGAAGCAGATGAAAACTTGCATGAAATTATATTTACTAAAATAGAAAATGGAGAGTTAAAAATTTATTCAGATAAAAATATTTGGAATGCTAAAGCAAAGAAAGTTTATTTAACTGTAAAAGGTTTAACAAGCATAGTGGCTACAAGCGGTTCTAATGTTTATACAGAAGAAGAGTTAAGCGTGGAAAACATAAATATTGTATCTACAAGTGGAGCAGACATAGATTTAAACTTAAACGCAAATTCAGTGATTAGTACTGCTACAAGTGGCTCTGACATAAAATTAAATGGAACTACAATTCAGCATACTTGTAGTGCAACTAGTGGTGCATCAATCGAAGCATATGATCTAACTAGCGAAAATGTTACTGTAAATGTTACAAGTGGTGCAGACATTAATATTTATGCATCTGTAAGTTTAGAGGCAAGAGCAACAAGTGGTGGAGATATCGATTTTAAGGGTAATCCTAAAAATGTAAAAAAATCATCTACATCTGGGGGAAGTATTTCTGCCAAATAAAAAAATAGTCAACCAAAAAAAATAAAATGCTAACATTAATTATTAAAATTTCAACTACTTTATTTCAAATTATTGCAACATTATTAGGATAGCTAACCCTAATAATAGTTACTAATACTTGGTTTTATTAGTTTACATAGTATGGTGTCGTTTTTTTAAACGACACTTACTTTTTAAATGTATGGGTTTTCTGTTTTCAATATTTTATCTTTGCTATAGATTTATAAAAAACATGAAAAAAATATCACTTTTACTTCTTGGTTTATTATTTGTAATTGCATGTAAACCACAAACTAACACTAGCTTTGTTAAGTTATCTGGAAGTTTGGATAACAATATAGATTCTATTTTATCTATAGTAAATAATCAAGGAGTTCGTAAAAAGATTAAAATTGACGCATATGGTGTTTTTAATGATACACTTCAGCTAAGTTCAAAAAAAGGAGAAATCTACACTATGTTTACCAATCCGAATAATAGAGCTCCAATTTATTTAAAAAACGGCTACAACATTACATTAAAAGGAGATGCGAACTCATTTATGGATAGCTTTATTTTTTCTGGCAAAGGTGCTGAAAATAGCAATTTTATAATTGCTCAAATTCAGAAAAGCCAAAGTATTGGAAACCCTCAAAAAATTATAAATTTAAGTGAGAAGGCCTTTAATGATAAAATAAATACATTAAAATTTGAATATGATAGTATTTTAAATTCATATGATAATTTAGACACTGCTTTTTATAACACAATAAAAAAACAAAACAACCAGTTAATTACTTACTTTAAAAATGCATATGAAGAAAATGCAACAATGGGAAAAGGAAAACCATCTCCTACATTTAATAATTATTTAGATAGTAAAGGAGGCGCAAAGTCTTTATCCGATTTTAAAGGTAAATTTGTTTATGTAGACGTTTGGGCAACGTGGTGTGGTCCGTGTATTCAACAAATTCCATACTTGAAAGCATTAGAACAAGAATATGAAAATAAAAATATTGTATTTGTAAGTATATCTACAGACGAATCTCAACGAAATGGTGGTTCTTGGGAGAAAGCTGAATCAAAATGGCGAAATTTTGTACAGAAAAAAAATATGAGTGGTGTCCAATTATGGTCAGGAAAAGACTTTTCTTTTCAACAAGCTTATAAAATAAATGCCATTCCTAGATTTATTTTAATTGACCCAAAGGGAAATATCGTAGACGCAAATGCACCTAGACCCTCTGATGATTCTAAATTAAAAGAACTATTTACTTCTTTGGGTATTTAATACGCTACAGAACCAAATATTTTACTCACTAGTCTCACGAAATAGTTCATGAAAAATATGAACGAAAAAAAGAAAACTGTACCTATAACAAAATCTACAGGAGATTCTAACCCATTTTGTGCCATTAAGTGTTTTCCAGAGTAATAAACTAAACTAGATGTAAATAAAAATAATAAAATCTGTTGCATTGTATCTTTAAACATAACTTTCAAATTTAAGCGTTTATAATAAGTATGTATTACATATAAATACCTTTCCACAACAAAAGTAATTTCTATTTAAAATTTTTTGTAAACTTTTTGGTTAAAGCGCTATTTGCATAAGACGAATGAAGTTTATCTTAAGGTTTTAGAAAAAAAAAACGAAATTCTAAATGAATTTCGCTTTTTAAAAGTTCTTTAAGTTTATTCTTATTTATAAACCCCCATATCTGCATATTTATCCATTCTTTCAGAAACTAAATCTGAATGGGATAAATCTTTAAGTTGATCAAAGGCTTTTAGTATTTGTTGCTCAACAGCTTTAAAAGCACCTTCTCTATCTGAATGTGCACCTCCAACAGGCTCTTTAATGATAGCGTCTATCAACTTTAAACGCTTCATATCTGTACCTGTCAATTTTAAGGCTTCTGCAGCCTGTTCTTTAAACTCCCAACTTCTCCATAAAATTGAAGAACAAGACTCAGGAGAAATAACAGTATACCAAGTATTCTCCATCATATAAACTCTGTCTCCTACTCCAATACCTAATGCTCCTCCAGAGGCTCCTTCACCGATAACTATTGTAATAATCGGTGTTTTTAAACGAGTCATTTCTAGAATATTTCTAGCAATAGCTTCTCCCTGTCCTCTTTCTTCTGCTTCTAAACCAGGATAAGCACCAGGTGTATCTAATAAAGTAACCACAGGAATATTAAATTTCTCTGCCATTTTCATTAAGCGTAAAGCTTTACGATATCCTTCTGGGTTTGCCATCCCGAAATTTCTGTACTGACGTGTTTTTGTGTTAAAACCTTTTTGTTGGCCAATAAACATAAAAGATTGATTGCCAATTTTACCTAAACCACCAATCATTGCTTTATCATCTTTTACATTTCTATCTCCATGAAGCTCCATAAAAGTATCTCCACAAATGGCTTTAATATAATCTAATGTATAAGGTCTATTTGGATGTCTTGACAATTGAACTCTTTGCCAAGGGGTAAGATTTTTATAGATATCTTTTTTTGCTTCTGATAATTTTTTTTCGATTTTTTTACATGTAGCTGTAACATCGACATCACTCTCTTCACCAATAATCTGACACTTCTGTAACTGATCTTCTAGCTCTTTAATTGGCATTTCAAAATCTAAATATTCCATTTTTAGTTATTTTGATTTAGTTAATAGTATAAACAAACATACTACAAAATTTACTTTTTTACACGAAAAGAAATTACTTTTTTGAAGTGAGTTTTTGCTTAATCTTTAACTTAAATACTCCTTTATTTTTAAGAATCCCATTCAGTAAAACAACACCAAGAACAATAACAGCTCCGAAATAAAACTCAGGATGCATTTTTTCTTTATCACCAAAAATAAATAACGCTAAGATAATTGCATATATCGGCTCTAAGTTTATAGTGAGCATTAATGTATACGGAGAAATATATTTCATGATTTTTACAGAGGCAATAAATGCATATGCAGTACAAACACTGCTTAAAACAAACAAATAAAACCAATCCATTTTAGACA
>JBDNBB010000044.1:0-20244 GCA_039768135.1 Polaribacter sp.
ATCTAAATAATATAGACATCATAAAAACTGCAATGTCTAAACTATTGTAAGCGTTTTAGAATTTTAAGATATCTAATTTTGTGGTCTGTGACCATATTTTTTATTTTAGTATACTAGCATAATTATAGACTTCTAAGCTTTCTAGTTCTCTAGCACTATAGAATAACTTTTTTTTAAAAGGTAATTAAAGATTTCTTTATCAGAAAATGTACCATGAATTAGAAAGAGATGTTTGTTTGTAGATTGGTTATTTTTAATTTTCCAAAGTGCAATTGTTTTTGAATCATTAGTGGTAAGATGGATCATTTTTTCCATCAAAATAACTCAGATTTCAATATTGAAAAACTATCAGTAATAAGATTTGCATTTTCTAAATTCTGATCCTCAGCCATCTTATTTTGATAGCCTACTACAAAAATACCAGCATCATTTGCTGCTTTTATACCATTGTCAGAATCTTCAATTACGATGCAATTTTTTTTAGGTACTTCACTTAAAGAAGCTGCTTTTTCAAAAATTTCAGGATTGGGTTTAGATTCTTTTAAGTCTGCACCACTAATTTTTGCCTTAAAGTATTTATGAAGATCAAACCTTGTAAAAACTCTATCAATATTAATCATTGCAGAAGATGAAGCTAATATTAATGTAATTTGTTTACAGTATAAATGTTTTATTAAATCTTCTACCCCATTTACTAAATGTAGAGTAGGATCATTCTCAAAGAAATTTACATATCTCTTTCTTTTATCTAAAACCAAGTTTTCTGGATTTAAATCTAGTTTAAAGTGATATACCAGTTTTTGAAAAGCGTTTATGGTAGAAGAGCCTGTTAAAGTTTTATATAATTCGTCTGAAACGTTAACGCCAATTGAATTAAATGTTTCATAATATGCTTTTTTATGAATCTCTTCAGAGTCAATAATAACTCCATCCATATCGAAAATTACACAATCTATTGGCTTTGGAAGCTTCATATAAGAACTAATTTTTATAATCTACAATTTCTAAAAAAAATAATGAAAGGCCATTACTACTTTGCACTATTTTTTAATAAATTTATCTTTGAAAGAGGAGTTTGGTAAATCACATTGCTCTTTTTTTCCAAACCATTGGTATCTCATTTTTGCAATAATATCATAGGCAATATCTCTAAACCATTTTGGCAAAATCCAAAATACTTGAGAAAATAACCAAAATCCACCCAGTTCTTTAGCTATAATTAATGCTGCAGAAGATTTTAGCTCATAGGAAATGTTTGGTTCGTATAGTATAATTGAATCTATTTTAGAGGTATTGATACCTAGATGTTTTGTAATGTTTTTTCCAGCCTCAGAATCTAAAGCTGCAAATAAAAAGACATTCCTTTTGTCATGTTTAATAATTGTTAAAACAGCATTATTACACAAGTTACAGATACCATCAAAAAGAATGATTTTTTTGTCTTTAGGAATGTTGTTCATTTTTTTAATGGATTTACTGCTAATTTAAGATTTTTTTCAAACCAATAATTTTAAATTTTCACTTATTTATTGAAGAAATAAAAACTTTTTTGAATTTTGTGTAACATTCATACATCTATTCCGTCTTATGGATGTAATGATATAGCATGGGCTTTTAACAAAAAATTAATAAGAGCTTGTAATCGCTTTCAATACTTTCGTATAAAATTAATCTACCCATGATAAAAATAGAAAAACTACATAAATCTTATCCAATTGGAAAAGATTCTTTACACGTTTTAAAAGGTATTGATTTACATATCAAAGAAGGAGAATTTGTATCTATTATGGGATCTTCAGGTTCAGGAAAATCAACATTATTGAACATAGTTGGTTTGTTAGATATTCATGATGAAGGTCATTATTATCTAAATGGCCAGTTAATAAAAGATATGAACGAGAAAAAAGCAGCATTACTTAGAAATAAGTTTTTAGGATTTGTTTTTCAGTCGTTTAATTTAATATCTTACAAAACAGCTTTAGAAAATGTAGCGTTACCATTGTATTATAAAGGAATGGGAAGAAAAGAACGTTTACAAGTAGCTTTAGATTATTTAGAAAAAGTAGGCTTAAAAGATTGGGCTAATCATTTACCTAATGAACTTTCTGGAGGTCAGAAACAGCGTGTTGCAATTGCAAGAGCTTTGGTTACAAAACCGAAAGTAGTTTTAGCAGATGAACCGACAGGAGCATTAGACTCTACTACAACAGATTCTGTAATGGATTTATTAAAAGACATTAATAATGAAGGAATGACGGTTTTTGTTATTACTCACGAAGAAGAAGTTGCAGAACAAACCAAAAGAATTGTTCGTTTAAAAGATGGGGTAATTATTAGTGACGAATTTACAAAAGCTTCTAAAGCAGTCTAATTTATGTTTGATATAGATCGTTGGAGAGAAATTTTTCAAAGCATTAACAAAAACAGATTACGTTCAGTAATGTCTGGTTTTACAGTTGCTTTTGCTATTTTATTATTTACGCTACTTTTTGGTATCGTAAGTGGTTTAAGTAATACGTTTACAGAAGCATTTGCAGATGATGCTCAAAATGCAATGTTTGTAAGAGTTTGGAAAACTACCAAACCTTATAAAGGTTTACAAACAGGAAGAACCATACAACTTAGAAATGGAGACTATAATTATGTAAATGATACTTATGGTAACAAAATACAATATAAATCTTCACGTATTTACAAAAACTTTAATCTAAAATATAAAAATGAGGCTGGTAATTACAGTGTAATGGCTGTTAACCCAGATCATCAGTTTTTAGAAAAAACAATTATTGATGAGGGAAGATATATTAACGAAAGAGATTTAAAAAATAAATCTAAGGTAATTGTAATAGGAAGATTAATTAAAGAGGATTTATTTGGACAAAAGCCAGCTTTAGGTAAACGTTTAAATGTAAACGGAAGTTCGTATTTAATTGTAGGTATATTTTCTGACGAAGGTGGTGATAATGAAGAACGAAAAGCATTTATGCCTTTAACTACAGCTCAAATGATTTATGGGAATAATGATTATATAAGTCAAATTGCATTAGGGTATGACCCTAAATTGAATTTAGACGAAGCTGTTGCCTTTGGAAATCAAATGGAGCGTGATTTAAGAAATAAAATGAATATTCACCCAGATGATCAAAGTGCACTTTCTGTCCAAAATATGGCTGAGGCAAACAAAGGAGTAGGTCAATTTATGGGAATATTATATGCTATTGTAATTTTAGTAGGTTCAGGTACTTTAGTAGCGGGTATTATTGGAATATCTAATATTATGATTTTTGTTATTAAAGAACGTACCAAAGAGTTTGGAATACGTAAAGCTTTAGGAGCAAAACCTTCATCTATAGTTGGTATCGTAGTACAAGAAACAGTTTTAATAACCACTTTAGCAGGTTATTTAGGATTATCCTTTGGTACATATGTTTTAAGTTTAATAGGAGACAGTTTAGAGGAAGATTATTTTATTAAAGACCCAAATGTTAGCACAGGTATTGTTATTGGAGCAACTGTGGTATTAATTTTATCGGGTTTACTTGCAAGTTATATACCTGCAAAAAAGGCGGCAAATATTAAACCTATTGTAGCATTAAGAGCAGATTAACTATGAGATTTTTATTTGATTCAGATACTTGGCAAGAAATTTACGGAAGCATTCGTAAGAATAGAGTGCGAACTGCAATTACAATTATTGGTGTATTATGGGGTATTTTTCTTTTAGTAGTTTTATTAGGAGCTGCTAGAGGTGTAGATAATGGTTTCAAGAAAATTTTTGGAGACTTTGCAACAAATAGTGTCTTTGTTTGGACACAAGCTACAGACACACCATTTAAAGGATTTCAAGAAGGACGTAGATTTCGTCTTAAAATGAATGATATTGAGGCGCTAAAATCAGAATATCAAGAAGAAATCAAGTTTTTAGCTCCAAGAAACCAAACTAATAATTTAATCATACATGATTTTAAATCAGGTAATTTTCAAGTAAGTGGAGATTACCCAATTTTAGATCAAATTCAAAAGAAAAAACTTATTGTAGGTCGTTTTATTAACGAAAATGATATTCTATCAACAGCAAAGGTTACTGTGATTTCTGAAAATATGTACAAACAATTGTTTGATAAAGGAGAAAAACCAATTGGAGAGTACATTAAAATTAATAGTATCAATTACAAAGTTGTTGGTGTATATGGACCTTCGAATGGAATTGACTTGGATGGAGATACAGCTTTCATACCTTTCACGACCTTTAAACGTGTATATAATACTGCTAATAATATTGATTGGATGGTTATAACAGCTAATCCAGGCATAGATATTGAGCAAATGGAAAGCGATGTAATTTTAACTTTAAAGAATTTACATAATGTTCATCCAGAAGATAAAAGAGCTTTTGGTTCATTTAATTTAGGTGTTCAAATAGCTAAAGTAACAGGGTTTTTAACAGGTTTGCAATTTATGACATGGTTTGTTGGTATTGCAACCTTAATTGCAGGAGTATTTGCAATTGGTAATATTTTATTAATCACTGTAAAAGAAAGAACACAAGAAATTGGAATTCGAAGAGCTTTAGGAGCAACTCCAAAAAGCATACGTCAACAAATTATATTAGAATCTGTTTTTTTAACAACAGTAGCAGGAATGTTGGGTATTATACTTGGAAGTTTTATTTTGTACATTATCGATGCCACTTTTGGGCAAGGAGATGATGCAGCATTAATAAATCCTACCGTAAATATTCCAATAATTATTATAGCATTTGTGACCCTAATTGTTTTAGGTACCTTAATTGGACTTATACCTGCACATATGGCAACGCTTGTTAGACCAATAGAAGCATTAAGAGAAGAATAAATAATCAACTAAAAATCATGAGTAAAAGAGCAAAAATTATTTTAATTGTAATCGGACTATTATTTGTAGTAGCCTTAATTTGGTTCGGAAAAAAGAATAAAAAGAGTATTGTTGAGTACGAAACTGAAACTGCATTTAAAACTACAATAGTTAAAAAAACAGTAGCTACTGGTAAAGTAACACCTTTAGAGGAAATTGAAATTAAGCCACAAATAACAGGTATAATAGATAAAATAATGTTATTAGAAGGTTCTAAAGTTAAAAAGGGAGATTTAATTGCTACTGTAAGAGTTGTACCTAATGAGCAATCTTTAATAAGTGCAAAAGGAAGAGTTAACAATATTAAGATTCGTTTAGACAATGCTAAGATTCAATATAATAGAAGTAAAAATCTTTATGAGAAGGGTGTTGTTTCTAAACAAGAATTTGAAAATGTAGAACTTACTTACGACCAAACAAAGCAAGACCTTAAGAATGCTCAAAATGATTATTTAATTATTAAAAGAGGTTCTGCTGGTACAGGAGGAGCAGCCAATACAAACATTATGGCTCAGATTTCTGGAACAATTCTAGAGATACCTGTAAAAGAAGGAGACCAAGTAATACAGTCTAATAATTTTAATGCAGGAACTACAATTGCTTCTATTGCAGATATGAGCAAAATGATTTTTGAAGGTAAAGTAGATGAATCTGAAGTTGGTAAACTTAAAAAAGGTTCTGATATCGAAGTATCTATTGGTGCTATTGAAAACACAAAATTTCCAGCAAAATTAAATTTCATAGCTCCAAAAGGAACTGAAGAAGCAGGAGCCGTTCAGTTTAAGATTAAAGCAGACGTAAAATTAGATGAAAACTATTTCATTAGAGCAGGATATAGTGCAAATGCAGATATTATTTTAGAGAAAAAAGATAGTGTTTTAGCTATAAAAGAAGCACTTTTAAAATTTGATAACAAAACAGAAGAGCCTTATGTGGAGGTAAAAACTGGAGAAGGAACTTTTGAAAGGAAATTTTTAAAATTAGGAACCTCTGATGGTGTAAACGTTGAGGTTTTAGAAGGAATTACTAAAGACGACGAAATTAAAATTTGGAATAAAACTTCAGGAATGAAGGAAGAAGATCAGAAATAATGATTAAGAATTAGTCATTAAAAAGGAGAGTTCATTTTTGAATTCTCCTTTTTTTTATGACCACCAAATTATAAAACACTTATACATTTTTCCTTTAGGGTGTTTTATCCACAACAAAGGAGAAAAGTTAGTATTCAATTTTTCTTCTACTATTCTTAAGATTTTACTATAACTAAGCCAATTTACTTTTTGATGAGGTTTCATTAGCCAATCTTTCTTAGATGGGACATAGAATTTAGAAGTTTTAAACTCTTTTAATTCTTCTTTGTTCATGTAAAATCCAACAATACAATCTTGGTTTATTAAGTCTAATCGGATTTTTCTACTAGAAATGGATACAAAAAGTTGCGCTTTAAAGAGTACTTGTTGTTTAAATTTTGTGTAGTCTAATCCTGTATTCCATAAATATTCTTTAGCCTCTTTTGTGTAGAGTAGAGGTAACTGTTTTTCTTTTAGTTTATTTAATTTTTCAATAAGAGCATCCTTTCTATTGGGTCCTATAAAATGTTCAATTTCAGTTTTACCAACTGTAGCATCGTACAAATAAAATTTGTAAATAATTTCTAAATGAATAGATTGTTGGTTTTTTGTTATTAAACAATCTATTTCTCCAGTGGTTCTCTTGTCTTTTTGAATTTGTATGTTTTCTCCTAGAATATCAATCTCTTTTATAGTTGACAATTGGTAGGAAACAAAACGTTCTACATATTTTCCTAAGCGGATTTTCTCATCAATTAAAATATCAATTTTTTGAGTTATGGGCTTTAGTTCAAATTGATTTAAACCAAATATGACATCTCCAGTCCATAAGTTAGGTGTGGCTAAATAGCCTTCATATCTCTTTTGTATTTCTTTTGTTTTAAAATCCATTTCTAATTCGAATTTACAACTTCTATTTTTGTAACTTTAATTTTTAAAGAGTTATAAATGACAATAGATAAAACTACATTTCAATTTTTAAAAGATTTACGTATAAACAACAATAGAGATTGGTTTGCAGTTCACAAATCAAGCTATGAAAAAGCGAGATTAAATGCCAAAGATGTCTTTGCAGAAGTATTAGAAAAACTAGAGGTACATGATGAAATTGAAAAATCTAAGATGATGCGTATTTATAGAGATGTTAGGTTTTCTAATGATAAAACACCTTATAAGGCGCATTTCTCGAATTCGTACACTAGACTAGGTACTTCTCTAAGAGGTGGTTACTTTTTACAGCTTAGGCCAGGAGAATCATTCTTGGCTGGTGGTTTTTGGGAACCTAGTAAAGAAGATTTGTTTAGATTAAGAAAAGAAATTGAACAAGATGCTTCAGAGATTAGAGATATTTTAAATGATAAAGAGTTTCAGAAGCATTTTGGAAATTCTTTTTACAGTTTTAGTGAGTTAAAGACAGCTCCTAGAGGTTTTGATAAGGAACATAAAGATGTAGATCTTTTAAGAAAAAAAGGGTTTATAGCTATGAAAAAGTTCTCAGATAAAGAAGTTTTAGATAAAAATTTCACTAGAAATATAAACGATGGTTTTTTAGCTTTAAGACCTTTCTTTAATTTGTTTAGTGATATTCTAACCACTAATCTAAATGGTGAATCTATCATTTAAGGTTTTGATCAACCTCTCTTTTTAAAACCAAAACAGTTACAATAGTAGAAAGTGTATCTGCAATTGGAAAAGACCACCAAACACCAGCAACACCATAATACTTAGGTAAGAAATACGCAAATGGGATTAAGAAAATTCCTTGTTTTAATAAGGTTAGTATTAATGCAGGAATCGCTTTACCTGCTGCCTGAAAATAAGCAGAACCTATTAATTGCATTGTTACAATAGGCGTAACCAAAAAGACAATTAACATTGCATTCGGAGTTTCGGATAATAGAGTGGTATCATCTGTGAAAATTGAAATGATTTGTTCTTTGAAAATAACAATACCTATAAAGATAATTGTACCCAAAATAGACCCAAAGTAAATCGATTTTTTAATGGTTTCTTTTACACGTTTATTTTTATTTGCGCCAATATTAAAACCTGCTACAGGCAAGAATCCCTGAGAAACTCCAAGAACTGGAGATAAAGCAAACATCATTACTCTGTTAATAATTCCGAAAATTGAGATAGATATTTCTCCTCCATAAGTAAATAGAGAGTAATTAAGTACAATCATTAAAATACTAATGGCCCCTTGCCTTACCACAGAAACTCCACCTAACTCTACAATTTCTCTAACTATTTTTAAATCGAGTTTAAAGTTTTTTGGAATTATTTTTAACTCACTTTTATTCGATAAGAAGAAATACAAAATATACAATCCACAACTTGCAAACGATATGGATGTAGCCATACCAGCTCCTGTCATTCCCCAATCAAAATACTTTATAAAAATAATGTCTAAAATAATATTGAGCACTGCAGGTATCATCATAGCATACATGGCAAACTTTGGTTTACCTTCTGCTCTTATTACAGGGTTACCCATCATTGCAAAGGCTAAAAATGGCACTCCATATATTACTACAGCAAAATAGTCTGAGGCAATTGGTAAAATATTACCTTTTGCACCAAACAAATCTAATATAGGTACACTAAAAAAGTTGCCTAGTAGTACAAAAATTATAGCTAAAATTAAGGTTAAACAAATTTGATTACCGAATGTTAGAAAAGCTTTTTCAGAATTTTCTGCACCTAATGCTCTAGAAATAATAGAACTCCCTCCAATACCAATTCCCATTCCTATAGAAGATATTAAAAAAGCAATTGGTAAAACCACTGTAATTGCAGCAATCGCTAAAACACCAATCCATTGCCCAACAAAAATAGTGTCTACAATCATGTTTAAAGACATTACAAGAATTCCAATTGTTGCAGGAACTGCTTGTTTTATCAATAATTTGCTAATTTTTTTTGTACCTAATTCGTTTGCTAATTGTGTCATAGTCGAATGCAAATATCTCACTAAAAGTTTATTTAATGGGTAAAGTATCATCAATATTAGCTATACCTAAGTAAATTTTTATAAGTTTACTAAAATTGAAAATTATGAATAACTTTTTCGAGGTTAAAATCGAAATTACAGCAGAAGATATAGATGATTTGAATCATGTAAATAATGCTATTTATGTAAAATGGATGGATGATGTTGCCTTTAAACATTGGGAGCATTTAACTAAAAATGAACCAATTACAGATACAATTTGGGTAGTGAGTAGACACGAAATAGATTATAA
Source organism: Polaribacter sp. (assembly GCA_039768135.1). Lineage (GTDB taxonomy): Bacteria > Bacteroidota > Bacteroidia > Flavobacteriales > Flavobacteriaceae > Polaribacter. Next base: position 9,209 of record JBDNBB010000044.1, read on the forward strand.
GAGTGAAGCTTTTTTAGGTGATGAAATTATTGCTAAAACTTATGTAGGCAATACAAGGGGAGTAACTTCTGAACGATTTATTGAGTTTTATAAAGATGAAACACTTTTAGCAAAATCTAAAACTATTTGGGTTTTATTAGATGCTAAAAGCTACAAACCTTTAAGAATTAGAGAAAATATTTTAAATCTATTGCAACCTTTTAAATAAAAGTATCTTTGCACAAAATTTAGATAGAATGTCAACATTTGCAGCATTAGGAATTAGAAAAGATTATATAAAATCTATTAAAGAAATTGGTATTACAACACCCACAGATATTCAAGAGAAAGCAATACCTGTATTGTTAAAATCACCTACAGATTTTATTGGATTAGCACAAACAGGAACAGGAAAAACAGCTGCTTTTGGTTTGCCTGTTTTACATCATATAGATGCTAGTTCAGAGCACATACAAGCCTTAATTTTATCGCCAACAAGAGAATTAGTTCAGCAGATAAAAAAACAATTGTTCAAGTTTACAAAGTATGTAGATGAGCGTATTTTTTTAGAAGCCGTTTTTGGTGGAGAAAAAATAGACAGGCAAATGAATAATTTAAAGAGAACAACACATGTTGTAGTTGCAACTCCTGGTAGATTAATAGATTTAATAGAAAGAGGAGCTGTAGATATTAGCCATGTTAAAACCGTTATTTTAGATGAAGCAGATGAAATGCTAAGTATGGGTTTTAAACAAGATTTAAATAGAATCTTAAAATTCACTACAAAATCTGACAGAAAAACTTGGTTGTTTTCAGCTACAATGCCAGAAGAAATAAAGCGAATTGTAAAAACATATATGGATGCTAACGCTCCAAGAATTGAGATTAATAGAAATGCTTTAGTGAATGCAAATATTCGTCATCAATTTGTAAAAACAACTTTAAAAGAAAAGGTAGCAGACATTGTTACTTTTTTAGAGAAAAGACAAGCACAAAGAGGTATTATATTTTGTAGAACAAAAGCTGGTGCTCAAAACTTAGCAAAGCAATTGGTAGAAGAAGGATTTTCTGCAGCCGCTTTAGAAGGAGATATGCAACAGAAAGAAAGAGACAAAGTAATGCGTGCTTTTAAAAATGAAAATTTACAATATTTAATTTCTACAGATGTTTCTGCACGTGGAATTGATGTTAGAGAGTTAGAATTTGTAATTCATCATCAATTACCAGAACAACTAGAATATTACACTCATAGAAGTGGAAGAACAGCAAGGGCTGGTAAAACAGGAACTTCTTTGGCGTTTATTTTACCATCAGAATTAGAAAAGATACATCAAATTCAAAAGGAACTGAATATTAAATTTACAGAAGTAACTGCGTAAATGACTTTAATTTATACCATAGATATTTTAGGTACTTTTGCTTTTGCAATTAGTGGGGCTTTAGTAGCCTCAGATAAAAAGTTCGATTTGTTTGGTGTACTCATTATAGCCTTTGTAACTGCAGTTGGTGGAGGAATGTTACGTGATATTTTAATTAATGCACATCCTATTAATTGGATTGGAGATTTAAACTATCTATGGACTATTTTTTTGGCCGTTTTTTTAACTTTTCTATTTAAAAGTAAAATAGCTTATTTAAGTAAAACTTTGTTTTTGTTTGATACTATTGGTATTAGTGTATTTACCCTTTTAGGGTTACAAAAAGGGTTAACTATAAATTTACATCCTATGATTGCATTAATTATGGGAATGGTCTCTGCTGTTTTTGGTGGTGTTTTAAGAGATGTATTAACGAATAAAGTACCGTTAATTTTTGAGAAAGAAATTTATGCTTCTGCATGTTTGGCTGGTGGAATTTGTTACCTAGTTCTTACTTTTCTAGAAACTCCAAAAGATATTAACTTTATTGTTTCTGCATCAGTTATCATTATAATTAGATTAATTTCAGTCAAGTATTCTTTAGAGTTACCTAAGATTAATGATGATTTATTTTCTAAAAAACAATAAGCATGAAACCCCAAGAATTTAAAAATTTTGAAGCATTTAAAAAAATGCTAGGTAAGGAGTTGCCTATGGGAAATTGGTATATCATTACTCAAGAAATGATTAATGATTTTTCGAATGCAACTTTAGACAAACAATGGATTCATATAGATGAAGATAGATCAAAAAAAGAATCGCCATTTAAAAGTACAATAGCTCATGGTTTTATGTCTGTTGCAATGATCTCTAAAATGTTAGAAGAAGCTTTTACAATTAAAAGTGTAAAAATGGGTTTAAACTATGGATTAAATAAAGTTCGTTTTCCAAATCCTGTACCTGTAAATAGTGAATTAAGAATGCTAAGTTCAGTAAAAGAAATTGAGCCTTTAACAAATAATGGAATTAAAGTTACCTTTAACTGTATAATAGAAATAAAAGGCCAAGACAAACCTGCATGTGTAGCAGAATTTTTAGCAGCCTTATTTGAATAAAAACATAAAAAAAACTCTCAATTTTATATTGAGAGTTTTTAATTTAGTTTTTAATTCCTGGTAAACCATTTGGCTTTTTCTGATGCCACCAAAAATCAGTTGCTTTTTGTTGTCTTGGATATACTTCATCCAAATTATTTGCATCATACAAACGTCCATTTTTCATAACTTGATAAATAGTATTTGTATTTCTAATATCATCTAACGGATTTTTATCTAATATGATAAAATCAGCCATTTTTCCAATTTCTAAAGAACCAAGATCACCATCTAAACCTAAAGATTTTGCTCCTAAAATTGTAGCTGCTTTTAAGGCATTCATTTTACTTGTACCTGACGCTGTTGCCCAAAGTTCCCAATGAAAACCTAAACCTTGTAACTGTCCATGACTACCAACACCTGTTAAACCACCTGCATTAATTAAATCTTCCACAAAGTTGGCATGTTTTGTAAATACGTGTTCTTCATCCATAAACCAACCTGGTCTTCTTCTAGATTTACTAGCTAAATCTGTATAAGGTGTAAAGTATTGTAATTTTTTATCATGATACGGATTCTCTCTAGAGTAGAAATAATTTTCAGCCCAAGGTCCTCCATAGGAAACCAATAACGTTGGTGTATATGCAATTTGAGCTTCTGCCACAGATTGAATGATGTCTTTGTATAAAGGAGTTACTGGGTATGAGTGCTCATGACCTGGATAACCATCTAAAATTTCTGTAAGATTTAATTTAAAATCTAAAGCTCCTTCTGTGGTTGGCATTAGCTGTTGTTCTTTAGCAGCTTGAATTACCCATTGTCTGTGTTGTCTGTTACCAACAATGTACATTTTAATAGTATTGGTATTGTAGTATTTGCTATACTTTTTAAGCGCTTCTTTTGTCTGCTCATAGCTTTTTAAGTTATAAGCCCAATATCCTAAACCAGGTCCTGTAGAATAAGCTCTTGGCCCTAACATTTGTCCGGTTTTTACCAAATCAAAATATGTAAGTACATCTGTTGTACCTGTTTGTGGATCTCTAGATGCTGTTACACCATAAGCAAGATTTGCTGCATAAGACCAAATTTGTTTTTTATGAATACCTGCATACGTTCTTAAATGAGAATGTGTATCTATAAAACCTGGAACAATTGTTTTTCCTTTGGCATTTATGATTGTAGCTTTTTTAGGAACCTCTAAAGTTCCTGTTTCTCCTATTGCTTTAATTCTATTATTTACTACTAAAATATCTCCATTTTCAATCATTTTATCGCCATTCATGGTAATAATTCTTGCCCCTTGAATTAAGGCTGTTCCTTTAGGAATATCTCTCTGAATAGCAACGTTTACATCAATTTCTAATGGTTTGTATGTTGCATCATCCTTATTCTTTTTAGCTGCTTCTTTATCTTTCTTTTCTTCTTCTTTTCTTTCTTTATCCGATAATTTGGAAAGTTCCTTTTTTCTAGCTTTCTTTCTATCCTTTTGGTCTTGTTCTAATTTTTTAGCTGCTACCAAATCATAACTAAAAAAAGCTTTACCTAAAGACCAATGCACACTGTTACCATCTTTTGCCCAAGAAGGAAATTCACCTCCATAAGTTGTGAGCTTCCATGAAGGAAATGATGCAGAAGAAGGGTTAGATACAGATATTGTTGGCGTTTGTCCATATTTAGGAACGGTTACAACATAAATATCATTGGTTATCAAAGCCATGGCCTTATCTCCTTCAGGAGCCATGTAAACTTCTACAGGTCTAGATGCATTGTTTCTTTCTTCAGTTACATCATCATCTATATGTCCAAAATCTACATTGTCTTTGTGAGAGTTCCCAAATGTTACAATACCTGTTATGCTTATAATTTTCTTTTCATCTGTTCCATCCCAACGAATTGAGCTTAGACCAGAACCATTGCTTAAATAGATTCTATTATCATTCTTTACAAAATGAGGATTTCCTCTTCCATTCGTTTTGCTTATAAAATTAATAGCACCTCCATCACTAGCAATCCATGCTAAATCTTCACCACCAGAAAAAGCACCTCTTGTATAAGCAATTTTAAAGTTTTGTGCACTTCCTTTTGTAAAAACAATTCTATTTGTTTTTGCATCCCAAACTGGTGTATTATACAATGCAGATTTAGTTGTTAGTTGAACAGGTTTACCACTTTTTGCACTTACTTTATATAAATGCCCTCCATCTTTATCAGACCAAGTAGTATAGACTATTTCCTTTCCGTCTGGAGACCAATTAGGTTGCATTTCATTAAGATTCATTTTGGTTAACCTTTTTGGTTTTCCATCAGGAAGTGTCATAACATATAACTTGTTTAAAGCATTAAAAACAATTTTCTTTCCATCTGGAGAAGTCTTTGGATTTCTAATTTGATTTGCAAACATTTCTGGATCATCAGAAATAGGATATTTAAAGTCTAATTTTGGGCCAATTGCTAAAGCTATATCAACTTCAAAAGGTATTTCTATTGCATTATCACCAGAAACGGGTATTCTATAAATTTTACCACCATAAGAGGCTAATACTTCTTTGTTGTCAGGTGTAAAAGCCATTGCTGGTAATACTCCTAAAGAAGCAACAGATTCTTGTTCATCTCTTTGGATGGGGTAAGCCAACCAGTTTTCATCACCAGAAATTAAATCTCTTAAAACTAAGCCCGTTTTTTCTTCATACCTAGATCCATATACCATATATTTTCCATCGCTAGAAAGGGTAGGAGTAAAGGCAGAACCATATCTAGAGGTAATTCTTGTAGATTTCCCTGTTTCTAGATCATATCTAGAAATTTGATACTGAGGTAATTGTGCATTGTAATTCCAGCCACCACTTCTGGTTGAATAATAAATGTATTTGTTGTCTGTACTAAAAACAGGTTCAACAGTTTTTAAACTTGCTGGTTCTTTAATGAGCTGTGTACCACTTCCTGCGTCTTTATGATACAAATGTAATTTGAGGTTTCTTTTACCTTTGGCAGCTACAATATATTCTCCGTCTGGAGACCAAGCTACAGATTCTACAGCGCCTCTTCTATCTTTAGTAACTTGTCTTGTTTCTTTCGTTGCTAAATCTAAAATCCATACATTGTCATTTCCACTTCTATCCGAGGCAAAAGCGATACTTTTTCCATCAGGACTGTAACTAGGTTTCGTGTCTAGAGCCATACCATCTGTTATTCTTGTGGCTTTACCACCAGAAAAAGGAATGGTATATAAATCTCCAAGCATGCTAAACATAATTGTTTCTCCATCTGGACTAATATCTAAGGAAAGCCAAGTTCCTTCTGTGGTATTAAAATTTATCATTCTACCACTTTCTAGTGACAGCTCTTTAAACTTTTCTTGACCAGATAAAGAATCTTTTTCTTGAGCGTAAGCATTTAAAGAAAGCAGTCCTGCAACAAATGCAATAAAAAATTTATACTGTAGTTTCATAGGTATGGAATTATTTTATTCTTTTAATTTAAATGTATTTATGATTTAGATTTTAACTAGGTTCTTAACGCTTTAAACTCTCAATAAAAAACTGCATTAAGTAGCATTTATAACTTATCATTTTCTAATTTAAAATCCCTTCTGTGATACATCTTTTAGAGTACCAAATTAAAAAGATACAGAAGATAATAATCATTATTGGCATTACTACATTAGAAAGTGTTACTGTTGCTAACAAATAACCCTGTTGAGCAATGGCACAAATACCAGACATTAAAAAGAAGTAGTAAGCAATTTTTTTTCTAGCTAATAACAAAATACAAGCTAAGGCACCACCAAAAACAGCTAGTGCAAATAAAGCTGTATACCAAGCAGGATGTTCTACAAGAAACTCTGCTTGTTGTTCTTCTGGTAAGGTAGCAATCATTTCTTCTGTCATGAAAGCTTGTATAAAATAAGCTCCAACTCCCATTAAGTTCCAAATAAGAGCTAATACTCCAATAATATAAAATTTAGTGGTCGGTTTTTTTTTAATATTCATGGTGTTATTTTTTGGTTGATTTTTTAAAAGTAATAAAAAATTTGTAAAATCATAAAATGTAAAGTATATTTGTCATTATATAAAATATATTTGTCAATTTGTAAAGTAAAGTTAATATGGTTAAGCAATCAATTTGTGAAAAAGAAAAGAGTTATGTAGAGAAAATGAATAAATTTCAACTACAACATAAATATAAAAAAGTGGGATATATTATTTCGTTTTCTGCTTTTGCTTTAATGATTGCCAAGAAATTTATTGATGAGCCAAATTGGGTAAAACCTGTTTTGTCTGGCATTTTATTAGTAGGTATGCTACTTATTTCTTTAGCAAAAGAAAAGCTAGAAGATGAGTATTTAGAGAGTTTACGTTCCCAATCATACAGAATTGCATTTATACTAGTTATACTTTATGCATTAATACAGCCATTTATCAATTTTGGGGTAGGGCTGTTGTTTGATGAAAGTGAGAAGTTAGAAGGATTAAATTACTTTCAGATTTTGTTTTACATGCTGGTTGTTCAATTAATGGTTTTTTGGCAATTAAAAAGAATGAATAGATAAGATGAAAAATACACTTAAAGTACAACGTGCTATTTTAAATCTTACCCAAGATGACTTGGCAAAAGAAATTGGAGTTTCTAGACAAACCATTAACTCTATTGAGAAAAATAGGTATGTACCAAGTACAGTCTTAGCTTTAAAACTATCATCAGTTTTTAAAATACCTGTGAATGAGTTTTTTAAATTAGAAGAAGATGACTAAGAGTATTTTTTAATCTGCAATTGTAATAACAGCTGTTTTAAACAGTTTTGCTTTTGTTTTTAAAAAGTTGTTTTCTAACTCAATTGCTTTAAGCTCACTCTCAATAAGTTTTGCTTCTCTTGAATTTACTAAAAATAAAGAGCTTTCACCTAAAAAAAACTTGCGCTCTTCAGCTTTTAAAAGCGTGCTATAGTCTTTTACTATATCAATAATGTAGTCATTTTGAATATAGTAAGATTCTAGTTCTTGTTGAACAGCATTTACTTTATTTCTTATCGTAACCTTTGTAGCTTCGTTTTCAAATTCAGCATCCATTAATTTAGCCTTTGCTAGTTTTAAGTCTCCTCTTTCTTTTCTCAAAAATATAGGAAGTGTAAACCGAATCCCTGCTTTGTAATTTTCTATATTAAAAGAATTTTGTTGCCTAGGTGTTTGTGTTAAAAAATTATACTGAGCATCTAATTCTGGTAAAAGATTATTAGTTTTTAAACGTTTATTAACTTTAAGGCTGCTAATTTTATAGTTTAAAGATTTTATTTTCGGATGATTATCTATATCAAAATTAGCATTATTAAACAAAGCAATGTTTAGCGTTGTGTCTATAGCGTCTAATGTTTTTACATCAGGTATAATATTTTCTTGTAATTCTACAGGTGTATTGTTATTTAACCATAAAAAATTTGACAATTCTAAAGATGCTTTTACCAATTGTATTCTCGCCTTTTCTAAGTTTAATCTTCTATTTTTTAAAGTTATTCCTGCTTCTAAGGTATCTATTGCAGCTTTATCTCCATTCTTGTAAGCTGTTTTTGTGCTTTCGAAACGAAAAATAGCATTTTTTAAAAAGCTACGATAAACATTTTGATCGTTAAAAATTTTCAACCATTTAAAATAGGCAAGAGAAGCATTAAATAAAATTTCGTTTACTAGTATTTGTTGGTCTTCTTTGGCTTGATTTACAAATAACTTTGCTTGTTTTAAATCTGCCATTCTTTGGTTAATTAATAACCCTTTAAGTAAGGAAGCAGAAACACCTGCAGCATATAAACCATCTGTTGGAACGGTTGCTTCTGGATTTAAAAATAGGCCATTATTATTTTCAAAATTTGCTTTGAATTCTAATCCATAATAAGTCGGAATTTTAAAAATACCATTTAAGTTATTGTAATATTCTTTTTCCTTAAATTGTTTATTATCAAAGTCAACTTCAATTTTTGGGTCAAATGCGCCTCTAGCTTTAAGAAGTTTAGCTTCACTGTTATTAATTACAAGATTTGCTTGCTTAACAATTGGATGGTAATTTTTAACGTATCCCAAAAACTCTGATAAAGATAAAATAGAACTTATCTTTTCTTGTGAATAGTTGTTTTGTACGATTAGTAAAAAAAGAAGACAAATAACTTTTTTCATGAATCAAATTCTTTTTTATTTCTATTTATTTTTTTCTGTAGTTTCGCTATCTGGTTGATAATAGTTAGGAGGGAAGCTGTTCAGTTGTCTCCATAACTCGAACCAAATAGGTACGTCTTCTAGAAGTGCAATAGTTTTTGCACCAGAACCAACTCTAATAGCTGTTGGCCAGGTGTGATCTTCTTTATCTGGAGCTAGTAGAATTCTATATTTTCCGTTTTTGCTTATAAAGTTTTCTATAGCTACCACTTTTGCTCCGTAAGTTCCGTAAGAAACATTAGGCCAACCACTAAATACAATTGCAGGCCAACCGTCAAACTGTACTCTAACTTTTTCACCAATATGGACTAGAGGTAAATCTATTGGTCTAATAAATGTTTCAACCGCTAAATCATATTGAGCAGGCATAATACCAACAATTTCTTCACCTTCTTTAAAAGTAACACCAATACCTCCTTTTATAGCTTTATTTATGTAGCCATTTTGTGGTGCTTTCATATAAAGCAAACTACTTCTTACTTTATAATTACTATTATTGTTTTCTAGTTTAGATACTTGAGCTACAGCATCATAACCATTTGATTGTGCTGTAAATTTATCACTTTGAGCTTTAGAAATTTTATCGGCATAATTCGCTTTAATTCTAGAAATTTCCATAGCTGCATTTAATACTTCATTTTTTGCTGCTAACAATTTATTTTCTTGCTCAATTATTTTAGCCTCTGTGGATTGAAGTTTTAGTTTTTTCTCTTCTACATCTTTTACAGCTTTAATGCCTTCTTTTTCTAAAGTAAAGTCACGATTGTATTGACTTTGTGCAATTTTTAAATTGGTTTTAGCTGCTTCAAAAGCTATACTATCGCTTTGTACTTTTAGTTTAGATTGCAATAATTTATTTTTTGCTTGTTCTAGTTTTAAAATACGTTCTTCTTCTAATGCATCAATTTGTCTATCTAAAGCATCCACTTTAAATTTGTAAGCCCCAACAGACGAGTTTTTAGCACTAATTTGTTCATTGGTTCTTTCAATTAATCTATTATCAAAATACTCACTTTTAACTTCAGATATTCTTAGTATAGTATCTCCTTTTTGTACATAATCTCCTTCTCTTACAAACCACTGTTCTATTCTTCCAGGAATTTGTGACTGTATAGTTTGTGGTCTTTGTTCTGGAGTTAAAGTAGTTACAATACCTTTTCCAGAAATATTTTGAGTCCAAGGTAAAAACAAGAAAATAATTCCAATGATAGCTGCAGCTAATAAGAATTTATTGAAAGCTTTATAATATTCTTTCTTATAAACTCGATATCCGGATTTAAATTTTTTTAAATCTACTTGCTTATGGATTTGATTGTTAGATATGTTTAACATTATATACTAGTTTATAGATTTAATTTCTCCTTTATCTATAGTAATAGTTTGGCTACATTCTGTTCTCCAAATATCTTTACTACTTACCACAATTAATGCCCATGACCTTTTACTGTCAGTTAAATATTTAACAATACTTTGGGTTTCATCCACATTAAATTGATCTAATGGATCTTCTAAAATCATAATTTTAGGTTCTTTAATAATAGCTCTAGCTAATATTATTTTCTTAGCAATGGTATATGACATTTGCTTTCCTTCGGCATTAAGAATAGTGTCCAATCCATTTGTCTGTTCTTTTAAAAATTGTGATAACCCCACTACATCCAAAATTTCAAATATTTTTGAGTCTTTCACTTTTTCTTTACCAAAGATTAAATTCTCTCGAATACTGCCTTCAAAAGGAGTCTCTTCAGACAAAGAAAGCCCTAATTGAGATCTGTAATGATTTAAATGTAAACTACCTAGTGATAAATTGTTTACATATATATTTCCAGCAGTTGGTTCTATAACTCCAGAGATTAAACGTAATAAGCTAGATTTACCTGCACCACTTTCTCCAAAAATTAAAATCCTACTATTTGGATTAATTTTTAAGGATACATTTTTTATAATATGTTTTTTTCTGTTGGCTACTATATAAGAAACTTCATCTAATTCAACTATAAGTCCATCTTTAAAAATTGGTTTTTCACCTTTTTGTGACTCCAAATCTTTATCTACAACTTGACCTATTTTTTCTATCGAAGTTAATACATCGTAAAAAGATTCTAAACCAATAATTAGTTTCTCTACAGAAGCAATAACCAACAGTATTATAATTTCTGCCGCAACAAATTGTCCTATATTCATTTCTTGATTTAAAACCAATGCACCACCAATTAATAATAAACTAGCAGTTACAATTACTTTAAAACCAATCATTTGTGTAAATTGTAAGATTAAGATCTTAAAGTGGTTTTCTCTAGCTTCAATATATTTATCAACCAATTCATCATTTTTTGACATTGCTAAATTGGTGTTTCCAGATAATTTAAAACTTACTACTGTTCTAGCCACTTCTTGTATCCAAT
>JBDNBB010000045.1:0-3771 GCA_039768135.1 Polaribacter sp.
AGTTTAAGTGATGGAACAGAAGTAGGTGCAAGCTGGTATGCAACTATTGCAGCTTTAGCTTATAAGTATAACGTAACTGAAATTTACGATTGGGGGCAAGAGCTAGAATCTAGTACACTACCAACAGGAAGAAGAAGTGTTACTGAAATGTTTTTAAAATTAGAAGGTGGAAATAGAATGTTTGCACAAGAAAATTTATCTGGTTTTTCTGGGGTAATTCCTGTTTCTAAAGATGGTAAAATTTATGTGTTAGTTTATAATCACAATACCACTAGAAATAGTACAAATGCTAAAACTATTTATCCAAAATTAGAGGGGAGTCAGATTTCTGGTACTGAAAAATGGAAAATGAAAGAATGGACTATAGATAAAGATAATAGTATTTTAATGAACGAATTATACAAAGATATTAGAAGTGCAGGTGTAGGAGAAAAAACAGACGGACGTATTTATGGGAACAGACCTTCAGATCGTTTTGAAGATGGATGGAAAAATGTTTTAAATAGTAATTTATCTAAATATGAGAATCTTTCTAAATTGAAATTAACTGTTGAAGATGTACTTATAGGAAAAAAAGACGGATATCTTGCTTTAAAAGTAGATTTAGCTCCTCATTCAGTGAAACTAATAGAATTAACACCACAGTAATAAATTTTCGAATTAATTATTACAAAAAAGGTCGATTTAAGTTTTTAAATCGACCTTTTTTGTTGTAACTTTTTCTGGGTTCTTAATAATTTAATAGAAAATTTTTAACATCAGCAGATGTTTGCAGTTGATCTCTAATTTTTGCAGTTTGTCAGAAAAGTATATAGTAAAATGCTTAATTGAAGTTCTTTTGTGGTATAAATATTTAAATTTACCATAATGAAAAAGTTACTTAATTTATTACTATTTCTATTAATTGGAAATTATTGCTATTCTCAAGATAGTATTAAACTACCAGAAAAACCTTGGGTTGAGTTAATTGAAATGGATGCTCAATATAAAAAAGGTTTACTTAAAAACTTGAATTTACAAACAAGTATAAAAGTATTTGATAAACTAAATATTAACCTTTTAGGTAATTATACTTTAACAGATTCCATTGAGGTAGCAAATGCAATAAGGAAATTAAATTTACTAACAGAAACATTAGAAATTAAATTTACAAGTCTTGTAGAGTCTAATTTCAGAATTATTTTTTTAGATTCTATAAAAAGAGATAGAAAAACTGGACATATATTGGGAGGTGGTAATTTTAAGAACAGTAAATCTGTTTATGAAATGTATATTTATAATTCTATAAATAATGAAGACCTTAAACTAGTTCATCAACATTCTTTAGAACTAAAAATAGCCAGATGGTTAGTGAAAGGATACTTTAAAAAAAGGAATAATTCTGAAAATCAATTTAGTGTTTTTAGTTTAAATCAACCTCACAAATATTATAACCATAATTTAAACATTGGAGATCAAGAGATTATAAGTGAAGTTTATAAAAATGGTTTTAGAAAACGTTTAAAAATAGCGAAAGAACAATTTAAAGGTATTTCTAATAAAGTTAAAAAGAAAATAAGTTCTGACAGAAGAAATGCCCTTTGGTGGGTTAGAAACCCAATTGCAGTTATGTTTTTGCCATTTTTAATACTAATATTACTTTCACTATTTCTTATTGGAAAAATTAATGTAATATTAAGCAAGAAAATTAAAAGTGATTTGTTAAAGTTTACTCTTATAGCTTTATTCTCATTTGTTGTTCTCTACTTTTTAATAGTTTTCTATTATCAATTTTACCAATTTCTAAAAATACCTGAAAGCCATCGCTCTTTTAGAATTTGGAGTATAGATATCGCTTTTTCTTTAGTATTAATTTTTCCTTTTCTTTATATTTTTCGATTTATAGAGTTTAAAATAAAAAAAACTAATCACAATCTTTTTATTAAAACAGGACTTGTTTTTTTATCAACAGGGCTTATCCCTTTTATCAGTTTGGCATTAATTTTTATAATAAACACTTACTCTATACCTAATATTCAGGAAGGATACTATACTTTATCTAAAATGTTTTTGTTTTTAATGTCAGTTGCTCTTTTTAGAGCCTTAATAAGTTACTTCATTTTTAAAGAACGTAACTTAATTACAGAAAACGAAAACAAACTGTCTCGTTTAAAAGAGTTAAAAGCAAAAGCAGAATTAAAGTCTTTACAATCTAAAATAAATCCACATTTTTTATACAATTCCTTAAATTCTATTGCAGGTTTGGCACATTCAGATGCAGATAAAACAGAAAAAATGGCGTTATCTTTATCAGATTTATTCAAATATACCATTAACAGAAAAGATAAAAGCACAAGTACCTTAAAAGACGAGCTTGAAATGGTACAAAACTATTTAGAGATAGAACAGATTCGTTTTGGCAATCGTTTAGAATTTACATTTAATGTTGATGAGAGTTTGTTGAATGAAGAAATTCCTCGCTTTTTAATTCAGCCATTGATAGAAAATGCTGTAAAACACGGTATTTCTAAAAAAGAAGGCAAAGGAATTATAAAATTAAACATTCAGAAAACAGCAAATAGTTTTGAGATTCATGTTTTAGACAACGGACCCAATTTTACAGAAGGTTTAATTAGTGGTCTTGGTTTAAAAACGGTAAGCGATTTGTTACGTTTAACTTATGGCGAAAACGCTTCTTTAAATTGGCAAAATACACCCGAAAAAAGCATTACAATTTCCATCAATAATAATCTGTAAAAAAATGAATACACTTTATAAAACATTAATTATAGATGATGAACCTCCTGCAAGAGAACGTTTACTAAAATTGCTCTCTCATTTTCCAGAAACATTCAATATTTTAGACGTTGCAGAAAATGGTGGTGATGCCAAACATAAAATTGAAACGCTAAAACCAGATTTAATTTTCTTAGATATAGAAATGCCAGGTTTAAATGGTTTTGAATTGTTAGCCAGTTTAGAAACTATACCCATAGTTGTTTTTTGTACGGCTTACGACCAATATTCTTTAGAAGCTTTTAAAACCAATAGCATCGATTATTTGGTAAAACCTGTGCGTTTAGAACGCATTGAAAAAACGATACAGAAATTGAAGTTGTTTGAAAAAACACCTTCAAGCCAAAATATATTAAAGGCTATAGAAGCTATTTCTAAACAAAAAGAAGCTAAAAAAATGACGTTAATTACCGTAAAAAAAGGAGAAAAACTTATTTTTTTACAATTAGATAAAGTTTCTCATTTTGAAGCCAAAGAAAAATATGTGAACATTTATTATAAAAATGAAATTCATTTAAGTGAGTTGACTTTGCTTCAATTAGAACAGAAATTACCTGATTATTTTTTGAGGATTCAAAAAAGTGTCATCATAAATAAAAACTATGTAAAAGATATTCAAAAATATTTTAACAGTAGGTTTATCATCACTTTAAAAGACAACAAACAGTCTAGTGTTACTTCTGGTAGAAGTTATAATGATACTATTAAAGAATGGATAGCTGTTTAAAAGAACTGATACTTTCTATTCAAAATTTGTATTAGCTACTATTTTCCACATAGTTTTGTCATTCCGACGCTAGTAGAAATCACATAAAAGAGAACGTAAGATTTATCGCCTTTATGTGATTTCTCCCAAAAGGTCGAAATGACAAAACTGGGCGTAATTATTTTTGGCAGAAGTTATAATGATGCTATTAAAGAATGGATAGCCGTTTAAAAGAACTGATACTTTCTATTCAAAATTTATATTAGCAGCTATTTCCACATAGTTTTGTC
>JBDNBB010000046.1:0-3428 GCA_039768135.1 Polaribacter sp.
AAAATAATTGTCCTTTTTTAGAATTAACGCTAACTTCAATACCAGAAAATGAACTGGTAAATTTAGAGGGAATGCTTTTAGTAGCAGCAGAAAAAGAGTTTAATGTAGATGTAGATCTTTTTAAGGCTAATCAAACAATTTCTGTTGTTATTTATAATAGAACTAACATTTATAAGTCATTAAGTACTTTAAATCAAAGTAGAAATGATTTGTATTTTCTTAAAAGAGAGCTTGCACAAAAAAATATAGAATTAATAAGGCTAAGGGAGATTGCTGAGAAGGCTAATGAAGAAAAATCAAGATTTTTAGCCATGATGAGCCATGAAATCAGGAATCCATTAAATGTAATTTTAGGGTATACAGAGCTCATAAATAAAGAAAAAACTTCTTTAATGGCGCAAGAATATTTAAAATATTTAGCTCTTTCTGGCCGTAATTTAAAAGTAATTGTGGATGATATTTTGGACTTGTCTAGAGTGGAGGCAGGTAAGTTAGAGTTAGCAAAAGATGCTATTCAAATTAAAACAATTATTCATCAAATTAAAAACAACTATAAAAGTTGTTCTATAGATCTTGGGCTAGATTTGATTTTTAATATTTCAGAAGATTTACCAGATTGGGTTATTGGAGACGATGTTCGTTTAATTCAGGTGTTAACAAACTTAATTAATAATTCAATTAAATTTACAACCAATGGATCTGTTACTACCACTGTAAAATTATTATTTTCTGATGCCGAAAAAGCGATAGTTTCTTTTCAAATAAAAGATACAGGTAGGGGAATGACAAAAGAACAATCTTCAAAAATATTTGACGAATACCAGCAGAATAGGTTAAGTGATCACAGGATTCATAAAGGAGTAGGTTTGGGTTTGTCTATTGTGAAGCGTTTGGTTAGTTTAATGGATGGTAGAATAAAAGTAGATAGTGCTAAAAATTATGGAACGATGATAACAATAGATGTTCCATTTCTTCTGGCTGTTAATCAAACAAAAAATAATGAAATTGTTTTAGCACAAAAAAAACGTACTTCATTAAAAGAAAAAAGAATTTTAGTAGCTGATGATAGTTTTCTTAATTTAAAAATTATATCTCATATTTTAAAGCGCGAAAAAGTAAAATTTACTTTAGTAAATGATGGTGTAGAAGCAATAGAGGCCATGGATTCTTTTGAATTTGATATGGTCTTGTTAGATATTAATATGCCTAACTTAAAAGGAGATGAACTTATTAAGCGCAAAAAAGAAATGAAGCTATCAAATTCAGACATACCATACTTAGCTTTAACGGCTAACAATGCTAAAGAAGATATTGAGGTTTATAAAGGTTTGGGGTTTTCTGACGTTGTTCCTAAGCCATTTACAGCCAAACAATTTGTTAGTATTATTAAGGAACACATTTTTTAAATTTACTTAAACTCTTTTTTGTATCCACTCTTTAAAGCTGTAAAAATTTTGAGGGGCTACTCCATGACCAACTTTATACTCACTATATACAGCTTGTAATTTTATTTTTTCTAAAAAAGGTTTGCTTTTTCTAGCCCATTCAATTGGGAGTACTTGGTCTACAATTCCATGAGATATATAATAGTCTGTAGTTATAGATTTTGATATCTCTACAGGTAAAAGATCAGTATTAATATAACCACTTAGTGCAATTATATGATTTATTTTATTAGGGTAAAAAAAACTTAAAGAATAGCTAAGAATAGCTCCTTGGCTAAAACCTAATAAGAATGTTTTATCCTTTTTGGTGTTGTATTTTTCTTTAATGGCATCAACAAATTTAGCTATTTTATCAATAGCTTCTTTCGCTTGTTTCAAGTCAGAGAATTTACCTTGCTTAGCGTCAAAATTAATGGCATACCAAGCATAGCTTCCAAAACCCATACTGTTTGGCGCTTGCGCGCTTACAATTAACAATTCTTCTGGAAGTTCTTCGGCAAATGAAAATAAATCTTCTTTGTTGCTACCATATCCATGTAATAGAATTAGTAATGGCGGATTTTCACTTTTTTTAATAGGTGCTCTAGCAATGTAATCTAAATTCATAAATATTTTTCTTACTTTTTTAAAATTGGTTGAAGTAAAACTAAAAGGCTATTAAGTAAGCGTATGTAAGTTTTTATTTTAGAATTAATTTTTGATTCGCATAAATTCCATACACTTCACCTTTACATTTCTTGTTAATAAAAGGGCTGTTTTTAGATGTTGAAAGTATGTGCTCATTGCTAAAAATAAATTCTTTATCAGGATTAAATAATGTAAGGTCAGCTTTTGAATTCTCTTTAATATGCGTGCTATTTAACCCAAAAATTGCTCTTGGTTTGTGAGTGATACTTGCTATAATCGTTTCTAAATCTAAAACTGTATTGGTAGTTGTAAAGAGACTTTCGAGCCCAATAACACCCTCTTTTGCTTCGCTAAATTCAACTTTTTTGTGCTCAATATCGATAGGGTTGTGATCTGAAGTAATTATGTCAATCACGCCAGATTTCACTGCTTTTTGTAGTGCCTTAATGTCTTTATCAGTTCGTAATGGAGGAGATGTCTTAAAGCGGCTGTCAAATTCATGTAAATTATTATCTGTTAGAGTTAAATGATGTGCAGCAACGCTACAGGTAACTTTTAAACCTTTCTTTTTAGCTTCCTTAATTAGGTTAACTGATTTTGCTGTTGTAATAGTTGGAATGTGTAGTTTTCCTCCTGTGTATTCTAAGAGAAATAAATCTCTTGAAATTTGAATGTGTTCTGATAATGCTGGTATCCCTTTTAAGCCTAATTTTGTACTGTTTATACCCTCGTTAACAATACCTTCTCCTGCTATTGAATTGTTTTTTGGAAAACTTAAAATTAAGCCATCAAAGTTTTGCGCATAGAGCAAGGCAATTTTCATTAAATTGTCGTTTTCTATTGGTTTGTTGTAGTCTGCAAACGCAATAGCTCCAGATTGTTGCATATCATACAATTCTGCCAATTCCTTACCATCGCTTTTTTGTGTTAACGCGGCAATTGGGTAAAGATTTACGCCAGAATTATTGGCTTTATGAATTAGATACTCAACATCAGATTTTGTGTCTATAATAGGATTTGTATTTGAGTTTAAAGCAATTGATGTGAAACCGCTTTTTGCAGCAACTTGTAATCCTTTTGATAGGGTTTCTCGCTCTTCATAACCAGGTTCTCCAAGTGAAACACTTGTGTCAAACCAACCACAAGAAACATGAAGGTTTTCTAATGCTATTTCATTACATTCATTAAAGGAAGGAATTGAGTCTGCTATTTTTTTGATGCAACCATCATGAATTAAAATATCCTTTATTTGGTTGTGAAAAGGGCTAGAAACATCTATGATTCTTGCGTTTTTAAGAAGCGTACTCATGGTTTATAGAATTTTAAAATCAAAATTTCTAAAAGCAAAGATACAAT
>JBDNBB010000047.1:0-6532 GCA_039768135.1 Polaribacter sp.
CGTTAGCACCTTGCAATGAGGTTAAGAATTGTGCTTCAGTTCCAGAGTTACCAGCATCTAACCACACTTGATAAGCTGAATCACCATCAGTTCCGTTTGTACCATTTGTTCCATCATTCCCGTTAGTACCGTTAGTACCTTGTAATGAGGTTAAGAATTGTGCTTCAGTTCCGGTGTTACTAGCATCTAACCATACTTGATAAGCTGAATCACCATCAGTTCCGTTCGTTCCATCATTACCATCAGTACCGTTCGTACCTTGTAATGAGGTTAAGAATTGCGCTTCAGTTCCAGTATTACCAGCATCTAACCACACTTGATAAGCTGAATCACCATCAGTTCCGTTTGTACCATCATTACCATCAGTACCGTTCGTACCTTGTAATGAGGTTAAGAATTGCGCTTCAGTTCCAGTATTACCAGCATCTAACCATACTTGATAAGTGGATTTACCGTCATCACCTTTATCACCTTTAATAGCATCAAAAAAATCATTTTCACTAGCTCCTTCATTACCAGCATCAACCCATTCTAGGTAAGCGGATTTACCATCATTACCTTTGTCGCCTTTGATAGCGTCAAAAAAGTCATTTTCACTAGCTCCTTCATTACCAGCATCAACCCACTCTTGGTAAGCAGATTTACCATCAATACCATCATTTCCCTTTAAAGAAACTAAGAAATCAGCTTCAGTTCCTATATTACCACTATCTAACCAAGTTTGGTAAGCAGATTTTCCATCAGTTCCATTTAAACTTGTCAGGTCAACACTTTGAGTTCCTCCATTTTCTATTGTTAGCGTTAAAACATTATTTGAAAAAGAAAACTCTGTTATTTTCTGGTCATCAGATATTGAATTTATTAAATTAATTACATCTTCAGTATTTGTAAGTTTTTCCCATTTTATACCTGTCCAGAAGTAGTACCCTTTTCCTGAGTTTTCGTTTGTATTGTATGCAAGTAGACTTTCTTTTATATCTGCTGACAACACAGGGAATGCTGTTGTTAAATCTTCAATATCTAATCTGGGAATTAAGATTCCTTTGTTTGAAGCAACAATATCAAGTTGAGCAGAATAATCAGGTGTAACTGTGCCAATACCTACTTGCCCATAAGTAAGACCAATAAAAAGTAATAATAGTAAAGTAAATAGTTTTCTCATGACAGATAAATTTTAATTGATAATTATTCTATTTGTCATTAAATTTATTAAATAGACTGTTTTTTATTTTTTTGTATCGGTTAAAAGTGTTTCTCTATCCTTGAATAGCAATTTACTTTAGATGAATGGTTTTGATAATAATACACTACTACATAAAATAAACTAAAATATGTTTATAATACTTGTTAATTAATTAAATATAGTTTAATTAATTTGCTATTATTTTGATTTTTATTTAAAATAATAGTAAAGCTATTGTTTTACAGCGTTGCAATTATTTTTAACATTTGATGTATTAGTATTAATATTGATTACTGCTATTTCATAAAACCTATTTTTTTAATATCTTTGTAGCACTAAAGAATACCTAATAAATAAATTAGCAATTTCGGTTTTGTTTTTAAACCGATTCTACATTGGGCACATTACACTTCTTTAGTATTAGTTAAAAACAAGTACATAAAATCATTTATATAATTTAATGGCAAAATCGCAACAGACATTTAGTAAAAGTGAAAAAGAAAAAAAACGTTTAAAAAAACGAGAAGACAAACGTAAAAAAATGGAAGCAAGAAAAGCAGCTAAAGATGAAGGTGGAACTTCAGGAATACAGTTTGCTTACGTAGATCATAACGGAAATTTAACAGATACTCCACCAGATCCAGAGTTAAAAGTAGAGTATGAATTAGAAGACATTCAGATTTCTACTACTAAAAAAGAAGATTTACCAGAGGAAGATCCTGTTAGAAAAGGTAAAGTTAATTTCTTCGATTCTTCTAAAGGTTTTGGTTTTATTATCGATTCAGATAATGGAGAAAAATATTTTACGCACGTAAGTGGTTTAATAGATACTATTGCAGAGAATGATAAGGTTTCTTTTGAGTTAGAGAAAGGAATGCGTGGAATGAACGCTGTAAAGGTTAAGAAAGTATAAGTATTTACTTATTTAGATATTAAAAAATCCCATCATATTTATGATGGGATTTTTTTATGTGTTATAAAATTGTAAACTTTCTTTTATCAATGCTTCAGGCACTTTACAATCTAATTTAAAATCTTCAAAATCATTTAAAAGCACAAAGTTTACTTGCCCATTTACATTTTTCTTGTCGTGTTTTAACAAGTTAAGAATGGCTGTAAAATCTTCTTCTAATAATTGGGTTTTACCATAAATAGAGTTTACAACTTCTTTTAAAGCATGTACTTTTTCTATTGGCAATTGTAATTCTTTGTTAGAAATATAACTTTCGCAAACCATACCAATTGCTATGGCTTCACCATGTGTTAAGTTTTCTTTGTCTTCAGATTCTAAGTAGAAAGATTCTATTGCGTGCCCAAGTGTATGCCCAAAATTTAAAATTTTACGCAAATCCTTTTCTTTGGGATCCTTTAAAACCACCTCATTTTTAATTTCTACAGACCTAAAAATTAAATTGCTAATATTATTTTCTTTATTCTTTTTAATGTGTTCAAATAAAGACACATCATAAGTAACTCCATATTTAATAATCTCTGCCATTCCAGATTTAATTTCCCTTTCTGTAACAGTCGTTAAATATTGATAGTCAACAATCACCATCTGCGGATTTGCAAACAAGCCAATTTGGTTTTTTAACACGCCTAAATCTACCCCAGTTTTTCCTCCAACAGAAGCATCAACCATAGATAATAGGGTAGTAGGTATATTCACAAAATCAACTCCTCTTTTAAAACAAGAAGCCACAAAACCTCCCATATCTGTAATAACCCCACCTCCTAAAGTAATTACCAAACTTTTTCTATCTCCTCCCAACTCTGTAATGGCATTCCAAATATCAACACAAGTCTCTAGGTTTTTATTGATTTCACCAGATTTAATTTCTATAATTTTAATGTTCTTGTTGATCTTTAAATTTGAAATAAATTTAGGATAACAATGTTTCCTAGTATTTTCGTCTACCAAAACAAACAAAGTTGAGTACTCTTTTTCTTGTATTAATTTTGATAACTCTTGATAGCTTTCTTCTTGAAAATGAACAGGGTAAGAAATAGCTTTTATGGTTTTCATTTTTTGTTAAATTGAGGTTGCAAAATAACTAGAATTTATATAAAAATTACTATCCAAACACTATATTTGTAATACTAAATCGATATAGTATGAAACTTTTTGACAACACAGAAGTTGCATTTGCATTAAAATCGGATTCACAGTTAGAACGTGCTTATTTTTTGTTCAAAATGATACAAAATCAACCTATGGTAAAAATAGGAAGTGCTGTTACTAATTTTGCTTTAAAGGTACATTTACCCATAGAAGGTTTAATTCGTTCTACAGTGTTCGATCATTTCTGTGGAGGAGTTACAGAAGACGATTGCTTACCTATTATAGAAAACATGTATAGCAATGGTAAAGTGCATAGTGTATTAGATTATTCTGTAGAAGGTAAAGACGAAGAAGCTAGTTTTAATGAAGCTTTACAAAAGATTCTTAAAATTATAGATTTCTGTGCTGAGAAAAAGTCAATTCCTTTTGCTGTATTTAAACCTACAGGATTTGGACGATTTGCTTTATATCAAAAATTATCTGAAGGTAAAGAACTTACAGAAAAAGAAGAAATTGAGTGGATTCAAGTCATAAAAAGGTTTCATAAAGTTTGTCAGGTTGCTGTAGAAAAAGATGTTCCATTATTAATTGATGCAGAAGAAAGTTGGATGCAAGATGCAGCTGACGAGCTTATTGAAGATTTAATGGAAACGTATAATACCAAAAAAGCCATTGTATTTAATACCTTACAGATGTATAGACATGATAGAATGGACTATCTTATTGCCTTACATTCTAAAGCAAAGGCGAAAGGTTTTCATATAGGTATGAAAGTAGTTAGAGGTGCTTATATGGAGAAAGAACGCCAAAGAGCAGAAGAAAAAGGATACAGATCACCTATTTGTGAAGATAAAAAAGCCACAGATGAAAACTTTGATAAAGCCATTAAATACATGATGGATAATTCTCACATGGCTTTATTTGCAGGGACACATAATGAAGAAAGTTCTTATTTATTAATGGATTTAGCAAAAAAGTATCAGCTTAAAGTAAATGATAACAGACTTTGGTTTGGGCAATTGTTTGGTATGAGTGATCATATTAGCTACAATTTAGCCAACCAAGGATATAATGTAGCAAAGTACTTACCTTTTGGCCCAGTAAGAGATGTAATGCCATATTTAATAAGAAGAGCTGAAGAAAATACTTCTGTAGCTGGCCAAACTAGTAGAGAATTAAACCTACTGCAAACAGAGCGTAAGCGCAGAAAATTATAATGAAAACTGTAGAGGAAATAAGAACCTTATTGCACAAAAACAAATTACGATTGCATCAAGAACTTATGCAAAGTAAAGAAGCTTTGTTCTTAATTCGAAAATCTACTCACTCTAAATTAACGCAAGAAGAAAAAATTAAAATAAAAATTCAAATTTTAGATATTTGTAAATCAATTCCAGCTTTAGCTGTTTTTCTCTTGCCTGGAGGCGCTATCCTGTTACCTCTTTTAATTAAACTAATCCCAGATATTTTACCTTCTGCTTTTAAAGATGATGAATTAGAAAACAATTAACATCTTTATCTGTTACTTTTTTTAATTTCTTTTTTATTTGTAATTTACAACTTAACAATAAAATAATTAGATATAAAACGTGTAAATCACATAGAAACAACTACTTTTGCACGAAATTTAAGAAATTATAAATGCAATCAATTAGAAACATCGCAATTATTGCGCACGTTGACCACGGAAAAACAACTTTAGTAGATAAAATTATAGACCAAGCAAAAATCTTAGACGATCGTAAAGAACGTACAGATTTATTGTTAGATAACAATGATTTAGAACGTGAAAGAGGAATTACAATTCTTTCTAAAAACGTTTCTGTAAACTATAAGAATACAAAAATCAACGTAATTGATACTCCTGGTCACGCCGATTTTGGTGGAGAAGTAGAGCGTGTATTAAAAATGGCTGATGGTGTTTTATTATTAGTTGATGCTTTTGAAGGGCCAATGCCACAAACTCGTTTTGTATTGGGTAAAGCCTTAGAATTAGGTTT
This sequence comes from Polaribacter sp., assembly GCA_039768135.1. Lineage (GTDB taxonomy): Bacteria > Bacteroidota > Bacteroidia > Flavobacteriales > Flavobacteriaceae > Polaribacter. The sequence continues at coordinate 5,246 of JBDNBB010000047.1, forward strand.
AACTCCAATTGTAGTTGTAAATAAAGTTGATAAAGAAAACTGTACTCCAGATTTAGTTCACGAAAAAGTTTTTGATTTAATGTTTGCCTTAGAAGCAACAGAAGAACAATTAGACTTTGCTACGATTTATGGTTCTGCTAAGAACAATTGGATGTCTACAGATTGGCAAAATGAAACAACTGATATTGTACCATTATTGGATGCTGTATTAGAATCTATTCCTGAAACAAAGTACAATGAAGGTACTCCTCAAATGCAAATTACTTCTTTAGATTTTTCTTCTTTTACAGGAAGAATTGCTATTGGACGTATTTTTAGAGGAGACTTAGAAGCTGGTAAAGATTATATGTTGTGTAAGGCTGATGGTTCTTCTAAAAAAGTTAGAATTAAAGAATTACACGTTTTTGAAGGAATGGGTAAGGTAAAAGTTGATACAGTTCCTTGTGGAGATATTTGTGCAATTACAGGGATTGAAGGTTTTGAAATTGGTGATACTATTGCTGATTTAGAAAACCCAGAAGCATTGCCAAGAACAGAAATTGATCAACCTACAATGAGTATGTTGTTTACCATTAACAATTCTCCTTTCTTTGGTAAAGAAGGAAAATTCGTTACATCTCGTCACTTAAGAGATCGTTTGTTCAAAGAATTAGAAAAGAACTTAGCATTAAAAGTAGAAACTACTGATAGTGAAGATAAATTCAACGTTTTTGGACGTGGAGTTTTACACTTATCTGTATTGATTGAAACAATGCGAAGAGAAGGATATGAATTACAGGTTGGAAGACCACAAGTAATCATTAAAGAAATTGATGGTAAGAAACATGAGCCAATGGAAACATTGTCTATCGATGTACCAGAAGATATGGCTTCTAAAGCTGTAAACTTAGTTTCTTTACGTAAAGGAGACTTAATGATTATGGAACCTAAAGGAGATTTACAACATTTAGAATTTACAATTCCTTCTAGAGGTTTAATTGGTTTAAGAAACAGAATTTTAACAGCAACAGCTGGTACTGCAATTATCAACCATAGATTTAGTGAATACGGACCTTATAAAGGAGATTTTACTGAAGATATTAAAGGAGCTATTGTTTCTTCTGCAGCTGGTAAAGCAACTGCGTATGCGTTAAACCGTTTACAAGATAGAGGACGTTTCTTTATTGATATCAATCAAGAAATTTATATTGGTCAAGTAATTGGAGAAAACTCTAAGTCAGAAGATATGGCTGTTAACTTAATTAAAGGAAAGCAATTAACAAACATGCGTAAATCTGGTACAGATGA
>JBDNBB010000048.1:0-6063 GCA_039768135.1 Polaribacter sp.
AAAAACGTTCTTTAATATGTTAGGACCTTTGGTTAACCCAAGTTCTCCAAAGAATCACATGTTAGGAACTTTTAATATGGAAATTGCACGTTTGTACAATTACATTTTACAAGAAGAAAATATTAATTACGGAATTATACATGCCTTAGATGGTTATGATGAAATTTCTTTAACAAGCGGATTTAAATTTTTCACTAAAAAAGGAGAACAAATTATAAATCCAGAAGATTTAGGACAGAAAAGAATTCAACAATCAGAAATTTTTGGAGGCACTTCTGTTGCAGATGCTGCAAAAATATTCAAATCTATTATAGAAGGAAAAGGAACAGAAGCACAAAATAATGTAGTATTAACAAATGCTGCTTTTGCTCTAACTATTGTTGATGAAAACAAGTCTTTTGAAAACGCATTTAGTGAAGCTAAAGATTCTCTTTTTGGGTTGAAAGCAAAAGAATGTTTACATTCTTTAATTACGAATTAGTAATTATGAATTACGACTCATGAAAAAGGATAATATAATTCAAATCAAAAGTTATAATTTCGCAGTTTGTGTAGTAAAATTATACAAACATTTATTACAAGAAAAGAAAGAGTTTGTTTTAAGTAAACAATTGTTGCGTTCAGGAACATCAATTGGAGCAAATATTGAAGAAGCAATTGGAGGTTAGAGTAGAAAAGACTTTTTTGCAAAATTAACAATCGCTTATAAAGAAGCCAGAGAGTCTCATTATTGGATTCGCTTATTAAAGGATACTGATTTCTTATCTGAAAAAGAATCAACATCACTATTAAAAGATATTGAAGAAATTTTAAAAATTATCGGAAGTATTCAAAAAACAGTTAGAAACACAAATTCGTAATTCTTAATTTAGAATTCATAATTATTTATATGACAATTTTAGATAAAATAATCGCATTTAAAAAGAAGGAAATTGCAAAGATAAAAGCAGAAGTTCCTGTACAGAATTTAGTAAAAAGTCCGAGTTTTGGCAGAGAAACCTTTTCATTAAAAAAATCTTTATTAGAAGTAGGTTCTACAGGAATTATTGCCGAATTTAAACGTCAATCTCCATCAAAAGGAATCATTAATGACAAAGCTACCATTGCAGAAGTTACTAATGGATATTTAGAAGCAAATGTGTCTGCTCAATCTATTTTAACAGATACTTCTTTTTTTGGAGGAACTATGGCAGATTTAATGGAAGCAAGAGTAATCAATCAACAAAAACCAATCTTAAGAAAAGATTTTATTGTGGATGGATTTCAAATTGTAGAAGCAAAAGCCATTGGTGCAGATGCTATTTTATTAATTGCTTCTTGCCTTACATCCAAAGAATTAAAAAACTACGGGAATTTGGCTACTGATTTAGGAATGGAAGTTTTGTATGAAGTACATACGCAAGAAGAATTGGATAAAATAAACGATTTAGACAATAAAATTATCGGAATTAATAACCGTAATTTAAAAACATTTGAGGTTGATTTAGATCATTCAATAAAATTGGCAAATCAAATTCCAGATACATGTATTAAAGTTTCAGAAAGCGGAATTTCTGACCCTAGAATTATTACTGGTTTAAAAGAATATGGTTTTCAAGGATTTTTAATAGGAGAAAATTTTATGAAAACTGATAATCCAGGAGAAGCTTGTCAAGATTTTATAAATCAAATTAAGTAATGGAAAGAGTTTGTTTAGATCCTATTTTACCTCAAAATCCTAAAATTTTTATTTTGGGAACTAAGCCTGGGAATCTAGAATTAACAAAACAAGAATATTACGCAAACAATGGAAATTCATTTTGGAAGATTATTTATGAATTAACAGAAGAAATTTTAAGTAAAAATTACGCACAAAGAATAGATGTACTAAAAAGAAATCATATTGCAGTTTGGGATATTGTTCAGTACGGAGAACGTGTAAGGCCTGGTGCTCAAAATGTTAAAAATGAAGTTCCAAATCCAATACACGAAATTATTAAAATGTATCCTTCAGTAAAGCAAATTATTTTTAACGGTCAGAAGGCACATGATTTGTATCAAAAGCATTTTACAGAAATAAAAGGATTACTTTACGATGTAGTTTTATCTACGAGTCCTGCTAATACAAGATTTTCATTTAAAGAAAAATTAAACAATTGGAAAGATAAATTAATATGAAGCTAAAAGTTTGTGGAATGAAATATGTAGAAAATATTCAGCAAGTAGCTGAATTACAGCCTGATTATTTGGGCTTTATTTTCTATGAAAAATCAAAAAGAAATTTTGAAGGAATTATTCCAGACTTTTCGAATACAATAAAAAAAACAGGTGTTTTTGTAAATGAACATATAGAAATTGTAATTTCATTAATAGAAGAATATAGGTTAGATGCTATACAGTTGCATGGAGATGAATCTGTAGCTTACGTAACAGAGTTAAAACAGCACTTATCAGAGAGAAGAAAATTATTTATTGAAGAAAATAAGTCTATTAAAAAGAGAAAAAACCAGCATTATATTTCAAAAAATAAGATTGAAATTATAAAGGTTTTTGGAATTAAAGATTCCTTTAATTTTGATGTTTTAGAACCTTATTTAGATGTTGTAGATTATTTTTTATTTGATACAAAAGGAAAGGAAAGAGGAGGGAATGGTACTCAATTTGATTGGTCTATTTTAAATAATTACCCTTTTAATAAACCTTTCTTTCTAAGTGGAGGTATAGGTTTAGAAGATGTGGAAGAGGTTAAGAAAATTCAAAAATCAGGGTTACCTATATATGTATTAGATGTAAACAGTAGATTTGAAAGTAAGCCAGGTGTTAAAATAATAGAAGAATTAGAAAAGTTTAAAAAAGAAGTATTTGTATAATCACCTATAAGTTGATTTTACATAATAATCGATTACAAAATATAGAATTATGAAATCAAAATTTCACCCAGACAAAAATGGATATTTTGGACAATTTGGAGGAGCTTTTATCCCTGAACTGTTACATCCAAATGTGAAGGAGTTAGAAGATAATTATATTCAAATTATCGAATCTAAAGAATTTCAAGACGAATACAAATCGCTTTTAAAAGACTTTGTGGGTAGACCTACACCTTTGTATTTGGCAAAAACTTTATCAGAAAAATATGGAGCTCATATTTATTTAAAGCGAGAAGATTTATGTCATACAGGAGCTCATAAAGTAAACAATACAGTTGGTCAAATTTTAATTGCTAAAAAATTAGGTAAAACTAAAATTATAGCAGAAACAGGTGCAGGTCAGCATGGAGTAGCAACAGCTACAGTTTGTGCATTAATGGGCTTAGAATGTACTGTTTTTATGGGCGAGAAAGATATTGTTCGTCAAGCACCAAATGTTGCTCGTATGAAAATGTTAGGAGCCAAAATTGTACCTGCAACTTCTGGTTCTAAAACGTTAAAAGATGCTACTAATGAAGCCATTCGTTATTGGATTCAAAACCCAGAAACTTTCTATTTAATTGGTTCTGTTGTAGGCCCACATCCACATCCAGATATGGTTGCACGTTTGCAGGCTATTATTTCTGAAGAAATGAAATGGCAGTTAAAAGAAAAAACAGGTAAAGAAGATCCAGATACAATTATAGCTTGTGTTGGTGGTGGTTCTAATGCTGCTGGTGCTTTCTATCATTATTTTGATGATGAAAATGTAGAATTAATTGCTGTTGAAGCTGCAGGTTTAGGTGTAAATTCAGGTGAAAGTGCAGCAACTTCTCAATTGGGTGAAGTTGGTATTATACATGGTTCTAAAACCATTCTAATGCAAGATGATTATGGGCAAATTGTAGAGCCTTATTCTATTTCTGCAGGGTTAGATTATCCTGGTGTTGGGCCTTTGCACGCTTATTTGTATGAGAGTGGAAGAGCTAAATTTATGAATGCAACAGACAAGGAAGCTTTGGTTGCTGGTTTCGAATTAACGAAGTTAGAAGGTATTATTCCTGCTTTAGAAACTGCGCACGCTCTAGCTGTTTTACCTAAAATAGATTTTAAGAAAGATCAAGTAGTCGTGATTAATTTATCTGGAAGAGGAGATAAGGATTTAGAGACATTTATTCAACATTTAGAAGATTAAGCATGAATTCAATTCAAAAAATATTCAAACAGAAAGATCAAAATTTGTTATCAATTTATTTTACTTGTGGTTATCCAAAGTTAAATGATACCAATAAAGTTATTAAATCTTTAGAAGCTAATAATGTCGATTTTATTGAGGTAGGTTTACCTTACTCAGATCCTTTAGCAGATGGGCCAACCATACAAGATAGTAGTCAGCAAGCTTTAAAAAATGGAATTAATTTAGATGTTGTCTTTGAGCAATTAATGGAGATTAAAGATGCCAATAAAACTCCTTTAGTTTTAATGGGTTATTTAAATCAAATGCTTAAATATGGAGAGGATAAGTTTTGTGAAAAAGTTGTAGAATGTGGAATAGATACTTTAATTATTCCAGATTTACCAATGGTAGAGTTTGAAAACCATTATCAGCAATTGTTTGATAAATATGGATTAACGAATGTATTTTTAATTACACCTCATACCTCAGAAGAACGTATTCACAAAATAGATAATTATACCAATGCTTTTATTTATGTGGTTGCTTCTGCATCTATTACAGGTGCAAAAGGAGAAATTTCTAATCAGCAAATTGCTTATTTTGAAAGAATAAAAGCAATGAACTTAAAAAGTAAGTTAATAATTGGTTTTGGTATATCTGATAACAATACTTTTACTACAGCATGTTCCTATGCTAATGGAGCTATTATTGGTTCTGCTTTTATAAAAAGTTTAAAACAATCTGGAATTTCAGGTATTGAATCTTTTATCTCAGGAATTAGGTAACCCTTAATAACTGATATAAAAAAAGCGATGTTTTTAACATCGCTTTTTTTTAATTTATCATTGTGGTTACTTCTATCACACCATTGGCGCCTCTTAGACCATAAATAGAAGTTTCAGGTCCTTTTAAGACTTTTACATTTCTTATAGTTGTTGGAACAATATCTCCAAAGGTATCATTATCTACTGGAACACCATTTAGAACAAGTAAGGGATCTCTACCTCCATTCCAAGAAGCTGTTCCTCTAACACGAATTACATTAGTTGTTGAAATATTTAAACCAGCAACTTTACCTCTTAAGTAGTCATAAATATCTCTAAATTGTATTGGATCTGCGATTTTTGTGTTTCGATCTCCAGTAACGAAACTTTTATCATTATCATCACTAGTAATGTTAATAATCATAGATTTTTGTCCATTGTAAGCTACTTTTTTTGCTCCAATTAAAGGAGAAAAAGCAGTAATTTCTTTAGGTGCTTTATCTAATTTTATTTTAAAGTAACCGGCTTTATTTGCTACTCTCCTTTGTTTTTTATTATCAATTAAAATAATAGCTCCAGGAACTGCTTTATTTTTTGAATCTTTTATTAATAGAGTTAGTTTTATTTTTTCTTGTGCAGAAAAGTGAGTTGTAAAAATAAATACAACTAAAATAATTAGATTTTTAAATAGTTTCATACAGTTTTAATTTTTAAAGTAGCATCAATAATAATGCCAGTATATTATGTGTATTTTAATAAAAATAACGAAAATAAATTAGTTTATCCTTATTAAATAAGGTTTTAACTATTTGGCTTGGTACACTTTTTTACCATTTAGAAAAGTTGCAATAGCAGTTGTAGTTGGTAATTTTGTTTCATTTTCTGTCATGATGTCTTGATTTAAAATCACAAAATCTGCAAATTTACCTATTTCAATACTTCCTTTTTCATCCTCTTCAAAATTTGAATAAGCAGCCCAAATCGTCATTCCTTTTAAAGTTTCTTCTCTAGAAAGTGCATTTTCCATTTGAAAACCATTCTCAGGATAGTTATTTAAATCTTTACGAGCTACAGAAGCATAAAAAGTATAAAAAGGGTTAACTTTTTCTACTGGAAAATCTGTACCTAGAGCTACTTTACCGTAATTGTTTAGTAAATCTTTAAAGGCATAAGCACCTTTCATTCTTTCCTTACCAACTCTGTCTGTAGCCCAATACATGTCTGAGGTTGCATG
>JBDNBB010000049.1:0-43498 GCA_039768135.1 Polaribacter sp.
CCAATTTCTCCAAAACGTCTTAAATACTCTGAATATTCTGGATTTGCAATAATAGGTGCATGACCTGCAGCTTCATGAATTATATCTGGTGCAGGTGTATATTCGATATGATTTATGGTTCTCATATCTGAGGCAATTACCAAAACATTATACGCCTGGAACTCCATAAATGCGTTTGGGGGTATAAAACCATCTACAGAAACAGCTGCCCAGCCAATTTCTTTTAAGATTCTGTTCATACCTTCCATTCTTGGAATGTTTTCTGTAGAAATACCCGTTTTTTCTAAACCAGGAATGTAAGATTTATGTGCAACTTTACTTAAATAATCTACATTCATACGCATCACATATCTCCAAACTGCTTGGTTTTGTGGGGTGTATTCTTCATAAGGTTGCTGTACAACAAATTTGTGTAAATGCTTGGGTAACTTCCTAGTTACATCGTTCATTTCAAAGTGTGAATCCATTACAAAAATCTCATATAATTTACCTTGTAAAATTACGATTTTTACAATGAATCATGAATTTATTTGATGTTAAAAATTAATATGAAAAAGATTATTCTGTTTAATTACGATATTGATAATTGCTATGTAAAATTAGAAAAATTGATGGTCCCTTTATATTCTTAAAACTTACACATCTACGCTATCGGTTTCGTAAAATATTAAAATACTGTCTAAAATCTTTCTTATTTTTACGTTATAAATCAACAACATGAATAAGAAAGTAATCTTAATGATACTAGATGGTTGGGGTATAACACAAGACCCAAAAGTTTCTGCCATTTACAATGCCAATACACCATATATTAATGCACTTTATGAAAAATATCCTCATGCAGAATTAAGAACTGATGGAGAACATGTTGGTTTGCCTGAAGGACAAATGGGTAATTCAGAAGTGGGTCACATGAATTTAGGCGCAGGGAGAATTGTATATCAAAACTTAGCTAGAATTAATAAAGCCGTAAGAGAAAAAACACTAGGCCAAGAGAAAGTATTGTTAGATACTTTTGCGTATGCCAAAGAAAACAACAAAAATGTTCATTTGTTAGGTTTAGTTTCAAATGGTGGTATTCATGCTCACATTAACCATTTAAAAGGAATTTTAGATGTTGCTAAAGAAAACAAGGTAGATAATGTTTTTCTTCATGCTTTTACAGATGGTAGAGATTGTGATCCAAAATCTGGAGCTTATTTTATCAATGATATTCAAGAATATATGGTCGAAAGTACAGGCGAATTAGCTACTGTTACAGGACGTTATTATGCTATGGATAGAGATAACAGATGGGAAAGAGTAAGTGAAGCTTATCATGGAGTAGTAAACGGTATAGGGTCAAAAACTACTGATGCTATTGCAACCATTAAAAACAATTATGAAGAAGGTTTAACAGACGAATTTCATAAACCAATTATTATAACCAATGAAGATGGTTCACCAAAAACAACAATAAAAGAAGGTGATGCAGTAATTTTCTTTAATTACAGAACAGATAGAGGTAGAGAATTAACAAATGCGCTTTCACAAACAGATTTTCCTGAATTTGATATGAAAAAACTAGATTTATATTATACAACAATGACATTGTATGATGAGTCTTTTTCGAATATCAACGTAATTTATAATAACGATAATATTAAAAATACTTTAGGTGAAGTTTTAGCAAATGCAGGTAAAAAACAGATAAGAATTGCTGAAACAGAAAAATACCCTCATGTTACCTTTTTCTTTTCAGGTGGTCAAGAAACACCATTTGATGGCGAATCTAGAATATTAAGAAACTCGCCAAAAGTAGCTACCTATGACTTAAAACCAGAAATGTCTGCCTACGAATTGAAGGATGCACTTTGTGAAGATTTAGAAAAAGGCGAGGCTGATTTTGTTTGTTTAAATTTTGCAAATGGAGATATGGTTGGACATACAGGAATTATGGAGGCAGCTATAAAAGCCTGTGAAACTGTAGATGATTGTGCAAAAGCAGTTATAGAAACTGGTTTAAAAAACGGCTATTCTACCTTATTAATTGCAGATCATGGGAATTGTGAAACAATGATGAATCCTGATGGATCCCCTCATACAGCACATACTACAAACCCAGTGCCTTTTATTTTGATTGATAATGAAATTCAATCAATAAAAAATGGTATTTTAGGAGATATTGCACCAACTATTTTAGAATTAGTTGGGGTTAAGCAACCAAAAGAAATGACTCAAAAATCGCTACTATAATTATGAGAAACATAACTATTTTATTTGTAGCCATTTTACTTTCTGCATGTAGTGCAAATAAATATCTTATAGAAAACAAAAAAGATATAGTAAAAAAAATTGAGGTTAAAGAAGTTGTTAGAAAAAAAGCAACAACTGCTAATGCAACAAAAAACGATAGAGGATATTTAATTGGTTTTACCAACAGAGAAGCCTTTAATGACGCCTCTTACCAATATTGGTTTAATGATAGGTACAGTACGTATAAAACTGACCAAGAACTTATTGCTAAGTTAAAACCTATTATTAACGATTTTACCATTAAAGGTTTTATGGGAACTTGGTGTGGAGATAGCAAAAGAGAAACACCTCGTTTTTACAAAATTTTAGATGAAACAGGTTTTGATCAAGATTATTTTGAGCTAGTAACCGTGGGCAGAAACAAAAAAACTCCAAATAATTTACAAGAAGGTTTTAATATAATAAGAGTTCCTACGTTTATCTTTTATAAAGATGGTGAAGAAGTAGGTCGTTTTGTAGAATATCCTAGAGAAACTTTAGAAAAAGATATTTTAAATATTTTGACAGGAGCACCTTACAAGCACTCTTATGACAAAAGTGAATAACACAAAAACGTTATTTCTCTAAAGTGCTATTCATTCATAAATCCTAATAATTGTAGTAACTTTGTGTTTCAATTTTTTACCATGATTAAGATTAAAACTAGAGAAGAAATAGAAATTATGCGCGAAAGTGCTTTGGTAGTTTCTAGAACATTAGGTATGCTTGCCAAAGAAGTTAAACCTGGTGTAACCACTTTATTTTTAGACAAGCTTGCTGAAGATTTTATTAGAGAGCAAGGAGCTATTCCTGGATTTTTGGGTTTATATGATTTTCCTAATACACTTTGTATGAGTCCAAACTCGCAAGTTGTTCACGGATTTCCAACAAAAGAACCGCTAAAAGAAGGAGATATTATTTCTATAGATTGTGGCGCTTTAAAAAATGATTTTTATGGAGATCATGCCTATACTTTTGCAGTTGGAGAAATTAATGCAGACACCAAAAAACTTTTAGACGTAACTAGAGAAAGCTTATACGTTGGTATAAGAGAATTTAAAGCTGGCAATAGAGTTGGAGATGTAGGTTTTGCAATTCAAAATTTTACTGAGAAACAAGGTTATGGAGTAGTTAGAGAACTTGTTGGCCATGGTTTAGGCCGTAAAATGCACGAAGATCCAGAAATGCCAAATTATGGTAAAAGAGGAAGAGGAAAAAAGTTTACAGAAGGTATGGTTGTGGCTATTGAGCCTATGATAAATATGGGGACTCAAAAGATTAGACAACATGCAGATGGTTGGACAATTACCACTTTAGACAATAAACCTTCAGCTCATTTTGAGCACGATGTTGCTATTGTTAATGGAAAACCAGAGCTTTTATCTACCTTTAAATATGTACATGAAGCATTAGGTATAAAAACTAGTGAAGAAGATGAATTTAGACAAAACTTATAAGTGTCTATCTTTAAATCCATATTAAATACAATACCAAGACCTTTATTGATAAAAGCAAGTTATGTGGTTAGACCTCTAATTGCTTTGTATTTAAAAGGTAATAAATTTACAGATCCTATAGATGGTAAATCCTTTAGAAAGTTTTTACCTTATGGTTATGAAAAACAAAGGGAAAACGCACTTTCCCCTTCTACATTATCATTAGAAAGACACAGGTTAATGTGGTTGTTTTTAAATGATGAAACTAACTTTTTTACAACAACTAAAAAGCTAAAAGTTTTACATATTGCACCTGAACAATGTTTCTTAGATATCTTTAGAAATCAGAAAAATCTAGCATATATCACCTCTGATTTAGAAAGCCCAATAGCAGATGTAAAAGCAGATATTTGCGATTTACCTTTTAAAGACAATGAGTTTGATGTCGTTTTATGCAATCATGTGTTAGAGCATATTCCTGATGATTACAAAGCAATGCAGGAATTGTATCGTGTTTTAAAAACGGGTGGATTTGGTGTTTTTCAAATACCTCAAGATTTAAATAGAGCAACTACTTTTGAAGATGATGCTATTACCGACAAAAAACAACGTGCAGAAATTTTTGGTCAATATGATCATGTGCGCGTTTATGGTAGAGACTATTTTGATAAGTTAAGAGCTGTTGGTTTTAGAGTAGATGAAGTAGATTACACAAAAAGAATTTCTCCAGAAAAACTAGAACGATTTTGTTTGATGAAAGGAGAAATACTTCCTGTTTGCTATAAGTAAACCTTTAGTTATAATTTGTAAATTCCTCTAATTCTCCATTATCATTTGTATACAATAAAATAACTTGCAACTTTTTTAATTCTTTTAATAACGCTTTTGTTTTTTCTAAACCCATAGCCATAAATGCTGTAGCATAGCCATCTACATCAGCGCAATCCAGAGGTGCTATAACAGATACACTTAGTAGATTACTTTCTTTTGCTAAACCAGTTTTGGGGTTTATTGTATGTACATATTTTTTACCATCATCAGTAATTTTAAATTTCCTGTAATTTCCGGAAGTTGCCATTGATTTTCCAGAAAGATTGATGGTTTTGTAACCTGTTGTTACATCAACAGGGTTAACCAATTGAATAAGCCATGGTTTTTTATTTTTCTTGACACCTTTAGCTCTAATTTCTCCACCAATTTCTACCATGTAACTTTCTATTTGTATAGAATCTAAAAATCTAGCAACAATATCAATTCCAAAACCTTTAGCTATTGAATTAAAATCGAGATATACTTTTGGGTCTTCTTTGATAATGATGTTGTCTTTTTCTGAAATTTTATCTAAACCTACGTACCTAAGTTCTTTTTTAATAATCTCTTTCGTGAGAGATGTATACTCCTTTCCTGGTCCAAAACCGTAAGCATTAACCAGATTACCAACAGTTGGATCAAAAAAACCGTTAGTTTCTTCATAAATTCTTTTCGATTTTTCTAAAACCTCCTTAAAAATAGGATCAATCTTTAAGGAAGTATCGCCATTATTAATTTTAGAGATAGCTGAATTTGGAATGTATGTTGAAACTGAATTATTAATTACTGCGAACAAACTATCTATTTCATTTTGATAATTTTTTTCAGCATTTAAATAGGTGATTTTATAGGTTGTACCGAAAACCCCTCCTTTTAAAGTGTAATCTTCCTTTTTCTCATCTAAAGCACAAGAAATAAAGATAAATAGCACTAAAAAGCAATAGCTTAATCTTTTGAAAGTCATAACAAATGATTTAATTACAAAAATAGCGTTTAAAATTTTCATAAAATAACGTCAATCTTACTTTTTGTTTAACGATTTTGTTAAATTTGTACAAGAATTTATAATTTATATATAATGAAAAAATTAACAGCGTTTGCAATTCTATTTAGTTTAATCATCACTTCTTGTGTATCAAAAAAAGAGTTTGTTGCTTTACAGACTAAACACGAGCAAGCTAAAGACGAATTATTAAAGGTAGAAACTAGTTTACAAAAATGTTTAATAGAAAGCGAAAAGAAAGAAACTAAAGTTTTTGCATTAACAGAGCAGGTTAAAAACTTAAAAGAAGATAAAAAAACAGCCTTAAAACAAGTAGAGAACCTAACTGTTTTAACACAGTCTTCTTCTGATAACATTAAAAATGTAATTTCACAATTAAGTGAAAAAGACAAATACATCAACGGAGTTAGACAAGCGATGACTCAAAAAGATTCATTAAATCTTGCAATTAAATACCATTTAACAAAAAATTTAGCAGATGGTATACAAGATGAAGATATAGAAGTTAATGTAGAAAAAACCGTCGTTTTTATCTCTATTTCAGATAAGTTCTTGTTTAAAAGCGGAAGCTACAACGTAACAGAAAACGCGTATACTGTTTTAGAAAAAATTGCAAAAGTAATTAAAGATCAACCTAAAATGGAGGTAATGATAGAAGGGCATACAGATGCAACACCTATTAAAAGAGATATTATACAAGACAACTGGGATTTATCTGCTTTAAGAGCAACTTCTATTACTAGAATTTTACAATATAAATTTGGTGTAAAACCAGAACGTTTAATTGCTGCTGGAAGAAGCCAATATGTTCCTTTAGCACCAAATGACACTGCAGAAAATAAAGCAAAAAACAGAAGAACTAAAATTATTATTATGCCTAAATTAAATCAATTCTTTGATTTATTAGAGCAAGATTCTGAATAATTCTTTTCTTTAAAAATTATAAAAAACCAACTCAATTGAGTTGGTTTTTTTAGTTTTGAAAAATTCACAACCCAAATTACTATCTAATGATACATTTAATTTTAGGAAATACTGGCTCAGGTAAAACTACCTATTCTAACAAACTAAAAGCAAAAACTAACGGAATTATATTTTCTATAGATCATTGGAACAAAACATTATTTCTAGCTGATAAAAAATCTAATGATGGATTACATTGGTTTCTTGAACGAATTGAAAGAGCTGAAGAAATGATTCTAAGTTTGGTACATCAACTAGAAGAAGTAAATACAGTTGCGATTTTAGACTTAGGTCTTTCTAAATTTGAGCATCGAGAAAAGTTTAGAAAATTTGCTGCAAAAAATGATTATGAATTAAAGTTACACTTCTTAAACATAACTAAGGAAACAAGACTTAAAAGAATACTACAGAGAAATGAAGAAAAAGGAGAAACTTATCAATTTGAAGTAACTCAAGAAAACTTTGATTTTATGGAAACTTGGTTTGAAAAACCCAATTTAAAAGAAATGATTGATGGAATTACCATAAACGAGTAACATCTAAAAAAACTAAAGCAACTTTAAAAAATTTTCAAAAGCAACATAGTAAGGTTGATCTTTAAACACAGGACTTTCTACACTTTCTGCATTTGCAATTCCAACTCCTGCAAACCACACTTTTGCATTTTGCTTTTTTGCATGATTAAGAAAAGTTTCCATCCAAATTGTATCATACTCATTTGGGTTTTGTAAGTTTTTGGTAGCTTTTACCAAAACAAAAATCGTAGGCTCTCCTTTTTTAAAAAGTACAAACTGTGGATGTCTTTTTATTTGACTATTGATAGCTTGAAACTCATAGCCCATTTTTGTAAGCTTCTCACCTACAATATTCATGGCCAAATTATGCAATTCTTGTGCTGTTAAAATCTGCATTACTTCTTTTTATTTCGTCTATTGTAATTTTTATCACCTCTAGTTTTAGGCTTTTTATACTTTTTCGCAATTTCTCTTCTGTACGAACCTCCTAAATTAACTTTACTATTCTTTTCACTTTTTTCATGAAAAGCTGGGCCAGGAACATACTCTAAAGCAGTTCTGTTTCTAGATTGCTCAGTATCTTCTCTTGGACGTTCATCTTCTGTTAACTGATTCGAAATTTCAACTTCTTCAGGCAACTCCAAAACTGGAATTTTATAATCCATTAAAGATTCTATTTCTTCTTTTGGTGCTTGCTCTTTTATTGTTGATAATAAAATAGTTTTACCTGCTTTCTCTGCTCTACCTGTTCTACCAATTCTGTGCATGTAGTTTTCAGGAAAATCTGGCGTATCAAAATTAATAACATGACTTACATTCTCAAAATCTAAACCACGAGCCATAACATCTGTAGCTACTAAAATTCTATTGTTACCTTCATCAAACTGACGAATTGAACGTATTCTATAATTCTGAGTTTTATTGGAATGTATTACACAAGTTTCGCTACCAAAAACCTCTTCTAAATGCTTAAACAAATAATCTGCTGTTCTTTTAAAACCAACAAATATTAATACTTTATGATAAGTTTCTTTATCACTTAAAAGATGATTCAATAAATTAACTTTGGTAAAAAAGTTGGGCACATTGTAAGAAATTTGTTCAATATTATCTAAAGGTGTTCCACTAACTGCAATAGATATTTTCTGCGGATTTTTGAAGAAATCGTAAATTAACTCGTCTACATCTTCTGTCATTGTTGCAGAAAAAAGTACGTTTTGTCTTCTTTCTGGTAGAATATCAAAAATGTTCATGAGCTGAAAACGGAAACCTAAATCTAACATTACATCTACCTCATCAATCACCAATTTCTGAATAGATTTTAACTTTAAAGCATTGCTTAAACCTAAATCATACAAACGTCCAGGTGTTGCAACAATAATATCTTGCCCCTGTAAAATTGCTTGTTTTTGAGTGTTGATGTTTGCACCTCCATAAACACCTAAAACACGTGTATTTATGTATTTTGATAGTTTTTCAATTTCATCTACAACCTGCAAAACCAATTCACGAGTAGGAACCAACACCAAAACTCTTGGGTGTTTTTGTTTAGAAAACTTCAAATCGCGCAAAATAGGCAACATATACCCAAAAGTTTTACCTGTTCCTGTTTGTGCAATTCCTACAACATCTTTACCAGATCTAACCACAGAAAATGCTTGCTCTTGAATAGGTGTTGGGTTTACGAAACCTAAATCTTCAATAGCATATTGTAGCTGGTTAGATAAATCTAATTCTTTAAAAGTCATATTATGAAATTTATGCAAAGATACAGTTTATAAATAGCAATTCTTTTCATTTTATACGCTTGAATATTCTTAATTTTGTTCATGAAAATTAAACGCATTTCATGATTACAGATACTCACACGCATTTATATTCTGAGCAATTTAATGAAGATAGACAAGCCATGATTCAACGCGCTAAAGATGCAGGTGTTTCTCGTTTTTTTATTCCTGCAATAGATTCTTCTTACACAGAAAGCATGTTAACATTAGAGAAAGAAAATCCTGATGATGTATTTCTAATGATGGGTTTACACCCAACTTCTGTAAAAGAAAATTACTTAGAAGAATTAGCTCACGTAAAAGAATGGATTGATCAAAGAGGTTTTTATGCTATTGGTGAAATTGGTATTGATTTGTATTGGGATAAAAGCTTTTTACAACAACAACAACAAGCATTTAGAGCTCAAATAAAATGGGCAAAAGAAAAAAAACTACCTATTGTAATACATTGCAGAGATGCTTTTGATGAAATTTTTGAAGTTTTAGAGTCTGAAAAAGGAGAAGATTTAAGAGGGATTTTTCATTGTTTTACAGGAACTTTAGAACAAGCAGAACAAGCAATTTCTTACAATATGAAATTAGGTATTGGTGGAGTTGCTACTTTTAAGAATGGTAAAATTGATAAATTCTTGCATGAAATTGATTTAAAACATATTGTTTTAGAAACAGATGCACCTTATTTAGCACCAAAACCATTTAGAGGTAAAAGAAATGAAAGTGCATACATCACAAATGTTATAGATAAGCTAGTTGATATTTATAACATTTCTTATGAAGAAATTGCTAAAGTTACTACAGAAAATTCTAAAGAGGTTTTTGGTATTTAATGAATGAAACTCAAAACACATACTACAAAACACCTATAGGAATTGCAAAAATTACTGGTGATAAAAATGGAATTCAATCTGTAACAGTTTTAGATGAAACTGAAGTTACTCAAAGTGATTTAAATGCAGATACTCCAGAAATATTACAATATTGTGTTACACAATTAAAAGAATATTTTAAAGGAGAAAGAGCCAGTTTTGATTTAACTGTAAACCCTAAAGGAACCTATTTTCAAAAAAAAGTTTGGAAATCATTGCTAACCATTCCTTATGGCAAAACCAAAAGTTATTTAGAACAAAGTAAGGCTTTGGGTGATGCTAAAGCTATAAGAGCTGTAGCAACAGCAAATGGTAAAAATCCATTATGGATTATTATTCCTTGCCATAGAATTATAGGTTCAGATGGTTCTTTAACCGGTTATTCAGGTGGTATTTGGCGTAAAAAATGGTTACTAAATCACGAAAGTCCAAACAAACAACAATCTCTTTTTTAAATTAACTAACATAAAACATAAAAAACATATTTTTACGTTAGGTACTTATTGTTTGTATGTTTAAAAAAAAAATTTCTTTACTATTTATATGTATTGGACTATCTTGTTTAGCACAAGAAGTAGATACTGATTTTAGGAAAAAATATTTAGAAATAAAACAAGATACCATACAGTTAGACTCGGTTCCTCTAAATTCACAAAGTTTTAAAGTTCTAAATGCTAAAAAAATAGCGATTCCAAAATCTGACTATAGCATAGATTTCTACAAAGCTATTTTAATAATCAATAGTAAAAAATATAGGGAAATTTATGTGGAGTTTTTTAGACTCCCTGATTTTGTTAGAAAAATATATAGCCCATTTGATGAAAAATTAATTATTAGACAAAATACAAATGAGGGCAAGCTTTATAGCTTAACTACAAATAAAAAAAAAACAGATATAAATTTATTTGAAGGATTAGAAACACGAGGATTTATAACAAGAGGGTTAACATCTGGTAACAATCAAAATGCCGTAACCAATTCTGCATTAGATTTAGAAATTTCTGGTAAACTATCTAAAAATGTAACACTTAAAGCAAATATATTTGACACCAATATTCCTATTCAAGAAAATGGATATTCACAAAACTTAACCGACTTCGATCGTGTTTTTATAGAAATGTTTACTAAAAAATGGCGCGTAAAAGCAGGTGACTTATCATTAAAAAATTCAGAAACATTTTTTTCTCCATTTGTAAAACAAGCAGCTGGCTTAAAAGTAGAAGCTAAGGTTACAGATGAGTTAACTGTAGCAGCTTCTGGTGCCGTTGTTAGAGGTACATTTAATACATTTAATTTTACGGGAATTGAAGGTAATCAAGGTCCATATAAAATTTTAGGCGCAAATAACGAAGCTGCCATTCTAATCATTGAAGGTTCTGAAAAAGTTTATGCAAATGGAACACTTTTAAAACAAGGAGAAAACGAAGATTATACTATTAATTACAATTTAGGGGAAATTACTTTTACAACCACTTTTCCTATTACCAATGATATGCGTATTTGGATAGATTTTCAATATGCAGAGAGAAACTACACACGTTTTATTACCTATGAAAAAGCAGAGTATGAAGGAGAAAAATTTAGTTTAGCTGGGTATTTTTATTCAGAAAATGATTCGAAAAATCAACCTTTACAACAAAGCTTAACTAATGATCAAAAAGAAATATTAGCAAATGCTGGTAATAATATTGATGCAATGTTTGCAGAAAGTGCCTTTTTAGACACTTTTGATGAAAATAAGGTTTTATACAGAAAGGTAACCAACAATAATGAAAATTACTTTGAATATTCTACCAATGAAAATGACGAATTATTTTCTGTAACCTTTACCAATGTTGGGCGTAATAATGGAAACTACATACTAGACAATACAATAGCCATTGGCAACATTTACTTGTATGTTGGTATAAACCAAGGTGATTATAACCCTGTTGTAAGGTTAATAGCACCTTCAAAATCACAAATGTTTATTGTAAAATCTGCTTTGAATACCAATAAAAAAACTACTTTAAATGCAGAAGTTGCACTGAGTAATAATGATCAAAACTTATTCTCCAACTTAGGTGACAATGAAAATATTGGTTTGGCTGCTAAAGTAAATTGGCAACAGATTTTAATAGATAAAAAATGGAAATTGATTAGTAATATTAGTCATGAATATGCACAAGAAAACTTTAACACCATACAAAGATATGAACCAGTAGAATTTAATAGAGATTGGAATATTTTAACCAATAACGCTACAAAAAACTACTTTATATCAGAGTTTAATCTTACCAATTTAAAAGCCGATTATATTTCTTACAGCTTTAACAATTTAAACTATGACAACGGCTTTAAAGGATCTAAACACAGACTTAAATCTCAAATAAAATCTAATAATACTACATTTTTTGTAGATGGTAGTTATTTATCTAACTCCTCACCTATTGAAGATAATTTCTTTTTAAGAGCAAGAGCTAAAGCAGAACATTCACTAAAAAAATCTTGGTTAGGATCTTTTATTAATATAGAAACAAACTCTAGAAAAGAAACAAATACCAATCAATTTAGAAATACGAGTCACAGGTTTAAAGAATATGAAGCTTATTATGGAATAGGAGATTCAACCAAAATTTTTGCAAAAATTGGAATTAATTATAGAAATAATGACAGTATTAAATCGAACGTATTTGCAGAAATCAATAATAGAAAAACACTTTATATCAACAGCAAACTTGTCAAAAACAAAAACACAAATTTAAGTATCTACGCAAATTATAGACTTACTGAAAATAATTTTACTGATGATGAAAAAACCTTGAATTCTAGAATTATATTCAATCAAAAACTATTTAAAAACTTTGTAAATATGAGTACTATTTACGAAACTTCTTCTGGAAATGTTGCAAGGCAAGATTATATTTACGTACAAACAGAGCCTGGTTTAGGCTTCTATACTTGGATTGATTACAATAATGATGGTATAAAAGATTTTAATGAATTCGAAATTGCTCAATTTCAAGATCAAGCAAACTATTTAAGATTACCAAAACCCAATTTACGCTTTATAGCTACCCAACGTGCAAAATGGAAACAAAATTTAACCCTTAATTTTAGTAGTTGGCGCTCACAATTTGGATTCAAAAAAGTGCTTTCTAAATTTTACAATCAAAGTTTTTTAACTGTAGAAAATGAGCAAGAAAGAATAGGCAATAGCTTTCAATTAAATCCATTTGATTTTGATGAAAACTCATTAGTTGGTTTAAACTTAAATTTTAGAAATAGCTTGTATTTTAATAAAGATCTGCAACAAAACAGTTTTACATTTACCTATGGTAGTTCTAAATTAAAGCAACAATTTTTTATTGGGAGTCAAGAAAATAATATTAGAATTCATCAACTAGATTATGCGCATAAATTTTCTACATTTTGGTTGATAGAAATACTAAATAAGGTAAGCAAAAACACTTTAGATACTGAAAATTTTATGGATAGAAACTACAGTATAAACAGTTATGAAATAGCCCCAAAATTAAGTTTTCTCTACAATAAAAACCATCGATTTTCTGCCTTTTATCAGTATAAAAATAAAGAAAATCAGATTCAAAATTTAGAAACATTGGCACAACAAAAATTTGGGGTCGAATATTTTTTAATTGATAAAAAACAAAATCAGATTTCTGCAAATGTAAATGTATTTTTAAACGATTTTTCTGGTAACACTAATTCACCTGTTGCGTATCAAATGTTAGAAGGTTTACAAGCAGGTAAAAACTATACTTGGAATTTACTTTTAAATAAAAAACTGAATACTTTCTTAAATTTAAATCTGAGTTATTTTGGTAGAAAAAGTGAAAACTCTAAAACTATACACACAGGAAGTGTTCAGTTAAGAGCCATTTTTTAACTTTATTACATTTAATATTTAGTACATTAGCTAACATATTTTTTTAATAAAAAACCATGAAGAAATTTATAACAAGTTTATTTTTAATAAGCACAGTTTTTGCTTTTGCTCAGAAAGCAGAAACGAAATACCCACAAGACCAAGAAAAGAAATATGAACTTAAATTAAATACATTTAATTTAATTGCTTTTGCTTCATTAGATGTTTCCTATGAAAAACTAGTCAATGAGAATTCGTCTCTTGGAATTGCATTATTTTATAATTTTTCAGATGAAAATAGTGATATCATTTTTGAGAAAAAATTTTCTTTAACACCTTATTACAGATGGTTTTTTTCTGAAAGTAGATTTGCAAGAGGCTTTTTTGTGGAAGGTTTTGGAATGTTAAACAACTTTAAAGATGACTATTATCTATATAACTATTATATTGATGATTATGCCTACGAAAACACAAGCCAGACCGCATTTGCACTTGGAGTTTCTGTAGGAGGTAAATTTGTAACAAAAACAGGTTTTACAACAGAAATCTATCTTGGAATAGGAAGAAATTTAATAAAGAGTAAAAAAGATGATAATTATTTTTTAAACAACGATATTGTTGGACGATTTGGAATATCTATAGGATATCGTTTCTAAAAACTAAAATTATAAACTAAGAAAATCCTCACCAAATAGAATTGATGAGGATTTTTTTATGCAAGTTAATACTTATGCTTCTATCTTTTTAAGCCAAGTTTTTACATCAACCTCAGCTTTAATGATATCTTTTAAATCAGAAATTTTAACACGTTTCTGATCCATAGAATCTCTATGTCTTATGGTTACAGAATCATCTTCTAAAGAGTCATGATCTACAGTAATACAGAAAGGTGTACCTGCTGCATCTTGTCTTCTGTAACGTTTACCAACGGCATCTTTTTCATCGTAAAAAATGTTAAAATCCCATTTTAACTCTTCTACAATTTTCTTAGCAACTTCTGGTAAACCATCTTTTTTAACTAAAGGAAAAACTGCTGCTTTAAAAGGTGCTAAAACTGCTGGTAATTTTAAAACCGTTCTTGTTGTACCATTTTCTAATTCTTCTTCTTGTAATGATTTAGAAAAAACTGCTAAAAACATTCTGTCTAAACCAATAGAAGTTTCAACAACATAAGGCACGTAACTTTTATTTTCTTCATGATCAAAGTACTGTAACTTTTTACCAGAAAAAGCTTCATGTGCTTTTAAATCGAAATCTGTTCTTGAGTGTATACCCTCTAATTCTTTAAATCCAAAAGGAAAATTAAACTCAATATCTGCAGCAGCGTCTGCATAATGAGCTAATTTGTCATGGTCATGAAAACGATAATTTTCAGACCCCATACCCAAAGAAAGGTGCCATTTTAAACGAGTTTCTTTCCACGTAGTGTACCACTCTTTTTGAGTACCTGGTTTTACAAAAAATTGCATTTCCATTTGTTCAAACTCACGCATCCTAAATATAAATTGTCTTGCAACAATTTCGTTTCTAAAGGCTTTACCAGTTTGTGCAATTCCGAAAGGAATTTTCATACGTCCCGTTTTTTGAACGTTTAAGAAATTTACAAAAATTCCCTGGGCGGTTTCTGGTCTTAAATATACTTGTGTAGAGGTTTCTGCTGATGCCCCTATTTGAGTGCCAAACATTAAGTTAAACTGCTTTACATCTGTCCAATTTTTAGAACCAGAAGCTGGGCAGCCAATACCCAAATCTACTATTAATTGTTTAAAACCAACTAAGTCATTTTCTTCTTGAACTCTTGCTAACTCTGTAGAAATTTCATCTATCTGTTTTTGACGACGAATTACATTTCCGTTTGTAGCTCTAAACTCTTCTTCATTAAAAGCATCACCAAAACGTTGTTTAGCTTTAGTAATATCTTTCTCTATTTTCTGATTTATTTTTTCTCTAAAATCTTCTACTAAAACATCTGCTCTATACCGCTTTTTAGAATCTTTATTGTCAATTAAAGGATCGTTAAAAGCATCTACATGACCAGAAGCTTTCCAGGTGGTTGGGTGCATTAAAATTGCAGCATCAATACCTACAATATTTTCATGCATTTGCACCATGGCTTTCCACCAATATTCTCTAATATTTTTCTTTAGTTCAACTCCATTTTGAGCATAATCATAAACCGCACTTAAACCGTCATAAATTTCAGAAGACTGAAATACATAACCATATTCTTTTGCGTGCGATAAAACTTTTTTAAATTGATCTTCTTGTTTTGCCATAATGAGCGCAAAGATAAACGTTTACTGAAATTTATCAATAAGAAAGAAGAATTTAAAAACCAAACGAAAGTTTTTGTGTATCTTTCAATAGATTTCTCATTCGCTATGAAAATATTAAAAGATCTATTGTACATTTTTTACCCCAAGTTATGTGCAATTTGTAAATTACAACTTATTAATAATGAAATCACAATTTGTACAGTTTGCAGACACGATTTGCCTTTAACTAACTTTGTAGATTTTAAAAATAACCAAATAACCCAAACATTCTATGGAAGAACTTTAATTGAAAAAGGGTATGCTTTGGTTTTATATCGTAAAGAAGGTAGTGCTAAAAAATTAATACAAGACTTAAAATATAAAAACAATCAAGAAGTAGGCACTTTTTTTGGCAATTGGCTAGGAGCTATGTTAAGAGAAAACAAAGAATTTGACGAAGTAGATTGTATTGTCCCTGTTCCACTACATCCAAAAAAACAAAAATTAAGAGGCTACAATCAAGTAACAAAATTTGGAGAAAGATTGTCTTTCTTTTTGAATAAACCGTTCATAGAAAATCAATTAATAAGAACTTCATCTACAAAAACGCAAACGCTAAAAGCGCGGTTTGAACGATTTAAAAATTTAGATACTAAATTTCAAATAAAAGAAGGTGATAAATTTAAAGGCAAACATATTTTACTTATAGACGATGTAATAACTACTGGTGCTACTTTGGAAGCCTGTGCAAATGAATTACAAAAATATAAGGGCACAAAAATTAGTATTTTAACAATGGGATATACTGAGTAACATTTATGGTTTTTATTTCAAAAATTAATTGTTATTTTGTGTAAAATTCTTTTTTTGTGAAAAAATATTACAAATTATTTTTATTAATAACACTAGTAAGCTTACTGTTTAGTTGTGCTAAAACAGGCAGGCCAGATGGTGGTCCTAAAGATGAAAATGCACCCTTATTTGTAACTGCAAACCCACCTTATGAAAGCATAAATTTTAATAAAAAAGAAATTAAAATAAACTTTGATGAGTTTATTGTACTCAAAAATCTAAACAAACAGTTAGTGGTTTCTCCACCCATGAAAAACCCTCCTTTAATTACTCCACAAGGTACGCCTAGCAAGTTTGTAAATATTGAAATAATAGATACTCTAAAAACAAATACTACTTATATTTTTAATTTTGGAAATGCTGTAGAAGATAACAATGAAGGTAACCAGCTAGAAAACTTTAAATATGTTTTTTCTACTGGTACCTATATAGATTCTTTAACCACTTTTGGTACTGTTAAAGATGCAAAACTTATTGATACCCCTAGAAGTGTAAACGTTTTAATGTATAGAATAGACAGCATATTTAATGATTCTATTGTCTACAAAAGGAAACCTGATTATGTTACAAATACCTTAGATACCACTAATTACAATTTCACCAATCTAAGAAAAGGAAACTACTTATTATTGGCTTTAAAAGAGCCTTTAAACGACTACATTTTTAACCCAAAAACGGATAAAATTGGTTTTTATAAAGATATTATTCAACTGCCTAGAGATAGTATAATACCAAATTCTATTGTGTTATTTAATGAAGAACAATCTTATGAATTTGCAAGAGGAAAAGAAACTACAAAAGGTAAAATTGAATTTGGTTTTTATGGTGATGCAAAAGACATGCAAATTAACTTACTTTCTGATGTACCAGAAGATTTTAAAAGTATCGCAAAATTTGATACTGAAAAAGACACTTTGAATTATTGGTATACTCCAATAGAAAGAGACTCTTTAAACTTTATAGTTGCAAACAATGATGTTTTAGATACCATTACTGTTCGATTACGAAAGAAAAATATAGATTCTTTGGTTATCGAATCGTCCATAAGAAGTATTTTAAATTTAAGAGATACTTTTTATATAAAAAGTAATACACCTATTGTTACTATAGATAGTACCAAAATTAATTTATTTGATAAAGATACTTTAGCTGTAAAATATAATATCATTCCATCTATAAAAGAAAATAAAGTTGCCTTTGTTTTTGATAAAAAACCAGAAGAAAAATATAAATTTAGTTTTTTACCAAAAGCGTTTACAGACATTTATGAAGTAGCCAATGATAGTTTAGCTTATTATTTTGTTACCAAAGAGCTAGAAGATTATGGACGAATAACGTTAAACGTAAATAATACTAATTCTAAAAACGTAATTATAGAATTATTATCTGGCCAAAATCAAGACAAAATTGTAGAAAGGCGTTTTATTAATTCTTCTACTCGATTAGTTTTTGATTTATTGGAACCTATTAAATATACAGTTAGAGCCATAATAGATGAAAATGGAAATAATAAATGGGACACAGGAAACTACCTAAGAAAACAGCAACCAGAAGTAATTTTATATAATGAAGCCATTAACAATTACGCACTTAGAGCCAATTATTTTGTAGAGGAAATATTCATTATTAATTAATTTTGTAAATTACATCAAAATAAAAAATATGCTATTTACCTGGTCTATACCAATACTAATTTTAGCTTTCTTGTCTATAATACTATGGTTTTGGGCCATTATAGATATTAATAGAATTAATTTCAAAGACCCAAAACATAAAAGTTTGTTCTTTTTTATGGTTCTAATTACACCTGTTATAGGGTCTATAATTTATTTTCAAATGAAAAAAGGTTACGTTTCTACTGATAAAAAAAAATTCTCCTCAATTTAATAATCACTAATAAAGCTCCTTAAAGAATTAGGCATTTAAAGCTTGTTCTAAATCAGCAAACAAATCTTCTATAGCTTCAATACCAACACTTAAACGTATTAAAGACTCTGTAATACCGATTTTTAAACGCTCTTCTTCTGGAATAGAACCATGAGACATGGTTACAGGATGATTTACCAAACTTTCTACACCACCTAAAGATTCTGCCAACGTAAATAATTTTGTGTTTTCTAAAAATGTAAAAGTTGCTTTTTTACTTTCATCTTTTAACTTAAAAGAAACCATACCACCAAAAGCTGTCATTTGCTTTTTGGCAATTTCATAACTTTCATGAGATTGTAAACCTGGATAATACACTTTACCAACTTTAGAATGTGTTTCTAAAAACTGAGCTACTTGTAATCCGTTTTCACAATGTCTTTGCATTCTAACATGTAAGGTTTTTACACCTCTTAAAGCCAGAAAAGAATCCATAGGCCCAGCAATTGCACCTGCTGCAAATTGTATAAAATGTATTTCCTTAGCCAAAGCTTCATCTTTTACCATTAAAGCACCCATTACTAAATCTGAATGACCACCCAAATATTTGGTAGCAGAATGCATTACAATATCTGCACCTAAATCTAATGGCTTTTGTAAATATGGTGTTGCAAATGTATTATCTACAGCTATTAAAATTTCTGAATTTTCTTCTTTTACATTC
Source organism: Polaribacter sp. (assembly GCA_039768135.1). Lineage (GTDB taxonomy): Bacteria > Bacteroidota > Bacteroidia > Flavobacteriales > Flavobacteriaceae > Polaribacter. The sequence goes on from JBDNBB010000049.1 coordinate 19,220, forward strand.
GTTGCTATTTTATGAATATCTGCAATTTTCATTAATGGATTGGTAGGAGTTTCTATCCAAACCAATTTTGTTTTTGGGGTAATTGCATGAATTATATTAGCAGACTCATCCATATTTACAAAAGAAAACTCTAAACCATATTTTTGAAATAGTTGTGTAAACATTCTGTAAGTTCCTCCGTACAAATCATCTCCTGCAATTACCTCATCTCCTGGTTTTAACAATCTTAAAACTGCATCTATAGCAGCCATTCCAGATGCAAATGCAAATGCATGTGTGCCATTTTCTAGTGCTGCAAAATTAGCTTCTAAAGCAGTTCTTGTAGGGTTTGTACCTCTTGCATATGCATAACCTTTGTGTTGCCCAGGGCTAGATTGTGCAAAGGTGGATGTTAAAAAAACAGGTGGCATTACTGAACCTGTTGTTTCTTCGTGCTTTTGACCTCCGTGAATTGTTTTGGTATTGAATTTCATGCTTTAATAGACTTAAAATTACAAAAAGCGAGATTTTTATAAATAGGCTTAGCCCAGATTAAACGACTTATTTACCCTTTTTTGAGTTGCTGATTTTTATCAGCAACTCAAAAAAACGAGTAGTGAAATCTGGAAATAGCTTCTAAACTTAAAGAAACTTCTTTATAGATCTAATAATTCCATAATGTATACCTTCATGAAAATTATTAAAAGGAATGGCATTATGTATTGAAGAAAGTACAAAGCCTGTGCTTGTTGGATATTCTTTGTAGTTATCGAAAATACCAGCTTCAAAATCTTCTTCTAAAGTGTCTGGTAAACCCATTAAAAGTTCTTTTACCTCATTAAACTCTTCTTCTGTAAATGTTTTTGTTGGTACAGTTCCTTTTCTATGTGTTTCTACTAAATCATCTGGACATAAAAGATTTAAACCAGATAAACCATAATGTAACAACTGTTGTGTAACCACTATATGTGCTACATTCCAAGCAATGTTATTCTTAAAACCATCAGGAATTTTGTGGAGTTCTTCTAAAGATAAATCCTCGATTTCTTTTAGTATTAAATCTCTAGATTTTCTTAAAATATCAAATTGAATTTTCATTTTTATACTTAATTTTGATACTGTAAATATAATTGATATAAAATGAAGAAAGTTTATTTTTTGAAAACTTGTGATACTTGTAAACGTATCTTAAAGGAAGTGAATTTAGATGGTTTTGAACAACAAGAAATAAAAACAAACCCTGTAAATGAAACTCAGCTACAAGAAATGTATGCACTTTCTAACAGTTATGAGGCCTTGTTTAATAAACGTGCACGATTATATAAATCTTTAGGTTTAAAGGATAAATCGTTGTCTGAAGCTGATTTTAAAAAATATCTTTTAGAGGAATATACGTTTCTGAAAAGACCTGTTTTTATTATTGAAGGTGAAATTTTTATTGGCAACAGTAAAAAAGAAGTAGAAAAAGTAAAAGAGAAAGTGAATTAACACTTTCTCTCTTGGTTTTATATTTTGTATGAATTGGAAAGTAGCTTCGCAAGCTCTTCTTTGGTCATGCTTGTTTTTAAACCTAATAGTACTAAGCTGTCATCATCACTATTTGCTTTTAAAATGATCTCTTTAATTAAGTTATTCTTTTCTAATGTGTAAAATTCAGCTTTACTGTCATCGCCTTTTACACGAACCATGGTTTTTAAATTATTTCTACGAATATATTTTTTGAAGTCTTTAGATACTTCTTGATTTTCATTATCAAAAACCATTAATTTAAAGTTACCTGACTTTTTTAGCAAGTCTGCAACCTCATCTGAATCTTCATCATTAAAGAATGAACCGACCATTGATGCTGATATGTTCAGTGAAAATTGAGAGTGTTCTTTATGGCTTTTATAAAACTTTTTAAAGGTTGATGTTTGTGCTGATGCAGTTAAAACAAATAGTGCAAATACGAATGTGATTAATTTTTTCATGTTACTTGGTTTTCCTTTCAGACGAACAAGTAATTATTTTGTTACAAATTGCTTTTTAATTTAAAGTATGTATTTGTTCTTAATTCAGCATTTTGCTGAATGTCTTTCCAGAAAAGATTAATATCTCCTACATGATAATTTTTCATAAAAGACATGAAAAATCTACCAGGAAATTTTGGTGTTGTGCTCCAAATTAAACCATCTGTAACTTCAATTTTTAAAGCTTTATCGTAAATTTTATTATTAGAATATAAGAAACCTTTGTGCTGCTCTAAAGTTGTGGTTTCTTCCAAATTCCAAGTTATAGGGTTTGTAGTTACACTACCTTTAAAGTAATTTTTTCCTTTTTTTGAATAATAGCCTTTTTTAAAGGTATTCCAGCCAACAAAACCTCCTATTTCATTAGGTTTTGTCATTACTTTTATGGTCTTAAATAAATCTGGTTTTGCAATTGTACCAACTACGTAAGCTGCAATTAATTTATTTTGTAAAGGTTGGCCATCAAAAAAATCTCTTAATAAAAACTTAGTATGTGTAGAACCTTGGCTATGACTTGCTATTATAATTGGCCTGCCTTTATTATACTTTTTAAGATAGACTTCAAAGGCTTTTTTTACATCTGAATATGCCAACAATAATGCTTGTTCTCCACCATTTTTTAAATTGGAATACGAACGCAAATGTGCTTGTCTATAATAAGGAACATATACTTTACCTGAAGTTGCAAAAGCTGAAGCTTGATAAAGTACTGCCCTATTCAGTACTTTTTCTTGTTGCTTTTTATCATTTACAGGTACATTCCATCTTAAATCGTCTTTTTCTGTATTTAAAGTAGGATAAACATAAAAGACATCTGCTTTCAAAGTGTCTGATTTCTTTGATGCAAACTCAGTAAAATCTGCTGTGTATTTGTTTGGTAATACAGCCCAATTCCCTTCTAAATTATAATCTGGAATATCAGTTTTATCTGATTTTATATAATCTGAGGCATCATAACTAGCTTTACAAGCTGAAAATAAAACCAATAAAACTGTGATATAAAAAAGCTTTGTTTTCATTAAAAATTCATTGAAATTCCGAAATTAGTTCCATTAATCTTTAAATTAAAAGTAGGCTGAAATTGGTAACTAGTGGATGTTATGTCTGCATTATATAATTCTACAGCTTTTTTAGTTTTTCTATTAAAACCTTTGACAATTGGTATTGTAGCTACAATTAATGCGGCACCTACTCCTGCTAGAGTCCATTCAGGATCTCCACCACCAATTGCAGTACCTATAGGGAAACCCACTAATGCACCACCTGCAGTTCCTAAAAGCATAGCCCAAGTCTGATTTGTTTGTGCAGACTGAATTAATGCTAATGCTTCTGTATTTTCTTTCATAATCTCTTTCATATCTTTTAAGAGAAGTGTTTTGTCGTTCTGCTTAAACTCATAACCCCCGAAAACTTTATTCATTTCAATTTTCTGAGCATTCGTAATTGATACTGTTAGTAATGTAAATAATAAAATCCCAACTAAATTTTTCATTTTTTATGTTTTTATATATAATTCCGATAAGCTTTCTGCTTCTTTTTTAGCACTCCAATTTTTTATAATTTCTTCTCTTGCTGCTTCCCCAGTCATAGGAACTTCGTCCTTCAGTAACTTTATTAAAATTTCTTCTAATTGATTGTTATTTCCTGCTTCAAATAAATATCCATTCTTACCATTAGTTATTAATTCTGAATGTACACCAACATCTTTAGTTGCTATTACTGTATTTTCACAGCTCATAGCTTCTGCTGTAACTAGAGAAAAGCCTTCTGAAAAACTAGGTGCAACTACAATTTTTGCTGCTTGATAATATGAAATAATATCTCTAGTTTCGTCTACAAAATAAACTTGATTTTCTATTTGATGTTTTTTGGCAATGGATTTTAATTCCTCTAAAAATGCTGGCTTATCTACTTTACCAACTATTACCAAAGCCCAATTGGAATATTCCTTTAAGTTTTTTAAAGCTTCTAATAAAACTAACTGACCTTTTGCTTTACGAACTCTACCTGCATTTAGAATAATATGATCTTGAGAAATATGCTGCAGTTTCTTGACAGTATTTGGTTTGAATTTATCAACCTGAATTCCATGACCAACTGAAGTGTTTTTAATTCCTAGATTAGCGCTCATGCTGTTGATTAAAGTAACCACTTTATCTGCCTTTTTAAGTAAAAACAGAGTTAAACTAGAGGGTTTAGATTCTGCATGTCTAGTAGCCACAAGTGTAAACTTGGCACCTAAAAACCTATAAAAAAGCATTCGTAAAATTTCATTGTTTCTATGACAATGTACAATTGTTTTATTTTTAGAAAATAAAAATGATTTAAGTTTTTTGGTGGTTATATGGTTTCCAGAAATAGTAGAACCATACACATAAGTCTCAAATTTATCAGAGAAAAATGGCAATACATTTTCTATACTCCTGGTAACTCCAGTGCGTCTTTTATGAAAATGAGTATGAATTAAAACAGATTTCAGAGGTCTATTTTTTTATATTAAGAAAATCTTCGCGTTATAATTTCTAAAAAGCGAGCCTCTAATTCTTCTTGATCTGTCCAATTATAATCTGGTTTAACCATTGTATGAATAAATTCTTTAGCTTCTTTTTCTATTTTAAATGTATTTAACTGAGAAATAACTCTGTTATAATCCTCTTGCTGATTATTAAACAAGTGTTTTACAAACGCAATTCTGTCATTTAAACCAATTTGAATATTAGTATTTAATTTATCATTTAGCGATTTTGGTTGAACATTATCAAATAAATCTGCCATTACATCTACAGAGATAGTATCCTGTAATTCATCTTCTAAAGACAAGGTTTTTTGTTCGTTTAAGTTTAGCTCTTTATCTTCTTGAACTAACTGATTTTCTTCATTTAAAGTCTCAAACATCAACGCTTCTAAATCGTCAAAAGGTTGCTCTATAATTTCTTGCACTTCTTCTTTTTCATCAGAATAAGATTCCTCTTCAATAGCTTCGGGCTCATTTAGAATAGCTACTTCTTCTTTTTCTTCAACTATTATATCTTCTTTGTCTTTATGATCTTTTTCGTGAGAAAGGGTAGGCTTTCCAGAAACTTCTTCATTAATTAAAACATCATCTAATACTTTTTCTTTATTATCAAAAGCTGTAGATACAGCCTGTAGAAGTTCTTCTCTACTCTCTTCTGCATTTGGAGTTGTATTAATGTACTCCTCTACAAAGGCTAACATCGTAAGTTTTTCATAGATTTGTTTAGACTGCTCTTTTAAAGCAAACACATCTTCCTTATTTTTCATCTTTAAGATACTATGAGCTATACTTATTAATTCGCTCTCTAATTTTTTGTGCATAAGTTGTGATGTATATTTAATTTAAACTATGAATTATTTATATTTTTGTAAATTCTCTTTGTAGAACAAAAGTATAAAAAATTATAACGCTTAAAATTACAAAATGTTTCTAGAAAATACTGTAAATCATACAGAACAATTTGGTTGGATTGAGGTAATTTGTGGCTCTATGTTTTCTGGTAAAACAGAAGAGTTGATTAGGCGCTTAAAACGTGCACAATTTGCAAAACAGCGTGTAGAAATTTTTAAACCTGCAGTAGACACTCGTTATGATGATAATGAAGTAGTTTCTCATAACGACTCTAGAATACGTTCTACACCTGTACCAGCATCATCAAATATTCGTTTGTTAGCTAATAATGTAGATGTAGTTGGTATTGATGAAGCTCAATTTTTTGATGATGAAATCGTATCCGTTTGTAACGATTTAGCCAATAGAGGCATTCGTGTAATTGTTGCAGGTTTAGACATGGACTTTAAAGGAAATCCTTTTGGACCAATGCCATCGTTAATGGCAACTGCAGAATACGTAACAAAAGTACATGCTGTTTGCACTCATACAGGTAACTTAGCCAACTATAGTTTTAGAAAAGCACAAAATGACAGTTTAGTTATGCTTGGTGAAACTGAAGAATATGAACCTTTAAGTAGAGCTGCATATTATAAAGCCATTAAAGAAAAACAAAATAGTTCTGTAGAAAAAGTTACCTCTTCTAGTAATATAAATAAGAGTACTGATGTAAATTCGACTAAAGAATGAACAATCATGTAAGTGTTTTAGAAATTGATAGCAAAGCTTTAGAGCATAATTTAAATTATTTTAAAAATAAATTAAATGAAGCAACTAAAATTTTAGCTGTTGTTAAAGCATTTGGTTATGGTAGTGATGGAGTTCTTGTTGCTGAGTTTTTAAAAAATAAGGTAGACTATTTTGCAGTTGCTTATGCACATGAAGGGATAGCAATAAGAGAAGCTAACATTAAAACACCGATATTAGTACTACATCCACAAATAAATTCTTTAAAGGATATTATTGCTTATAATTTAGAACCTAATTTATATAATTTCAAAATATTAAACAGCTTTTTAGACATTGCTTCTAAAAAAGGTTTAAAACAATATCCAATACATTTAAAATTTAACACGGGCCTTAACAGACTAGGTTTTAAACAGTCAGATATTTCCAATATTAATACTCAACTAAAAGAAACGAACGCTATAAAAATACAATCTTTATTCTCTCATCTAGCAGCAAGCGAAGACTTAAACGAAAAGGAATTTAGCAACAGCCAACTAAAAAGTTTTTCTAGTATTACTAAAGAATTCTTAAAACTCTTAGATTACAAACCATTGTTACATATTTTAAACACCTCTGGAGTTGTAAATTATGCAAACGCACAGTTTGATATGGTAAGAATAGGTCTTGGGCTTTATGGTTTTGGAAACGATCTAAAAGAAACTAAGCAACTAAAAAATACACACCATTTAAAATCTATTATCTCTCAAATTCATAGCCTAGAAAAAGGGGAAAGTGTTGGGTACAACAGAGCATTTGTCGCTAAAACACCTAGTAGATCTGCAACCATACCTGTAGGTCATGCAGACGGTTTATCAAGAAAATTAGGAAATGGAAAAGGGTATGTACTTATACATAACCAAAAAGCAAACATTATTGGTAATGTTTGTATGGATATGATAATGGTAGATGTTTCAGCTATAGATTGTAGTGAAGGTGATGAAGTTATTATCTTTAATCATCAAGAAATGTTGCAACACATCTCAAATGTTTCGGACACTATCGTTTACGAAATCTTAACATCAATTTCTCCACGTGTTAAGAAAATGTTAAAGTCTTAGAAAAAGTAGTACTTTAGCAACGTATCAACCTTAAATATATAAAAATGGGAATGCTAAAAGAATTTAAAGATTTTGCAATGAAGGGTAACCTTATAGATATTGCAGTAGGTTTTGTTATGGGGGCTGCTTTTAAACAAGTAGTAACCTCATTTACTGGAGGAATTGTTTCTCCTTTAATTGGTCTAATTTTTAAAGCCGACTTTAAACAATTAAAATGGATTGTTAAAGAAGGTACACTAAACGAAGCTGGTGAAACAGTAAACCAAGTTGCAGTATTATATGGTGAATTTTTAACCAACGTTATCGATTTTATTATTGTCGCTTTTGTAATGTTTATGATTGTAAAAGGCGTAAACGCGACTAAAAAGAAAGAAGCTCCAAAACCTGAAGCCCCAAAAGGTCCGAGTCAAGAAGAATTATTAGCACAAATTAGAGATTTACTAGCGAAACAAAAATAAATAAGATTATTTATTAAACCACAAAAAACCCAAGCTAAGCTTGGGTTTTTTATTTTTTCTGAACTTCTGCAGCTTTCTTTTCTAACTCAGCTTGAAACTCTTCCATCACAGGTTTTACAGTACTTTCTGGTATATCAGAAACCTTAATATACATTAAACCATCTACTGCATTATTAAATTTTGGGTCTACATTAAAGGCCACCAATCGTGCATTTTGTTTTACGTATTTTTTAATCAATACAGGAATTCTTAAGGCTCCAGGTTCTATTTCATCAATAATTTTATCAAACTTTTGCATGTCTGCTTTTGTAGCATCAAACACAAAATCTTTATCACCATCTTTTAACTTAACCTTGAACTCTTTTTTTGGATAAATGTACTGTGCAATATAAGGATCGTAATAATGCGATTTCATAAACTCAATCATTAAAGATTTTGAAAAATCTGAAAATTGATTGCTAATAGAAACACCACCCATTAGATATTTATACTCTGGATAACGCAAAGTAACATGCACAATACCTTTCCATAATAAAAACAAAGGCATGGGTTTTTGCTGATATTCATCTATAATAAAAGCTCTACCCATTTCTATGGTATTTTGCATCATTTGATGTAGTTCAGGCTCAATTCTAAATAGAGTTTGAATATAAAAACCATTGATACCAAAATTCTTATAGATTTCTTTTCCAAGTCCCATTCTATAAGCACCTACTAAACGTTTTTCTTGATTGTCCCAAAGTATTAAATGATAATAATACTTATCATACTTATCTAAATCGATGGCTTTATTTGTACCCTCACCTACTCCTCTAAACGTAATTTCTCTTAACCTTCCTATTTCATGAAGTAAATTAGGAATATCTTTTGCGTTTGCAAAAAACACTTCGTAATTTTTACTTTCTAATAACTTTCCACTCGCTTTTCGTAACTTATTAATTTCTGTGATGTATAGTTCCTTACTTTTTGCGGTTACAATTTTTTTTATGGGCTTTTTAATTTTTATAGCTTCTGCGGATAATAATTTACTTGCTTTTTGAAATGGGTTAGCTAACATGTAAGTTTTTTTCCTCACAAACTGATAAAAAGAAGTAACATCTTCGTATTTGTTCTGATCAGCTACAGAAATAGGTTTTCCGATTCTTACTTTAATTACCTTACCTTCTTGAGAAATAACTTCAGAAGGTAATTTAGCCGTTCTTAGTGTATCTGAAATTTTAGATAAAAAATAAAATAACCGACTATTTTTAGCATGGAAATAAATTGGAATTATAGGAACCTGTGCTTTTTTAATTAGACGAACCGCTCCATCTTCCCAAGGCTTATCTACCTTCAATTTTCCGTCTTTATAAGTAGATACTTCCCCTGCAGGAAAAATACCTAAAGGCTTGCCTTCTTTTAAATGTGAAAGCGCACTTTTTATTCCAGCAACACTAGATTTTGCACCCTTTCTTGACTCAAAAGGATTTACTGGCATTATATATGGTTTTAAAGGAGCTATTCTGTGTAGTAGAAAATTGGCTATAATTTTATAATCTGGTCTTTTTTCAATTAAAAGTTTTAATAATAAAACACCGTCTATACCTCCTAAAGGATGGTTAGATACTGTAATAAAAGCACCATCTTTGGGTATTCTTTTTAGATCTTCTTCTGGGATTTGGAATTCAATATTACAATCTTCTAAAACACCATTTAAAAAATCTAAATCGGTTTTGTCTTTGTTCTTTTTGTAAATCTTATTGATTGCGGATATACGTAAAACTTTGATAAGTAACCATCCAATAAAAGTCCCAAAAAATCCAAGTTTTTGTAAACCAATTACTTGCGAAATTTCTTTAGCTGTTACTAATCCCATAATTTAACGTTACTACTAGGTAACAAACTTAGTAAAAAAAACGAAATGAGAATTTTATTTAATAAGGTTTTATTACAATTTGTGAGGTCTCTTTATTAACCTGAGTAAGTAAAGATTCTCCATTATTTTCAATCAATTCTATAGCTGTAGCGTCAAAATGACGAATGGTATATAGGTCTACATTTTTCTGAACATCAATTTTAAATTGATTGTTTAATTCGTTATGAAACGAATCAAATTTGTCGAACTTATTATCAATACAAACAGAGAAACTAATGGCTGAATTCTGAATTAAATTCACTTTTAATTGATAATCGTGTAATTTTTGAAAAATAAAACTAATGTTATTCTCTACCATAAAAGAGAAATCTAATGCAGAAATAGATACCAAAATTTGATTTTTCTTAACAATGTAACAAGGTATATAAGGCGCTAACATGGTTCCTTTAGAAACAGTTGTTCCCTTTTCTTTAGGATTTACAAAAGAACGCACTAACAAAGGAATTTCTTTTCGTTCTAAAGGTTGTAATGTTTTTGGGTGAATTACAGATGCCCCATAAAAAGCCATTTCTATTGCTTCTTCGTAAGAAATTTGTTCTAATAAAGTTGTGTCAGAAAAAACCCTTGGATCTGCATTTAAAACTCCTGGTACATCTTTCCAAATTGTAACACTTTCTGCATTTAAACAGTATGCAAAAATACCTGCTGTATAATCTGAACCTTCTCTACCTAAAGTAGTTGTGTTTTCTGTATCGTTAGCGGCAATGAAACCTTGAGTAATGTTTATTTTAGAAGTATCTACCTTTTTATTGATCAACTCTTCTGTTAAGTCCCAATCTACTTTTGCATCTCTATAATTACTATCTGTTTTTATATAGTTTCTAACATCAAACCATACATTTTCTTGACCTATTTTAGCTAAATAAGCACTAACTATTCTGGTCGATAGTAATTCTCCAAAACAAATAATTTGGTCATACACATAGTTAAACCTTTGAGAAGTGTTTCTAGCCAAAAACCAACCTAACTCTCCAAACAAAACATCTACTTCTTTATAAATCTCATCCGTTTTATTGAACAAAGAACTCATAATATTTTTATGAAATTCTTCTATATAATTAAGTTTGTTAGGTAAATCTTCTTTTTTATGGTAATAAGAGTGTATTACATCTTCAAAAGCATTTGTCATTTTACCCATAGCAGAAACCACTACCAAAGTATCTTTAGCACCTTCATTCTTTATGATAGAAGCCACATTTTTTACGCTTTTTGCATCTTTTATAGAAGCACCACCAAATTTAAAAATCTTCATCTAACTAGTTGTTTTGTATAAATTTTGATAAATTTTCTTTATTCATTTGTACTACAGACCAATCATTTAAATAAGTTGCACCTGTACTTTTATAAAACTCAATAGCATTTGTGTTCCAATCTATAACTTCCCAAGCAACTCTATTAAATTCATTTTCATAAGCATAGTTTAAAACAGCTGTATATAATGCTTTGCCTGCACCAATTTTTTGTCTGCTTTTGGTAACAATTAAATCTTCTAAATGAATAGTTTTACCTTTCCAAGTAGAATATCTTTCATAGAAAAGGGCTATACCAATAATAGTTTCATTTTCTTCGGCTACAAAAATTTTGAATCTTGGTTTCTCTGAAAAGCCATCATTTATTAAATCAGCTACAGTAATATCTACTGCATCTGGTTCTTTTTCAAAAATGGCCAATTCCATAATTAAATTATGAACAGATTGCATGTCTTCTTGTAAACCTCTTCTAATGATAAAACTCATATTGTCAAAATTTTGTCAAAGATAAATCATTTTATAATCGTTAAAAATATTTGTAAAATTTTGACAATAAGCTACAATCTGTGTAATTTTTTATCTAATTCTTAAATCATTGTCATTCAAAAAAATAAAAAACTAAAACGTTGTAGTAACTCAAAAAAGTTTAGATATTTGTTAAAAATCAACCTTTAACTATCTCATGACAGTAAAAAAACAAACTCTTGGTGAATTTATAATTGAAAATCAGCATGCTTTTAAATATAGTTCAGGTGAATTAAGTAGCCTTTTAAATTCAATTCGATTAGCTGCAAAAGTGGTAAATCATGAGGTAAATAAAGCAGGATTAGTAGATATCATTGGTGCTTTTGGAGATACTAATATTCAAGGTGAAGATCAGCAAAAATTAGATGTTTACGCAAATGATAAATTTATACAGACATTAACTAGAAGAAATATTGTTTGTGGAATTGCAAGTGAAGAAGAAGATAGTTTTATATCAATTAATAGTATTGATGAAAATCATCAAAACAAATATGTGGTTTTAATAGACCCTTTAGATGGTTCATCTAACATAGATGTAAACGTTTCTGTAGGAACTATTTTTTCTATTTACAGAAGGGTTACACCAACAGGAACACCTGTACAATTAGAGGATTTCTTACAAAAGGGTAGTGAGCAAGTTGCAGCAGGTTATGTAGTTTACGGTACTTCTACTATGTTAGTTTACACAACAGGAGATGGTGTCAATGGTTTTACCTTAAACCCTGCAATTGGTTCTTTTTACTTATCTCACCCAAATATGGAATTTCCTGAAGATGGGAGTATTTACTCTGTCAATGAAGGAAACTATATGGATTTTCCATTAGGTATAAAAAAATACATAAAATACTGTCAGGAGGAAGAAGGAGATAGACCTTATACAAGCAGGTATATTGGTTCTTTAGTCTCAGACTTTCATAGAAATATGATTAAAGGAGGTATTTATATGTATCCGAAAGGATCTAGAAATCCGAATGGAAAGTTACGTTTACTTTACGAATGTAACCCTATGGCTTTTTTAGCAGAACAAGCTAATGGTTATGCTTCTGACGGATATACCAGAATTATGGATGTAGAACCTACAGAACTGCACCAAAGAGTTCCATTTGTTTGTGGAAGCAAAAATATGGTTACTGAATTAGAAGATTTCATGCAAAAATATGGTGAATAGCTACAGTCTATGTTGCTATAAGTTAACAAATTATTAAACACTTGTTTAAAGCAGTATTAAATATTAAATTTGTTATTCAATTTATTATAATAAACTTTAAAATATAAAATTATGGCTTTTGAATTACCAGAATTAGGATACGCACATGATGCACTAGAACCACATATTGATGCTAAAACTATGGAAATACACCATGGAAAACATCATAATGGATATACAACAAAATTAAACAATGCAATTGAAGGTACTGAATTAGCAGGAAAATCTATAGAAGATATTTTAACTAACTTAGACATGAGTAATAATGCTGTTAGAAATAATGGAGGTGGTTTTTACAATCACTCTTTATTCTGGACAGTATTAAATCCAGAAAATAGAGGTTATTTATCTGGAGAATTAAAAGATGCTATTGAGGCAGAATTTGGGTCTAAGGAAGCTTTTATGGATGCTTTTTCTAAAGCTGCAGCAACTCAATTTGGTTCAGGTTGGGCTTGGTTATGTGTTCATAAAGGAGGTAAAGTAGAAGTTTGCTCTACACCAAACCAAGATAACCCCTTAATGCCAGGCGTAACTTGTGGAGGAACTCCAATTTTAGGATTAGACGTTTGGGAACATGCTTACTACTTAAACTACCAAAACAGAAGACCAGATTATATTGATGCTTTCTTTAAAGTAATTAACTGGAATGAAGTAGAAAGAAGATATGCAGAAGCAAAATAAATAACAAAACTACTTTTATTATTTCACTATTAGCAAATGTGATGTAATAACTATAAAAAAGAAAAGCATCCAAATAAATTTGGATGCTTTTTTATTTTGACTTTTTATTTAAAAACTAATAAGCTCTTTTATCATTTCCTTCATAGAAATTAATGAATGCTTGATTCACAACTCGCATTCCTCCAGGAGTTGGATAATCACCTGTAAAATACCAATCCCCTAAATTATCTGGGCAAGCTTTATGTAAGCCTTCTATTGTTTGATAAATTACCTCAACCTCAGCTTTAATTTCTTCCGTTTTTAGCATCTCTGCAATTTTAGCCGAAATTTCTTCTGGTGTAAAAGGGCTATAGATATCTTTAACATAATTTACAATATCTACATCTTCATTATTTTGCTGCGCTTTACTTTTTTGATAAACCTCGTCTACAATATGATATTGATTGGTTTGTTCTAACAAATCAATAGCAGCTTTAAATGCAATAAATGCATCAATTCTAGCCATATCTATACCATAACAATCTGGATACCTAATTTGTGGAGCAGAAGAAACCACTACAATTTTCTTAGGGTTTAATCTGTCTAAAATTTTAATGATACTTTTCTTTAACGTTGTTCCACGAACAATACTATCATCTATAATTACTAAATTATCTGTAGGCTTTACAACACCATAAGTAATATCGTAAACATGTTCTACTAAATCATCTCTAGAATTATCATCTGCAATAAACGTTCTTAATTTTGCATCTTTAATAGCAATTTTTTCAAAACGAGGTCTTTCAGATAAAATTTCAGTTACTTTTTGAGCAGATAATTTTGTGCCACCAGCTAAAATTTTAGCTGTTTTTTGCTGATTCAATAAATCTTCAGCAGCTTCTGTCATTCCATAAAAAGATGTTTCTGCTGTATTTGGTATGTAAGAAAAAACAGAATTAGAAACATCAGAATTTATAGACTTTAAAACTTGTGGAAACACAAATTTCCCTAAGTTTTTACGTTCTTCATAAATACTGGCATCACTTCCTCTAGAAAAATAAATACGCTCAAAAGAACAAGATTTCTTTTCTCTTGGTTCGTTTACTTTTTTAATAGAAACTTTACCACTTTTTTTAATGATTAAAGCATGACCTCTTTCTAGTTCTTGAACTTTATCTATTTCTACATTAAATACAGTTTGTATTACTGGTCTTTCTGAAGCAACCACAACAACCTCATCATCTTCATAGAAAAAAGTTGGTCTAATTCCATTAGGATCTCTTAGCACAAATGCATCTCCATGACCAACCAAACCAGCCATTGCATAACCACCATCCCAATTTTTAGAAGAACGTTTTAACACTTTTTTTAAGCTTAAATTTTCTTCTATAAATGGTGACGCATTTTTTTTGTTAAAACCTTGTTTTTTGGCTTTTTGATATAGTTTGCCTACTTCATCTTCTAAGAAATGACCAATTTTTTCCATTACAGTTACAGTATCTGTAAACTCTTTTGGATGCTGGCCTAACTCAATTAACTCATCTAACATTTGGTTAGAGTTTGTCATGTTAAAATTACCTGCAACAATTAGGTTTTTATGTTTCCAATTGCTTTGACGCAAAAACGGATGAACACTTTCTATAGAGTTTTTACCAAAAGTTCCATAACGTACATGACCTAAAAACAAATTACCTACGTAAGGCATATTTTCTTCTTGCCAAGCAACATCATCTTTCTTGTCTGAGTTTTCCTCTAAAACACCATTTATTCTATCATTAATCTGAGCAAAAATATCTTGAATAGGTTGTGTTTTATTAGAACGTACCCTACTAATATATCTAGTCCCAGGATCTATATTAAACTTTACACTTGCAAAACCAGCACCATCTTGACCACGATTGTGTTGCTTTTCCATTAATAAATACATTTTATTAATTCCGTAAAAAGCAGAACCATATTTGTCTTTATAAAATTGTAATGGCTTCTTTAATCTAACCAAGGCAATTCCACATTCGTGTTTAATTGCGTCACTCATTTATTTTAGTATTTGTTGTTTTTACTACAAAAAAATCCGCGTTTTTAGGCGCGGATTTTCATGCTATGATAATTCTATATCAAATTGTGTTAATTCTTTAAAAGCTTGCAAGCGATTTTTTACTTCTTCTTTTGTTAGCTCTTGCATACGATCAGTACCAAATTTCTCTACACAGAATGATGCTAAATTGGAACCATAAATAATAGCGTTCTTCATATTCTCAAAAGAAATATCTTCTGTTTTTGCTAAATATCCGCAAAAACCTCCTGCAAAAGTGTCTCCTGCACCTGTTGGGTCAAAAACTTCTGCTAATGGTAAAGCTGGTGCAAAAAACATTTTACCTTCATTGAATAACAAAGCGCCATGTTCTCCTTTTTTAATCACCACATATTTAGGACCCATTGTATGAATCTTTTTAGCTGCATTTACTAATGAATATTCTCCAGAAAGTTGACGAGCTTCTTCATCATTAATAGTAACTACATCTACTCTTTTAAGTACATCATGCAAATCACTCAATGCAATGTCCATCCAAAAGTTCATAGTATCTAAAACTACTAATTTTGGTCTTTCATTCATTTGATCTAAAACAGATGCCTGAGTTAATGGATGTAGATTACCCAACATTACAATACCTGAATCTTTGAAATTTTCTGGCACAACTGGCTGAAAATTTTCTAAAACATTTAACTCTGTAATTAACGTATCTCTAGAATTCATATCATTATGATATTTACCACTCCAAAAAAACGTTTTCCCTTCATTAATTATTTCAATACCATCTGTATTTATACCTTTGGCATTCATCATCTCTAAATAACTCTCAGAAAAATCTCCTCCTACAACAGAAACAACTCCTGTTTTAACACCAAATTGACTTGCTGCTAAACCCACAAAAGTTCCTGAACCTCCAAGAATTTTATCAGTTTTGCCAAAAGGCGTTTCTATTGCATCAAAAGCTACTGTACCAACTGCTAATAATTTGCTCATTTCTTAAATATAATCATTAATTTTGCAATACTTGTGTATACAAGGTAATTAAGCAGCAAAAATAAGTTTTAAAAATGACTATCAAAGAAATACAAGAAGAAATTATTGATGAGTTTTCGATGTTTGATGATTGGATGGAACGTTATGAATACATCATTGAATTAGGTAAATCTTTACCAATGATTAACGATGAATTTAAATTAGATGAGAACCTAATTAAAGGTTGTCAATCTAAAGTTTGGTTGTATTCTGAGTTAGATGATAAGAACGTGAAATTTACTGCAGATAGTGACGCTATTTTAACAAAAGGTATAGTAGCACTTTTATTAAGAGTTTATTCTGGGCAGAAACCTGAAGATATTTTAGCTACAGAAACACATTTTATAGATGAAATTGGTTTAAAAGAACACTTATCTCCCACAAGAGCAAACGGATTGGTTTCTATGCTTAAGCAAATAAAAATGTATGCAATTGCGCAACAAGCAAAATTGTAAAACAAATAAAAATTAACATGACTGACAAAGAATTAGAAGAAATAGGAGATAAAATAATTGGTGTTTTAAAAACGATTTACGATCCTGAAATCCCAGTAGACATATACGAACTTGGTTTAATATATGACGTATTTGTTTCTGACGAAAATAATGCAAAAATACTAATGACACTTACATCTCCAAACTGTCCAGTTGCAGAAAGTTTACCTGTAGAAATAGAAGATAAGGTAAAGTCTTTAAAAGAAATTAATGACTGTGAAGTAGAAATTACTTTTGATCCTACATGGACTCAAGAAATGATGAGCGAAGAAGCAAAATTAGAGTTAGGTATGCTTTAATTTTTAATTTTTAATTTTATAAAAAAGTTGACCTTCTAAAGTTTAAAGAGAATGAAAGATGAAATCGTAAATAGAGTTGCCAACAGTAAATTAGTAACTTTTGACTTAGAGGAAATATATCCAAAAGGTAAACGAGTCCTTTTTGATATTAAAGACTGGCTTTATGAAGAATTAATTCTAAAAGAACAAGAATTTAGGGCTCAAGTTAAAGCGCACAATTGGTCTGCTTATAAAAATTCTTTTGTTGCAATTACTTGTTCAGCAGATGCAATTATACCATCATGGGCTTTTATGTTAATTGCTGCAGAAATAAACCCTTATGCCAATAAAGTAGTCATTGGTAATTTAGAATTATTAGAAACTGTTATTTACCAAGAACTAATTGGGTTCTTAGATTTAAGACATCTTGCAGATAAACCAGTTATCTTAAAAGGCTGTGCAGATAAACCAATACCCCCTTCTGCTTTTGCATTTTTAATACAAAAAATACAACCTATTTGTAAGAGTATTCTTTTTGGAGAAGCATGCTCTACGGTTCCTTTATATAAATCTAAAAAATAATTTTCCCTTTTTACATATTCTTTTATTTTTGTATTTAATTCAACAACTAGTGTGAAGTATTACTCCCTCTTCTTCTTGCTTTTCTTTTCGTTCTTTACTGTGGTTGGGCAAACAAAGAAAAAAGATACCTTACCCACGCCAAAATGGAAAATTCATGGTCGGTTTGCTTTTATTTTCAATCAATCTTCTTTTTCTAACTGGAGAACAGGAGGGGTAAATACAATTGCCGGCAACCTTAACGTAAACTATGATTTTAACTACAAAAAAAAGAATATTAACTGGGACAGCAGGCTAATAACCAGTTATGGATTAAGTCACTTAGAAGAACAAGGCTGGAGAAAAACAGACGACAGATTTGAATTCAACACACTTTTTGGCTTTAAAACATCTACTTATTGGTTTTTATCTTTTATTGGAAACTTTAGATCACAATATAGTAGTGGTTTCGACTATAAGAAGGAACCTAAAGAAACGGTTTCAGGTTTTTTAGCTCCTGCTTACTTAACTTTTGGGCCAGGAATGCTTTGGAAAAAATCTGACAATTTAAGTTTAAATATAGCTCCTGCTACAGCCAGATACACTTTAGTAAACGATACTTTCTCCGGTAAATATGGTGTAGAAGAAGGGAGAAATACTGCCTTTAGTCTTGGGTATAGCTTATCTGGTTACTATAAATTTCAAATTATGGAAAATATATTGGTAGAAAACATACTAACCATGTATACAGATTACCTTTCTAAAGTTGGTAATGTTGATGTAGACTACCAAGCTAACATAAGCTTTAAAGTGAATAAGCAAATTAAAACACATCTTACTTTTCACGCAATTATAGATGATAACTCTTCTAGTAAAATTCAATTTAGACAGCTATTTGGACTTGGATTAAATTATAGTTTTCACGAAAAAGTGAGTTACTAAAGAGGTATTAATCTAGTGTATAAAAACATACCTATCTGAAAATCAGTGCTATTTATTTTTAAAAGGAACCGTTAATCTAAAAAAAAAATGTTGCCTTTTAAATTCTGTTATTTTTGACTTATTATAAAATAAATTTTCATGAAAAAAATAACATTCTTTTTTATACTTACTTTTTTAAGTGTTTCTATAAACGCACAAAGTGTAGATGAATTAAAAAAAACACTTAATTCTAAAAAAGACTCAATTGCTAACTTACAAACAAAAGCAAAACAAATTCAAAAAACATTAGACGCACTTCCTGGATGGAAGCTAGGTGCTTTTGGAACAATTGGTGCAAGTTTATCTGGCTTTAACAACTGGTATGCTAGAAATGCACCAGATGCAAATGCTGCCAATATTGGAATAACTGTAAACGGTTTTGCCAACTTAATTGAAGAAGGTTTTTTCTGGAGAAACTCTGGTAGTCTTAATTTAGGATGGGTAAAATTAGATAACAAATCTATTTCTGGAGATGAAGGTTTTGAAACAGCGTCAGATGTATTTACTTTATCATCTTTGTATGGTAAAAGATTAAATAAAAAATGGGCAATTTCTGGTTTAGGTGAATATAGAACTACTATCATAGACAATTTTAACAACCCTGGATATTTAGATATAGGTGCTGGTTTAACTTGGACACCAACAAGTCATTTGGTTGTAGTTATGCATCCAGGAAACTATAATTTTGTATTCAGTTCTGAAGATACTGTTTTTGAATCTTCTTTGGGGGCAAAAATAGTTGCAGATTATACAAATAAGTATGGAGGTTTGAGTATTAAATCTAACCTATCTTTATTTCAGAGCTATAAAAATACAGATTTATCTAATTGGACATGGACAAACTCTTTTGGGTATACTTTATGGAAAGGAATTGGGTTAGGTTTTGAAGCTGGACTTAGAAACAATAAGCAAGAAGCATTGAATAATGCGTTAATTAACAATGCTGCAGAATCTTTTTTGACAGTAGATAACAAATTACAAACATACTGGTTATTTGGTTTAAGCTATGGCTTTTAACTAAAGCTTGATAACCTACCTTAAACCTCAGTAGATTACTGAGGTTTTTTTATTTTAGTTACTTTTGTAACTTAAATTACTATGCATGACTTTATTAATAATTTTCGCTACAGTTTCTATTTTTTTCTCTTTTTTGTGTTCAATTTTAGAAGCTGTCCTTTTAAGCATTACCCCAACATTTATCAATCTCAAAAAGAGTGAAGGGTTAGATTATGCAAAGGAGTTAGAAGTTTTAAAGAAAGATGTAGACAAACCACTTATTGCCATTTTAACAATAAATACTGTCGCTCACACTGTAGGAGCTATTTTAGTGGGTGTGCAAGCTAAAGTGGCTTATGCAGAACTGTATGGAAGAACCACAAAAAATATTTTTGGCTTTTTAATTACAGAAGATGTAATGGTGGGCTTAGTGTCTACTATAATGACTATTTTAATTTTAGTTGCTTCAGAAATTATACCTAAAACAATTGGCGCTACTTATTGGAAAGGTTTAGCAAACTTTACTTCTAAAGCACTTAACATTATGATTTTTCCTTTAAAATACACAGGGGTTTTATGGGTTTTACAGCTTACCACAAAATTGATTGGCGGAAAAGGACATGGAAGTATTTTGAGTAGAGAAAGCTTTTTGGTAATGACAGAAATGGCTGAAAAAGATGGAGTTTTTAAGAAAAATGAAAGTAAAGTTATACGTAACTTATTAGGTTTTAAAGAGATAAAAGTAAATGATGTAATGACACCAAGATCTGTATTAGAACTTGCAGATGAGCAACAAACTATTCAAGATTTTTATCATTCTCATAAAAAATTACGTTTTTCTAGAATTCCTGTTTTTAAAGAGAATCCAGATGAAATTACCGGCTACTTTTTAAAAGATGATTTACTAGAGGCAATTATTAATGGTAAAGGCAATGAAACTTTATCGACTATAAAAAGAGATATTTTAATTACAGATAGAGCGTTATCTATACCCGATTTATTTGATCAACTTATAAAAGAAAGAGAACATATTGCATTGGTTGTAGATGAATATGGCTCTGTAAGTGGT
Organism: Polaribacter sp.; assembly: GCA_039768135.1. Taxonomy (GTDB): domain Bacteria; phylum Bacteroidota; class Bacteroidia; order Flavobacteriales; family Flavobacteriaceae; genus Polaribacter. Next base: position 39,856 of record JBDNBB010000049.1, read on the forward strand.
CTAGTTTCTCAAGAAGATGTTATAGAAACGCTGTTAGGTTTAGAAATTATGGATGAATCTGACTCTGTTGCCGATTTACAGGCGTTGGCTAGAAAATCTTGGGAAAATAGAGCAAAAAGAATGGGCATATTAAAGGATAATTCAAACATCTAACATCCCTTTTAAATAAAAAAATATTTACAGAATAACAAAAATTGGCATCTTTACTCTTCTTTGTATTCATAATACAAGAAATCATTATAAGGAAAACGTTGTACATGTATTTTCTTTACCTCTTCGTAGGTTTTATCTTTAAAATCTACTAAATTTTCTTTATTTAAAGCAGAAATAAAAATAGAAGCTACGTCTTTATCATTCATCCAAGTTTTTTTCCAATCCTGCAAAGTATAATGCTCTTTTCCTTTTTCTGTAGCTAAATCGTCTTCTTCAATAGTTTCGTGTTGATAAGCATCAATCTTGTTAAAAACCATTAAAGTTGGTTTGTCTGCACAGTTTATATCATTTAATATCGAATTTACAGAAGCAATATGATCTTCAAAATTAGGGTGTGAAATATCTACAACGTGTAATAAGAGATCTGCTTCTCTTACCTCATCTAGCGTAGATTTGAAAGATTCGACCAATTGCGTTGGTAATTTTCTGATAAAACCAACAGTATCTGTCATTAAAAAAGGAATGTTCTTAATAACTACTTTACGAACTGTTGTATCTAAAGTAGCAAAAAGTTTATTTTCTGCAAAAACATCACTTTTACTAATAACATTCATTAAAGTAGATTTTCCAACATTGGTGTATCCTACTAAAGCAACCCTTACCATTTTACCACGATTCTTTCGCTGAACCGCCATTTGCTTGTCTATGGTTTTTAACCGTTTTTTTAGAACAGCTATTTTATCGCGAATAATTCGCCTATCGGTTTCAATTTCTGTTTCTCCAGGACCACGCATTCCAATTCCCCCTTTTTGCTTATCCAGGTGTGTCCATAAACGAGTTAATCTTGGTAGTAAATATTCACTTTGAGCCAATTCTACTTGTGTTTTTGCAGAACTTGTTTGAGCTCTTTGTGCGAAAATATCTAATATTAAATTAGTTCTGTCTAAAATTTTACAGTCTAAAATTTTCTCTATATTCCTTAATTGCGCGGGAGACAATTCATCATCAAAAATAGCAGTTCCAATCATGTTAGAATGTATATATGCTTTTACATCTTCTAACTTTCCTGCACCTAAGAAAGTTTTAGGATTTGGTCTTTCCATTTTTTGAACAAATCTTTTAACAACAACACCACCAGCAGTTTGTGTTAGAAACTCTAATTCATCTAAATACTCTGTTGATTTTGCTTCATCTTGCTGTTGTGTAATAATACCTATTAAAACAGCTTTTTCAGAAATAGCCTCTTTTTGATCTATCATAGAGGACAAAAATACGAACAATTATCAAGTGTAAAACCAAAATTAGACGAAACAATCCTAAAGGGATTATTAAAAAACAAAAAAACCTCAGCACAACCCGAGGTTTTAAACAATTAATACAAACACTACACTTTTACTCTTATACTTTCTCTTTTTTAATTAAAGTATTTACACTTACAAAGTTAGCGGGTTTGTTTATGTTTTACATATTATAAATGTTATTAAAACCTATAATTTAAGTTAAATTTAATCTTCGTTTTTTAGATTTAAAAAGACACTTCAGAAAATGGAAGTCTTTTTGGTAATATAAATTCCGTACAAATTTGTGAATGTTTGCAGGCATTATTAAAATTTTAATCATTTTAAGATAAAAATTCAATTACCCTATAGTTACAAAAACATGGAATTTTTAAATAAAATTAGTGCTGATCTCTTTTTTTAAAGGCAGCCATTAATTTTTCGTCATTTAGAATGTACTTTTTGTATTTACCGTCTTTATATCTGTAGTAAATAAACAATGGCATAAAAATAAATGCCAAGTAAAAAACACCCAAGCCCATAACAACCTGAGCTTTCTCATGCTCAATATTTACTAAAAAAGCACCTACTAACATCCAAATAATAAATACTACAAATAGTATTTTTAATATTAACTTCATACTGTAAAATTACAAAAGTTCTATCTTTAAAACTTAAAATAGTTTAAATGAAATACAATTTATTATTTTTGATTTGCATCACTTTAAATGGTTGTCATAAAAAAATGAATACACAAAATTCCGATAAAAAAATTATTATTGCCCATAGAGGTGCATCAGGTTATCTTCCTGAACACACTATAGAGGCAAAGGTAATGGCTTATGCTATGGATGCAGATTTTATAGAACAAGATATTGTACTTAGTAAAGACAACATTCCTATTGTTATTCATGATATCTATTTAGATGATGTCACAGATGTATCAGAAAAATTTCCAAAAAGACATAGAGAGGATAATCGTTTTTATGTAATCGACTTTACATTTAATGAGTTAAAAACATTACGAGTTTCTGAACGCTTTATACCTGAAACAGGGGAACAGGTATATAAAAAAAGATTTCCAAAAGAGAAAGGCAACTTTAAATTACATTGTTTACAAGAAGAAATAGAACTAATTCAGGGTTTAAATTTATCTACTGGAAAAAACATAGGAATCTATCCAGAAATTAAAGCCCCTAAATTCCACAGAGAAGAAGGAAAAAAAATAAGTGAAATTGTCTTAAACGTTTTATCAACATATGGCTATAATTCTAAAAAAGACAACTGTATAGTGCAATGTTTTGATTCGGATGAATTAAAGCGAATTAGAGAAGATCTAAAATCTGATTTATTTTTAGTTCAACTAATAGAATCTCCAGAAGAAACGTTAAAACTAAAACATTTTGCGACATATGCAGATGGAATTGGCCCTTGGTATAAACAAATTTTAAAAGAAAAGATAAATAACAAATGGACATTTACTTCTTTGGTGTCTGAAGCTCATGCATTAGGTTTAAAGGTACACCCTTACACATTTAGAGCAGATGCTTTAGGAGAGTTTCCTTCTTTTGAAAAAATGCTAGAGACACTTGTGATTGATGCAAATGTAGATGGCGTTTTTACGGATTTTACAGATAAAGTTTACAAGTTTTTTACTGAAAATTAGCTTTATTTTCAGTAGATATACTTTATTTTAGGTGGTAACCTCTATCAACTTATTTCTATAAGCTGTTAATAATTTAGATTTAGATATAAAACCTACATATTTATCTCCTTGCACAACAGGTAAATTCCAAGCATCACTGGTCTTGAATTTCTTCATAATTTCTGTAACAGAATCTTCATAAAATATAATTTCTGGAGCTGCTTTCATTAAAGTTTCTACAGTAACATTATTGTACATTTCTGTATCGAACATGAAGGGTCTTATATCATCTAATAAAACAATGCCTAAGAAAACTTTTTCTGAATTTGTAACAGGAAAAATATTTCGAGTAGATTTTGCAACCGCCGATTTTAACATATCTCCTAGTAACATTTCTGGATAAATAGTTTTAAAATTCTTTTCTATTAATCGATCAATCTTCATCATCATCATTACATTCTTGTCCTTATTATGAGTTATTAGTTCACCCCTTTTTGCCAATTCTGATGTGTAAATAGAATTTGCAATAAAGTATTTGGTAAAGGCAAAACTTATAGCAGCAACCAAC
>JBDNBB010000050.1:0-3976 GCA_039768135.1 Polaribacter sp.
GGCGCTGTAAAAAAGATTTCTGGTTACATTACTAAGAAAGTTGCAGATAAATTAGCTTCTTTATTCAAAAAAGACAGAGCAGATTTTGAGCAAAAATGGAATGATATTAAAGTAATTATTGAGTATGGAATGTTGTCTGAAGATAAATTCTTCGATAAAGCTAAGAAATTTGCCCTATACCCAACAGTTGCTGATTCTTACTTTACGTTTGATGAGTTAATAGAAAAAACCAAAGATGCTCAAACAGATAAAGATGGTAACCATGTAATTTTATATGCTTCTAATAAAGATGCACAACACAGTTACATTCAAGAAGCTACTGCTAAAGGTTATGAAGTTTTACTTTTAGACTCACCAATTATTTCGCACTTAATGCAAAAATTAGAAGGTGGAGATGCTAAAGTGAAGTTTACAAGAGTAGATGCAGATTTTATAGATAATTTAATTAAGAAAGATGAAAATGTTATTTCTAAATTATCTGATGAAGAAAAAGACAAATTGAAGCCTATTATTGAAGCTGCTGTCCCTAAAGAAACGTACACTGTTCAATTAGAAGCAATGGATTCTAATTCTTCTCCATTTATAATTACAGTACCAGAATTTATGCGTAGAATGAAAGAAATGCAAGCTTCTGGAGGTGGAGGAATGATGGGAATGGGTAATTTCCCAGACATGTATAACTTAGTTGTAAATACAAATAGTCCTTTAATTTCAGAGATCTTAAATACAAAAACAGAGAAAAAACAATCTCGTTTAATCTCTCAAGCTTTTGATTTAGCCAAATTATCTCAAAACCTTTTACATGGTGAAGAGTTAACAAACTTTATTAAACGTTCTTACGAGTTAATTAAATAGTGGTAGTATTACCTATAATTTATAAAACCTCTCTGTGAAAATAGAGAGGTTTTTATTTTGTATTCAATTGATAAACATTTTGTTCTAAACTGAATTTTGTAAATTAGAAATATAATTTAAAACAATAATGAATATAGTCCATACAAATCAACTCCCTGAAGTTGGCACAAGTCATAATGTAGATATCAAGAAAAAAGTCTTTATCAACAAAGATGAAATACCACAATTAATGATGTTTGGCGCTGTAACTTTTAAACCTGGACAAACAGTCAAAACTCATAAACATAATACTATGTATGAAGTTTTCCATATTCAAAATGGGAAAGCAGGGTTTATTATAAATGATGAAAAACTCATAGTTAATAAAGGTGATTGTATCACTATTGAACAAGGAGAGTGCCATTCTATGAATAATCCGTTTAAAAAAGAGACAACATGGGTTTATTTTGGAATTGCTACAGATTAACCAATCTAATTAAACTAACTTTGCCTAAAAATAACACATGCAGTTTTCTGATTTACCATTAAATAAATCCATCTTAAAAGCAGTTGCAGAGCAACGTTTTCATAGACCTACACTAGTTCAAGAAAAAGCGATACCCTTAGTTTTAGACAAGAAGAATGTAATCGTTTCTGCACAAACAGGTACAGGAAAAACTGCTGCTTTTGCATTGCCAATTATTGAACTTTTGTTTGACAAACAAGATGCAGAAAAAGGAGAAAAAAAAATAAAAGCTTTAGTTGTAACTCCAACTCGTGAATTAGCAATTCAAATTTTAGAAAACTTTAAGTCTTATAGTCAATATACTAACTTAAGAACTACCGCTGTTTTTGGAGGCGTTTCTTTAGAGCCTCAAAAAGAAGTTTTAGCCAAAGGTGTAGATATTTTAGTAGCAACTCCTGGAAGATTAATCGATTTGCAAATTCAAGGGAATATTGATTTAAGTGAGTTAGAAATTTTAGTTTTAGACGAAGCTGATTTAATGCTAGACATGGGTTTTATTAATGACGTAAAAAAGATTGAAAAACTTTGTCCTAGAAAAAAGCAAACACTTTTATTTTCTGCAACCATTCCAGAAAAAATTGATGAACTATCTAAAAGTATTGTAAAAAATGCAACCAAGATTGAGATTAATCCAGAGGAAACTACAGCAAAAAATATTGGTCAGTTATTATACTATCTACCAAAAAAGAATAAAACAGATTTGTGTTTACACTTATTAAGAAACACCATTAATGGTAAAATCATTATTTTTAGACGTACTAAATTTGGAGTAGACAAATTGGAGCAAACACTTATTAAAAATGGTTATAATGTTGCAAGTATTCATGGTGATAAAACTCAAGGCATTCGAAACAAAGCTATTGAAGATTTTAAATCTAAAAAAGCATCAATTTTAATTGCAACAGATGTTGCTGCTAGAGGTATAGATATTACAAATGTAGATGCAATAATAAATTTTGATATTCCAAATGTACCAGAAACCTACGTACATAGAATTGGTAGAACTGGTAGAGCAGGTAAATCTGGAATTGCATTTTCTTTTTGTTCACCAGATGAAAATAGCTACATAGCTTCTATCGAAAATTTAATCGAAAAATCGATAAAAGTTATTGAAGATCATCCTTACCCAATAAACAAACCCAAGCATACCAAAAAACAACCTAATACTGTTAGTAAACACAAAAAAAGCAGAAAATCTGCTGCTTCTAAAAAGAAGAAGAAACGTTGGTATTAATAATAAGCGTCCCAACTATTAATTCTAATTTAAAAGGTTAGTAATATCAATCATAAAACATTCAGCTATGTCTACTCATTTTAAAATTAGTAAATTCCTTTTCGTCTCTTTAATTATTGTGCTTTTAGCTTCATGTAATACACAAGTTAATAGTAAAAATCAGAATCAAGATCCTTTACAAGGTGTTTGGAAATTAGATGCCTTCTATACTTTAGCAAATTCAGATACCATTGTTAAAAACTACAATAAAGTACAACACAAAATGTATTTAAATGGTCATGTACTTTGGAATACAGATACTGACGAAAATGGTGTAGATTGGAGTGGTTATGGAACTTACAGCTTTAAAAAAGACACCATAACAGAAACATTGACTTCGACTTCTAAATCCATGAAAAGTGATATAAATACCTATGTTATTCCTATTGACTTAAATGTAAATTCTTACAAACAAGTTAATACATATTATAGAAATGATACTGTTTTTAAAAATATAGAAATTTTCACAAAAATTGACTAAATGATTACCATTAGAAAAGCTATTGTAAAGGATGTTAAACAGTTAGCAATAGTCTCTAAAAAAGCTTTCTTTATACCTCATCAGCATGCAATTCCTAAAGAAATAATGGACAATTATCTTAAGGAAAGTTTTAGTGAAGAAAATCTAACAGAAGAAGTCACTCATGAGAATTATGAGTATCATTTAATCTTTTATAAAGATGAATTGGCTGGTTTTTCAAAGGTTATTTTAAATACACCAAATGAACATCTTAAAGGTCAAAACGTAACAAAAATGGAACGTCTGTATTTGGTTGAAGAATTTTATGGCTTAGGTTTAGGTAAAAAATTATTTGAATATAATTTAGACCTTATCAAAAAAAATAATCAAAAAGGAATATGGTTATATGTTTGGATTAAAAACTATAGGGCTCTAAAGTTTTATAAAAAAGTAGGCTTTAAGAAAATTGCACTTTATGATTTCCCTATTTCAGCTAAAGAAACGAGACCAAACGATGTATTATTTCTAGATGTAAGCTAACCTAAAATTATTCTCATAATTTCAATTACATTAATTCTTTTTGCAATTCGGTTAATTGAATATCTAAACATGTTAAAAACTAATCTAAGAAAGAAGAAGAAAAAAAGATGATGTATATTGTATCTTTAAATTCAAAAATTATTACATAAAATGAAAAAAATCACTTTCTTATTATTGCTTTTTACTACAATAATAACAGCACAAACCGACTTAAAAATTTATGATATTATTAATGAAGTGTCAGCAGATAGAATTAAAGCAGATGTAAAAACTTTAACAGAATTTGGTACAAGAAATACGTTTTCAGACACCATTTCTAATACACGAGGAATTGGGGCTGCAA
>JBDNBB010000051.1:0-31375 GCA_039768135.1 Polaribacter sp.
GGGTAAGAGACTCAGTAGTAAGAACTAGATTAGCATACCAAGCGGAATTTGCAGCTTTAGGAGCAACACCAAATGCTACCGGAAATAATAGAGCCACTGGTATTCAATTGTATAAATTTAAAGATACTTTAGCAAACTCAACTCCTTATCAGAGGTATATGTATGAAAATTATTATCAATTTGATACGATACAGCCTTTAAATTGGGAGGAAGACTTAGTTTGGAATAAAGAAGATTATCCCGATGTTGATTATGTAGAGGTAATGGATTCACTTTATATTAGCAGAGATGAAGCTGTTGATGGAGTGCGAACATTTAATACAAAATATTTAAAATATAAATATTCATGGTTTGATAGAGATAATGCAGCAAGAAAAGGTGGTGATCGAAAAGATTTTGTTCAGACTGAGGTTCTAAATATTTACCCAGATACAACAGTGTGGGTAAAAGATTTTAACTACTCTTATAATGACCCAATGCATCAAGATTATTTTTCACATCAATCTTATGGAGATTATCCAGTTGTTGGAGTTTCTTGGGGGCAAGCAAACGCATTTTGTAATTGGAGAACTAAAAAGAAAAATGACTACTTAAGCGCTAAAAAGAATACTACTCAAGTTCCAGATTTTAGGTTACCAACAGAAGCTGAATGGGAGTATGCAGCTAGAGGCGGTCTAGAGTTTGCAACATATCCTTGGGGTACAGGAAGTACAACTAGCGATAGAGGTTGCTTTTTAGCAAATTTTAAACCAGTTAGGGGTAATTATGCAGTAGATGGAGCTCTATATACTATGGAAGCAGAATCTTTTAATGCAAATGATTATGGATTATATAACATGGCAGGTAACGTTTCAGAGTGGACAAACACTGCCTACAATTTATCTTCTTATTATATGGCTTCTACAATGAATCCAAACGTAGAAGATAGAAAAAATAAAAGAAAAATAATTAGAGGAGGTTCATGGAAAGATGTAGCATATTATTTAGAAGTAGGCTCAAGAGACTACGAATATGCTGATACTGCAAGAAGTTACATTGGCTTTAGAACTGTTCAAAATTATATAGGAACAACAAACAAATAATAATTAAATAAAAATTTAAATATAAACATGGCACAATCTCAAACTAAAAAGAAACTATTTAATATTGCATATAATGTTGGAGCTTCAATTGTAATCTTAGGAGCATTATTCAAGTTGAATCATATTAGTTTTGGTCCTTTAAATGGATCTACAGTTTTAGCAGTTGGTTTAATTGCAGAAGCTATTATTTTCTTTTTATCTGCCTTTGAAAGTCCAGAAGAAGACCTTGATTGGTCAAGAGTATATCCAGAATTAGCAGATGAAACTATTTCTTCAAAAGAGAAAACAGGTGCAGAGGGCTTATTGTCTCAAAAACTAGATAATTTATTAAATGAAGCCAAAATAGATGCCCAGTTGATGGAAAACTTAGGAAGTAGTATGAAAAACTTTCAAGGTGCAGCAGAAGGCTTATCTGCAGCATCAGAATCTATTTCGTCAACAAATAAATACAATGAGCAAATGTCTATGGCTGCTGTTCAAATGGAATCATTAAATAACTTATATAAAATACAAGTAGAAAACTCAAGCAAACAGGCAGAATTAAACACAGCTGTAGTAGAGAACACAGAAAGGTTAAAAGAGCAAATGGATTCTTTAGCTAAAAACTTGTCTTCTTTAAACGGAGTGTATGGGAATATGTTATCTGCAATGTCAAGCAAATAATTAGTTATAATTAATTTTAATCACAACAAACTAATTTAAGATATGGCAGGAGGAAAAATGTCGGCAAGACAAAAGATGATAAACTTAATGTACCTTGTTTTTATAGCAATGTTAGCTATGCAAATGAGTAAAGAGGTTTTATCTGCTTTTGGTTTTATGAATGAAAAGTTAGAGGCAAACAACTTTTCTACAACAGAAAAAAATAATCAAGCATATGCAAACTTAGAGACAAAGGCTTCTGAGCAAGCAGCTAAATTTGGAGAATTAAATAGACAGGCAATTCAAGTTAAAAGTTTATCTGATAATTTTTATAGTTATTTAGAAAATTTAAAATCTAAAATGACTGCAGATTTAGAAGATGCCAAAGATTACGAGTCTATGGATAAGACGCTTTTTTTAGATACTTACTTTTTTAAAGGAGATAGGTATACAAAAGAAGGTCAAGAATTTTTAGATATAATCAATAATTACAGGACAAAAATCAATGAAACTTTAGGAAACAACAATCAGTTTTCTTCCGTTTTAAATGATAGATTTAATACTAATACCGTAATTGATAGTGATGGTGTTAAAGTACCATGGTTAAAATATAGGTATGAAGGATTCCCTTTGGTTGCCTCTTTAACAAATCTTACACAAATGCAAGCTGATATCAGAAATACAGAGTCTGATGTTGTTACCAATCTTTTAGGTGGTAAATTAGAAGAAGCATTGTCATTAAACAATTATACTGGTATTGTTCGTTTAAATAAGAGTGCTTATTTTTCTGGTGAAAAAGTTACAGGTGAAGTAGTTTTAGGAAGATATGATGCATCATTAGTGCCAGATAAGGTTGTTTTAAATGGAAAAGATGCAACAGATGCTGTACAGAATGGACAAGTGATTTTAGACATGCCTGCAGGTAATGTCGGAGAGAAAACAATAAAAGGTACAATTTTCTTTAGAGAAAATGGAGAGGAAGTTCCTGTTCCTTTTGAAAGCAAATATTCAGTTATAGCAGAGCCAAGTTCTGCAGTTGTTTCTGCAGATAAAATGAATGTGGTGTATAGAGGGTTAGACAATCCAATATCTGTTTCTTTACCTGGCGTTGCTGCAAGTAATTTAAGTGTTTCTGCTTCAGGAGGTAAATTAACTAAATCAGGTGCTGGTTATGTTATTAGACCGGGTTCTGGAAATATTGCAACAATTAACGTAAGTGCAAAATTAAGTAGTGGTAAAAAGGTAAATTCTAAAGCAACATTTAGAATTAAAGACATACCAGCAGCAATGGGTTCTGTGCGAAATCAATATGGTACTGTAAGAATGCCAAAATCAGGTTTAGCAAATGCACCAATTAATGCAGGATTACCAGATTTTGAATTCGATTTAAAAATTAAAGTTCAGAGTTTTAAAATTAAAGTACCTGGTGAGTTAACAATAATTGTAAACGGAACTAAATTAAGTGCAGCTGCCAAAAAGGTATTGTCAAAAGCTAGGAGAGGAGATATTATCAATATTTATGATATTAAAGCAACTTACGGTAATGGTACGCCATTTAAGAAAGTATTACCAGTTAACATAGAGCTGACAAATTAAAAATATAAATTATGGTTAGAAATTTTATACTCGTATTTCTTTTCTGTTTATCAGTAAATTTTGTTCAAGCACAAGCCAATGTGCTTAATGCAAAATCTGCAGATGAAATAGGTAAAAGTAGTATAGAAAGGTTAGAAGCAAATAACGATGGCCCAATTCCTTATGGGTATGTAGATGATAGAGATGTAATGTGGTCTAAGGTAGTTTGGGAGTTTGTAGATTTAAATCAGAAAATTAATTTGCCTTACTATTTTCCAATAGACACCACAAATATTTCTTCAGATAGAAGATCTTTGTTCGATACCTTAATAAAAGGAATTAAGCAAGGAAAAATAAAGGAGGCTTATACGGATTCTTTTTTTACTTCTAAAATTACTCAAGACGAAATTGATACCCGTTTGGTAAATATAAGAGATGAAAATGGTTACGTAGATACATTCAGAATCCAGACAGAAGATGTTGCAGGTTATATGCTAAAAGGAATGTGGTATTTTGATAAGCGTCAAGGAGAGATGAAATACCGTTTGTTAGCTCTTGCTCCTATGGGTAAAGATGTCCAAACTTTAGGTGTAGAAAATGTTGAAGACGATAATTTGTATGAGTTGTTTTGGATCTTTTTTCCGAATGCAAGACAAGTTTTGCACGAATCAAAAGTTTTTAATCCAATGAATGCTTCTCAGCCAATATCTTATGACCATTTATTAAACGCAAGACGTTTTAATTCTGTAATAGTAAGAGAAGAGAATATTTATGGTAACAGAGCCATAGAAGATTATATTCGAGGTAATTCTTTATTTCAGTTATTAGAGGCTAACAAAATTAAAGAAGATATTAGAAATAGAGAAATAGACATGTGGAACTACTAAAGTTCTATCCTGAAAATATGAAAAACGTTTGCGAAAGCAAGCGTTTTTTGTTTGTAGCTATTTCATAGTTTTCGCATTCACTTTTTTTAATTCTTCAAAAGGAGCTCAAACAATTAAGATAATAAGGGTTAGACTATTTTATAAGTATAGTCATCACTTTCAATTAAAACAAAACTTAAGTACTTTTACAGCGTGAAATTAGATTATATTATAGTTGGTTTAGGTTTGGCTGGTTTAGCCTTTGCAGAGCAACTTATAAAGGCAAATAAGAGCTTTGTTGTTTTTGAAGACAGTTCTCAGACTTCATCACTTGTGGCAGGTGGGGTATATAACCCTGTAATTCTAAAAAGATTTACGCCTGTTTGGAACGCTAAAGAACAATTGCAAATTGCTTTGCCTTTTTACGAGGATTTAGAACATAAATTTCAAACCACTTTTGATTATAAATTTCAAACTAAAAAAGTATTTAAATCAATAGAGGATCAGAACAATTGGTTTGCTGCTTTAGATAATTCTAAATTAATAGATTATTTAGATGCAGACTTAGATCATCAGAAAAAAGAAGGTGTTATTGCTGATTTTGGTTTTGGTAATGTAAAGCAAACAGGTAGAATTGACACTAAAAAATTAGTGGATACGTATAGAGCTTATTTAGAAAAAAGAGCACTAATTAAATTGGAGCAGTTTAATCATCAACTAATTAAATTTCATCCAAATCACTTGGCTTATAAAGATATTACTGCAAATAGAATTGTCTTTTGTGAAGGTTTTGGAATGAGAGAAAATATTTTTTTCAATTATTTACCTTTGAATGAGGTGAAAGGCGAATTGATTACCATTCATGCTCCGAGTTTAAAAATAGATTTCCAATTAAAGTCAACCTTATTTGTGCTTCCTTTAGGGGATGATGTGTACAAGGTTGGTGCTACTTTTAATTGGTCTGACAAAACCTCTAAACCATCAAAAGAAGGTAGAGATGAGCTTATTGAAAAATTAGAGAAAGTTATTGATGTGCCATATGAAATATTATCGCAAACAGCAGGAATAAGACCAACTATTAAAGACAGAAGACCTTTAGTAGGCACTCAACCAGCTTTTCCTAATTTGGCAATATTAAATGGTTTAGGCACAAGAGGAGTAATGATTGCACCAACAATGGCTAAAGCACTTTTTAATTACTTAGAAAAAGGAGAAGAGCTAGACCCAGAAATAGATATTAAAAGGTTTGAGTAGGATTATACTTTCTTATTATTAGAATCTTCACAAGCCTTTTCATCATAGCTTACAAACATATTAATCCACAAAATTCTAGACAGTCTTAAATTTAAAGGAGCTGTAATTATTAAAGCCGCTAAAACTGTAAAGAAAGAATTTAATAAATCGAATTGAAAACCCAATTTTGCAATTAAAAAAATGGTTACAGAAATAGCTACCGTAATTCCGTAATTAATATACATAGCTCCATAAAAGAAAGAAGGTTCTATCATGTATTTTAAATTACAATGAGAGCAAGTATCGTGAATTTGGGTAATTTTTGACGGATTGAAAGTAATACCATGTGTAAAGAATTTTCCTTCATGACATTTAGGGCATTTTCCGTTTGCAATACTATATATTTTTGTTCCTTTTTTAAACACCATAACTTTAAAATTTCTCTACTTTTGCCAAAGGTAAAATTTTTACCACTTTTATTAAGTAACAATTATTACATTTCATGTTAAACGTACATAACTTAACTGTTTCTTTTATGGGAACAGATCTATTTTCTGGTATCACTTTTAAACTAAATAAAGGAGATAGAATTGGTTTAATAGGTAAAAACGGAGCAGGTAAATCTACCTTACTAAAAGTACTTTCTAAAGATATAGAAAGTAGTGGAGGTACTATGGCTTTTGATAAGGATGTGCAAATTGGTTTCTTAAGACAAGATATAGATTTTGTGGAAGGACGAACAATTTTAGAAGAAGCCTATCAAGCATTCGAAGAAATTAAAAAATTAGAAGCAGAGTTAGAGGAGATTAATAACCAGCTTACAACTAGAACAGATTACGAAAGTGATTCTTATACACAGTTAATTCAAGATCTTACAGACAAGCAAGAACGTTATGAGCTTTTAGGAGGTTATAATTACCAAGGAGATACAGAGAAAATATTACAAGGTTTAGGTTTTCAGAGAGAAGATTTTAACAAGCTTACAGATACTTTTTCCGGTGGATGGAGAATGCGTATTGAGTTGGCAAAATTACTATTACAGAATAATGATATTTTGCTGTTAGATGAGCCTACAAACCACTTAGATATCGAATCTATTATCTGGTTAGAGAATTTTTTAAAAGGATACTCAGGGGCAATTGTCTTAGTTTCTCACGATAAAATGTTCTTAGATAATGTTACTAACAGAACTATAGAAATCTCTTTAGGGCAAATTTACGATTACAAAAAACCTTATTCTCAATTCTTGGAATTAAGAGGAGAAATAAAGGAAAAGCAGTTACAAGCTCAGAAAAATCAAGAGAAAGAAATAAAACAAAAACAGCAATTAATAGATAAATTTAAAGCAAAGGCTAGTAAAGCATCTATGGCTCAATCTTTAATGAAACAACTAGATAAGGTTGAATTGATAGAGGTAGATCAAGATGATAATCAAGCTATGAATGTTCGTTTTGCAATTTCTAGAGAACCAGGAAAAATAATTGTAGAGGCAGAAAACTTATCTAAAAGTTATGGAGAAAAGCATGTTTTAGAAGGTGTAGATTTATTGATTGAAAGAAATAGTAAAATCGCTTTTGTTGGGCAAAATGGTCAAGGTAAATCAACTTTGGCAAAAATGATGGTTGGCGAAATTCCTTTTGAAGGACATTTAAAGCTAGGTCATAATGTAGAAGTAGGTTATTTTGCTCAAAATCAGTCTGAATATTTACCGCCAGAAAAAACGGTGTTAGAAATTATGGAAGATGCTGCTACAGATACTAATAGAATGCGAGTTAGAGATATGTTAGGTTCTTTCTTATTTGGAGGAGATGCTGTAGATAAAAAAGCCAAAGTACTTTCAGGTGGAGAAAGAAACAGATTGGCTTTATGTAAATTGTTATTGCAGCCATTTAATGTTTTAATTATGGATGAGCCTACAAACCACTTGGATATTGCCTCTAAAACTGTTTTAAAAGAAGCTTTAAATAATTTTGATGGTACTTTAATAGTTGTGTCACATGATAGGGAGTTCTTACAAGGTTTAACATCTACTGTGTACGGTTTTAGAGATAAAGAAATTAAAGAGTATTTAGGTGATATTGATTATTTCTTAGAGCAACACAAAATGGAAAGTTTACGTGAAGCTGAAAAGAAAACAGTTGTAAAAGTAGAAAAAGATACTTCTAAAAAAGAAGCACATCAACTATCTAGAGGACAAGAAAAAGAATTAAAAAAGTTGAATAACAAGCTTTCTAAAATTGAAACTGAAATTGCAGATTTAGAAACTGAAATTGAAAAGATTGATTTAGAATTGGCCAACAATTATGATGAAGTTTCTTCTAAATCAGATTTCTTTAAGAACTATAAATCCAAAAAAGCTAAAGTAGATTCTTTAATGGAAGATTGGGAAAAAGTAGAAGAGCAAATCTCTAATTTTTCATAAACAATAACGCTATTTTAGATTTGGAAATTAAATTAAATGGACTTTAATATACCGTATATTTCCGGAAATCAAAAAATTGAATTACCTCTTTTAAAAGAAAAAGGTGTTGAGCTTTTTATAAAAAGAGAAGATGAAATACATCCTTTTGTTTCTGGTAATAAATTTAGAAAATTAAAGTACAATTTAACTGAAGCCAAAAATAAAAAGAAAGACACTTTATTGACTTTTGGAGGAGCTTTTTCTAATCATATAGTTGCTACAGCTGTTGCAGCTAATTTAAATGGTTTTAAAAGTATTGGTATAATTAGGGGTGAAGAATTAGCCAGTGATTTAAAAGAAACTCTAGCTGAAAACGCAACCTTAAGAGAGGCGAAAAAAAATGGAATGACCTTTAAATTCATTTCAAGAACTGTATACAGAGATAAAGAAAATGCTGATTTTCTAAATAGTTTAAAAACTGAATTTGGTGACTTCTATTTAATTCCTGAAGGAGGCACTAACCCACTTGCTGTAAAAGGTTGTCAAGAAATTTTAACAAATCAAGATATAATTTTCGATTATATTTGTGTGTCAGTTGGAACTGGAGGCACCATTTCTGGAGTAATAAACTCTTTGCAAAGTCACCAAGAATGTATTGGCTTCCCTGCATTAAAAGGCAATTTTTTAAATAACGAAATAAAAAAGCATGCACATTTTAATGATAATTGGAAGTTACAAACTGATTATGATTTTGGCGGTTATGCAAAATATAATGAGACTTTAATTCGTTTTATGAACGATTTTAAAAGTCAGATGAATATCTTATTAGATCCAATTTATACTGGTAAAATGATGTTTGGGATATTAGATTTGGTTCGAAATGATTATTTTTCATCAAACACCAAGATACTCGCCATTCATACTGGTGGCTTACAAGGTCTCAAAGGTTTTAACAGGAAATTAAAGTTTAAAAATCACCCTTTAATACAGACATAATGCATATTAGAATAGTTCTTTTTTTATCATGTATTTTTCTTTTACAAAGTTGTTGGTTGCAAAAAAAAACTGTAACTACGTCTAAAAAAGATGCTGTAACATTAGAAACAATACCTCTAGAGACACCTTCTGTAAATGAAAAAAAATTTATTAAAAACCTAAAAAAAAGTAACCCTAATTTAAATAAATATACATTAGCTTATATAGAAAGATTTGCTGCTATTGCTGTAAAAGAAATGCATCAATATAAAATACCTGCTAGTATAACTTTAGCACAAGGTATTCTAGAATCAGGAAGAGGTAGAAGCGAATTGGCTTTAAAATCAAATAATCATTTTGGTATTAAATGTCATACAGGTTGGCAAGGTGAAAAAGTATATCATGATGATGATGAAAAAGGAGAGTGTTTCAGGAAGTACAATTTTCCAGAAACATCTTATAAAGACCATTCATTATTTCTTTCAGAACGAAAGCGCTATGCCTTTTTGTTTGATTATGATTTAAAAGATTATAAAAAATGGGCTTACGGTTTGCGAAAAGCAGGGTATGCTACAGATAAAAAGTATCCTATTAAATTATTGAACCTAATTAAAACTTATCGTTTATATGAGTTTGATGCCATAAAAGAAAATGGTAATAGAAAAAAAACCAAGCAGAATAAGAGAAGAAAAAAGATTAAGCAAGCTAAACGTATCTATAAAATACCTAAAACGCATAAAGTAAAAAAAGGGGATACCTTATATGCAATAAGTAGAAAATATGGGCTTACTATAATTTTTTTACAACAATTAAACAACCTATCAGGGACTACTTTAATTGTAGGTCAACAATTATTATTACAATAAAAATTCAATTAAAATTCGCCAATGCCAATCATAAAATCAGTAAGAGGAAAAACTCCAAAAATACCAACAGATTGTTTTATTGCTGAAAACGCTACTATTTTAGGAGAAGTTTCTCTGGGAAAAGAGTGCTCGGTTTGGTATAATGCTGTTATTAGAGGTGATGTCCATTATATAGAAATTGGGAACAAAGTGAATATACAGGACGGAGCTGTTATTCATGCAACCTATCAAAAATCACCAACAACTATTGGGAATAATGTTTCTGTAGGGCATAATGCAATAGTGCATGGTTGTACTATTCATGATAATGTTTTAGTTGGTATGGGTTCTATTATTATGGACGATTGTATCATAGAATCTAATTCTATAATTGCTGCTGGTGCAGTTGTTTCTAAAAACACAATCGTAGAAGGAGGAAGTATTTATGCTGGTATTCCAGCTAAAAAAATAAAAGATATTTCTAAAGAATTAACTTCTGGAGAAATTGATAGAATCGCAAATAACTATGTGAAATATTCAAGTTGGTTTAAAGAATAAAAAACCCGATTTCAAATTTGAAATCGGGCATTAATTCAACTAATTAACTAAAACTATTTTTATCTACCTCTTCTGTTTCCCATTCTCTTTTTCATTCCTTTACGTTTCAACATCTGTTTCCCTTTTTGCTTTCTTTTCTTAGCCATTTTCTCAAATTTTTCAAACTGCTCAGCCTTTAAAATATCTTTCATTTTATTTTTGAATTCAATTTTAGCTTCTAATTTCTGATTCTTCATTGCAAAAAGTTCATCTGCAGAAAGCTTTTTTTCTTCATCTCTTAAAGCTTTTCTTTTTTTCATTGCTGCTTTTCTATCTTGAGCTTGTGCCATTAATAATGGTTTAATTTCATCTTGTTGCTTATCAGATAAATCTAAAGCTAATGTCATTCTTTTTACGGCCAATTCTGTGCGTTGCTCAATAGAAAAATTAGGTTTTTTATTTCTTTTTTTTTGTTGTGCTTGAGTAGTAAAAGTAAATGCGAATACTAGTAGTAAAATGCTGGCTGTTTTTTTCATAATTATAATTTGTTTAATTTTTTATTTATACTCCTTTGACTCTAGAAAATAGAAAAGGTTTAAATTTGTCTGGAATTTAACACGTAATTAACAATTTTAGTAATGAGGAAGATATTTTTAGTTTTTTTAATATTACCAAGTTTTTTATTAGGACAACAACAGTCTTTAGATAGTTTACAAGTAGATTTAAGTAATCCGAATGCTACTATAAACACACACTTAGACTTTTTACAAGAAAATAACTATCAGCCTAAAAAAGCTGCTAAAACTATTTATGGGCTAGAGGAGAAAAAAGCGATTAGAAAAGTCATAAAAATCAAACAAGTTTTAGACGGTAAAGGACTTTTTGTAGACTTTAATAGCATACCAACAAACCCAAATTATACAGACTCTATTGGTGTAAAAACATTTGCGAGGTATGTTATTTTTCCTAACCGATTGCCAGAAATTTACGTAGAGAAAAAAAATAATAACTGGTATTATTCATCAGAAACAGTTGCTAAAATAGATGCGATTTATAATAATGTTTTTCCTTGGTATGTAAATTGGATTCAAGAAATTGTACCTGAATATGGTCATTATCAATTTTTTGGGATAGAGGTTTGGCAACTTGTAGGGCTGCTTTTGTTATTGTTTTTTGGATTTGTTTTCTATTTTGTAGTAAAAAAACTAGCATTTACGTTCTTAAAAAAAATACAGCATTATATTACTAAAAGCAATACAAATCTAGAATTAGATCAATTTTTAAAAAAACTAGCACATCCAATTAGTCTTTTATTCTCTATTCAGTTTATAAGTACTGTTTTTCCTTCGTTACAATTCTCATTAGCTATAAACAGATGGTTTTTTCTAGGTTTAAATATTATAGAAACTGTTTTTTGGATTTATGTATTTCTAAAACTAGTGAAAGTAGTGATGCATATTTATTCAGATTTTACAGCAAAAACACATAGTAGATTAGATGACCAACTTGTACCAATTTTAAATAACTTATTTACAGGTATTGTGCTTGTATTCGGTTTTTTTAAATTATTAACTCTTTTTGGAGTAGACACTACAACATTATTAGCAGGTGCAACAATTGGTGGTTTAGCTTTTGCTTTGGCATCTCAAGATACCGTTAGAAACTTAATAGGCACAATAATGATTTTTGTAGACAAACCTTTTCATATAGACGATTGGATAGAGGCAGGGGAAGTTGTTGGAACTGTAGAAACCGTAGGTTTTAGATCTACGAGAGTAAGAGCTGCAGACACTTCAATTTATCAGATACCTAATAGTAAATTGTCTGAAATTGTGATTAACAATAAAGGGTTACGTTTGTACAGAAGATACAATACCAATTTAGGATTACGTTATGATACACCACCAGAATTAATAGAGGCTTTTGTTAATGGAGTGCGTCAAATTATTATAGAACATCCAGAAACCAGGTCAGATTCTTATAATGTAGAATTTACAGGTTTTGGAGATTCAGCTTTATTAATTATGGTTAATGTTTATTTTAAAAGTTTGGCTTGGAGTGAAGAGCAAACCTCTAAGCACAGATTGCATATTGCTATTATTAAATTAGCAGCAGCTTTAGGAGTGGAATTTGCATTTCCTTCTACTACAGTTACAATAGAACAATTTCCAGATAAGAGTAACCTATCTCCTAAATACAACACTGGTAAAGAGAATATTAATGCTACAATACAAAATATTCTTACAGAGTTTAAAAATGATGTTCCACCAGAAAATACATCAGAAAGTTAATGAAGCATCTTTTTAAAATCCTTTTAAGAGTTTTTATACTATTAATTATTGGCTTTACTGTCTTTTATTTTTGGGCATCATCACCTAGTTTAGATGAAAACGAATATGCAAAAATAATTCAGAATTCTGATGTGTTTTTAGAGAATAAAGATTCTGTTTTTAGCATTGCCACTTACAATATTGGTTATTTAAGTGGAATGACAAACAACAGACCTATTCCTAAGCCAAAAGAGCTTTTTGATGCTAATTTACAAAAGGTAAAAAAGGAAATAAAAAATGTTTCGCCAGATATTATAGCTTTTCAAGAAATAGATTATGATGCTACACGCTCATATTACATTAATCAAGAAGAAGAAATTGCCAAATTAGGATATAATTTTACAGCAAGAACCATTAATTGGGATGAACACTATTTACCTTTTCCTTATTGGCCAATTAGCTTGCATTTTGGTAAAGTAGTTTCTGGACAGTCCATTTTAAGTAAGTTTCCTTTAGCTAACCAAGAAAGAATAATTTTATCTAGAGTGGAAGATTCTCCTTTTTATAGAGATGCCTTCTATTTAGAAAGATTAGCACAAATTGTAAAAGCGAATATTAGTGGCAAAGAAATAGTAATTATAAATATTCATTTGGAGGCATTTGATAAAGCAACAAGAGCTAAACAATTTAAGGAAGTAGAAGCTATTTTTAATAGATATAAAGACCATTATCCTACTATTCTTTTGGGTGATTTTAACTCTCGTGCTAGAGATAAAAATGCAGCTGTACAACAGCTATTAAACTCAGACAAAATAGGTAATGCAGCCTTTACTAAAAACAATATTGCAAATACATTTGATACTAAAAGCCCTTATGAGAGAATAGATTATATTTTTTATACTAAGGAATCTATTGAGTATGTTTCTGGTAGCGTTTTAAATGAATTCGAACAAGCTTCAGATCATTTGCCTGTTTACATGAATTTTAAGTTAAAATAACTTTTAATTTAGGCGACTTCCCCTCTATGAGGTTTTAAGGTATCCCTGTAAGTTTTCATGTCTTTTTCATCAACAATGATAAAAGCAGAAACCAACATTGGATTATTTTCTTTGATGTCAATTTCATGAAAAGTAAGTTTTTCTAAAACTGCAAACTCTTTTAAGTGAATGGTATGATGTTTGGCAGTTTCCTTTGCATCTGGGCCTCTAAAATCCCACAATAATTTTATTTTTCTATCCATTGTGTTTAATGATTGATGAAGATAAATAAATTTCCTTCTGAAAATGAAATCGAAGCTTCATTATTTATTGCTTTATTTCGAGTACCAATTCTTTCTCCGAAAGTTAAATCTTCGTTTGTTATAGGATATTCCAAACCTTCAGTTAAAATATTTGTTGCTTTAGGAAAAGGAATTAAAGACACAATTTGGTCTTTACACGCTGTAATTTTAGTCTTATTATTTGCAAGAAAATACCTACTATGATTATCATAAAAAGTAAGGTTTAATTTACTTTTCCATTGAATTGCAGTATGTAAGTTTCCTAAAAAATGATCTTGTTCTGCTCCACTTGCTCCATAAACATCAATAGAGGTATAATCTCTTTTAAAAAGAATTTGAAGTATTTTATCAAAATCTGTATAATTTTGATTTGGTGTATTGATTACCTCTATTTCCTGAGGTAATTTTTTTAAGGAATCAAAATCGCCAGCAATAAAAGTAGGAGTAATATTGTTTTTTTCAAGGTATTGATAAGCACCATCTGTAGCACAAATAATTTCATATTTGCTTAAATCTGGTAAGGATTTTGGTTCTTCTCCATTTAATAGTAAAAAAACATTGTTATTCTTCATTTAAACAAAAATACAAACAAAAAAACATCAACACTTTATAAGAGTTGATGTTTTTTAAAGCCAAAAATAATAGTAATTAGCTTTTTTTAGAAATTAAAATAATTGAAAATAATTTTCCTATTAAAAAAATAACTAAACCAAAAGTGGGGGATAATAATCCAATTTTAAAGCCACCAGCTAAAACTTGAGGAGCAATATCTGTTGATTGTGAAATTTCTTCTAATGCGCCAAGCATACCAATTATAAAGCCTAATACTCCAAAAACAAAAGCAAATAAGCCTAGTTCTTTTATTAATTTTATTGTTTTTTCTGAGTTGTCTTTTAATCCTTTTACAAATAAAATAAAAATTGCAATCTGTAATAATAATAAAGGAACCATAAAAATTGGTCCACCCTGCATAATAAAGTTCATAAGATGTTTTTTTAATTATAGATTAAATGTATTTCTAAATTCTGAGTTAATATTTTTTTTGCGACGAACTTCTTAATTAAAACTGCTTTTAACCAAAAACTTGATTTTTCTCTAATTTTACAGAAAATAGGTAGAATAGAGCTTTAAAATAGTATTTCGTCTATAGTTTATTTTTACAAGATAAAAATACCTTATTTTGTAGTATGAATAAAACTATCGTAAAAGAAATTACAAAGATTCCTGTACATCTTTTGTTTTGGGCAATTGTATGGTTTTTCTTTTACATTTTCTTTAGTGCAGGTTCATCTAACCAAAGTTTTATTTTCTGGTTTTCGAGTATTTTAAGTATCGTTTCAATAGTTACATCTTACAGTTTTATGTATCAAATAATTCCTGATTATTTAATACAGAAAAAGTATAGTCAATTTACTTTATATACCATTTATGCTTTTTTGTTTAGCATGTGTGTGGTTTGTAGAGAAACCATTACTAATTTTGAAGAAAAACTACCATCTCAATTATTTATACGTTCGTACAGATCTTTTATTGTGGCTTTTAGAAAGGTTAATTCTTATACTAATGAATTTTTAGAAATTAAAGATAAAACTGTGTCAATTAGTAGAAGTTATAAAGAATCGGTTTTAGATAAATTAGCAGATGTTTAGTTATAGGTTTATATTTGTGATAAATTTTTAGACTTTGAATACAGATCAATTTTTAGTAAAATCAGATTTAAATTTAGTAGAAAAGGCAAAATTTACATGGAAAACCCCAAGTAATATTGCTTTGGTAAAATATTGGGGAAAAAGTAATCCTCAAATTCCTAAAAATGCATCTATCAGTTTTACGCTAAATAATTGTCATACAATTACTACCATCGAATTCGAAAAAACAAACAAATCATCTGAAGTTACTTTCGATTTGTTTTTTGAAGGAGAACAAAAAGAAGAGTTTAAGCCAAAAATTGCAGAATTTTTTAAAAGAGTAGCAGATTATTGCCCTTATATTTTTGATTATAAAATGATCATTCATTCAGAAAATTCATTTCCACATTCTAGTGGAATTGCTTCTTCTGCAAGTGGTTTAAGTGCTATTGCTATGTGTTTAATGAGTTTAGAAAATGAATTAATAGCAAAACTACCTGAAGATTTTATCAATAAAAAAGCGTCATTTTTAGCAAGATTAGGTTCAGGAAGTGCAAGCAGAAGTATTGAAGGGCCATTAGTTGTTTGGGGTAAACATCCAGAAATTCCAGAAAGCTCAGATTTATTTGGAGTTCAGTTTCCTTTTAAAGTAGCTCCAATTTTCGAAAACTATCAAGATGTTATTTTGTTAGTAGATAAAGGAGAGAAACAAGTATCAAGTACTGTTGGTCATAACTTAATGCACAACCATCCTTATGCTACAAATAGGTTTCAACAAGCAAATGATAATCTTACTAAAATTTCAAATATTCTAAAAGAAGGTGATATCAAAGAGTTTATTCATCTGGTTGAAAGTGAGGCTTTAACCTTGCATGCTATGATGCTAACCAGTACTCCTTATTTTATTTTGATGAAGCCAAACACGCTAGAAATTATCAATACAATCTGGGAGTATAGAAACACGACTAATAGTAATATTTGTTTTACACTAGATGCAGGTGCAAATGTACATGTGTTGTTTCCAGAAAATGAGAAAGAAACCGTTTTGCAATTCATAGATAAAGAGTTGTCTAAGTACTGTCAGAAAAATCATTATATTTGTGATACAGTAGGTTTAGGAGCTGCAAAATTGTAGTAAAACTGCTGTTAATAAGCCTTTTATGAATCTAAAATTACTATTACCTTTATTTTTTTTAACCTTTTTTTCGTTCTCAACCCAAGCACAATCTAAAGTGTATTTTGATTCAAATTGGAATGTAGTAACCAAAGAAAAAGCAGTCTATTACAGAACTATTTCTGATAATAAGTCTAAAAAAGAATGGATTATAGATTACTACATTTCAGGTAAAAAAGCGCAAGAAGCTAATTATATTAAAGGTAATCCAGATGGTAAATTTTTAATGTATTACAATACAGGTGAGTTAAAAAGCATTGGTTTTTATGAAGATGGTTTAAGGGAAGGTGTTTGGAAAACTTATGATAAAAACGGAAAAATTATACAAAAAGGGAAGTATAAGAATGATGAAAAGGTGGGAGTTTGGAAAACTTTTTACAAAAACTTATAAATCCTATTAGAATAAATAATCGTATTTTTGTGAAACAATTGTAAAAGAAAAATGAAAGGTCCGTTATTTTATGCTAAAATACTTCTGTTTGGAGAATATGGAATTATAAAAGATTCCAAAGGTCTGGCCATTCCATTTAATGCATATAGAGGTGCCTTAAAGTCTTCTACAAATTTAGAAGGTGCAGCTAAAGATTCTAATGCAAATTTGTTACGCTTTTACAACCATTTATCGCAATTAAATTCTGATAAAGTTACTTTTAACTTAGAGGCTTTTAAAAATGATGTTAATAGTGGAATGTACTTTGATTCTTCTATACCTCAAGGTTATGGAGTAGGAAGCTCAGGAGCTTTGGTGGCATCAATCTATGATAAGTATGCTACAGGTAAAATTACAGTTTTAGAAAATTTAACAAGAGAAAAGTTATTAAAGTTAAAAGAGATTTTTTCTTTAATGGAGTCTTTCTTTCATGGTAAAAGTTCAGGTTTAGATCCTCTAAATTCGTATTTAAGTTTACCTATTTTAATCAATTCTAAAGAAAATATTGAGCCTGCAGGTATTCCTTCTCAGAAAGAAGGTAAAGGAGCTGTGTTCTTATTAGATTCTGAGCAAATTGGTGAAACAGAACCTATGGTTAACATTTTTATGAATAAAATGAAAAACGAAGGGTTTAGAAAAATGATAAGCGAAGAGTTTGCAACTCATACAGATGCTTGTATAGAAGATTTTTTATCTGGTAATGTATCATCTTTATTTGGTAATGTGAAAAAGTTATCTAAAGTTGTATTAAAGAACTTTAAGCCAATGATTCCTGATGCTTTTCATAAAATTTGGGCTCAAGGTATTAGTACAAATGACTATTATTTGAAACTTTGTGGCTCTGGAGGTGGAGGTTACATCTTAGGTTTCACTGAAGATTATCAAAAGGCTCAAGAAAGTCTAAAAGACTATAAATTAGAATTAGTTTATAGATTCTAAACCATTTCTTATGAGTTCTTCTAAAATGAAGACTTTCTTAAAAAAAATTTTTAGTTTACTATCTGTTGTAAGAGGTTACAATATTTTAGTCTTAATAGCTGCTCAGTATTTAGCAGCTATATTTATTTTCTCTCCTAAACATTCTATTAGAGTTGTAGTTTTTGATTTACATTTATTATTCACAGTTATTGCAACTGTCTGTGTTGTTGCTGCTGGTTATATTATTAATAATTTTTATGATGTAAAAGTAGATAGAATTAATAGACCAGTTAAAACGGGGATAGATAATTATGTGAAGCAAGAAACCAAACTTAGCTTATATTTTATATTAAATTTTATCGGGTTTATATTCTCATGTTTTGTTAGTTGGAAAGCAGCACTTTTCTTTTCTGTATATATTTTCGGAATTTGGTTCTATTCACACAAGTTAAAGAAGTATCCATTAACGGGGTTAATTTCTGCAACTGTATTAACCATTCTCCCTTTTTTTGTGATTTTTGTATACTATAAAAATTTCTCAGAAATAATATTTGTGCATGCTATTTTCTTGTTTTTTGTAATTATGGTTAGAGAATTAATCAAAGATTTAGAAAATATGAAAGGCGCTTTGGCTAATAATTACAATACTTTTTCTGTAGCTTACGGAGAAAGAAAAACAAAAGAATTGTCTATTGTATTGCTCATTTCTACCATTTTTCCAATTGCAATATTATTTAAGTTTCCAGAGTTGAGTTATATGAAATATTATTTTTATTTAGCTTTAATTACGCTAATCGCTGTTGGTGTTTTTCTATGGATATCAAACAAGAAGAATCAGTATAGATTATTACATAATACCCTGAAAATATTGCTTTTAATAGGTGTTTTTTGTTTAGTTTTTATAGATACTTCATTACTTTTAGAAAAAGTAATAGATAGCCTACATTAGAAACCTAATTTAAGTACCTTTGCCAAAATTTATAAAATGAACTCAAATAAAAACTCGTCGAGAAGACGACTTGAAAGCAACAATAGTAAGCCTCTAAGTAGAAAACCCTCTAACAAGAGAACTTCAAAAAAAGACGCTAATAAATCGTCAAAACCAGGACAAACTAATACATCAACAGGAATTCGTTTAAACAAGTATATTGCCAATTCTGGAGTTTGTTCTAGAAGAGAAGCAGATACTTATATTGAGCATGGAAGTGTAAAAGTGAATGGAAAACTGGTTACAGAAATGGGCTATAAAGTTCAGCCAGACGATGTTGTACAGTTTGATGGTACGTCTATTACACCAGAACAGAAAAGGTATATTTTACTAAATAAACCAAAGAATTACATAACAACAATGGATGATGATCGTGGAAGAAAAACGGTTATGGACCTTGTTGCAAACGCATCAAAAGAGAGAATTTATCCCGTAGGACGTTTAGATAGAAATACAACAGGTTTATTATTGTTTACCAATGATGGAGATTTGGCTAAAAAGTTGACACATCCAAAGCATAATGTGCGTAAATTATATCATGCATCTTTAGACAAAAAACTAGATTTAAAAGATTTAGAAAAATTAAGAGGTGAGGTAATTATTGAAGGTAGAAAGGTGTTTATTGATGCTGTTTCTTATGTTGATGGTCAGCCTAAAACAGAAATTGGAATCGAAATTCATTCTGGTAGAAACAGAATTGTTAGAAAGATTTTTGAGCATGTTGGTTACAAAGTAAATAAATTAGATAGAGTTATTTTTGCTGAGTTGACTAAGAAAAATTTACCAAGAGGTAGATGGAGAGCTTTAACAAATCAAGAATTGAGCAATTTACAAATGATGAAATAATAGCTTCTATTAAAAATTAGACATAAACCTTTTAAGAATTTTCTTAAAAGGTTTTTTATTTGGTGTACATTATAAAAATCAGTCAGTTTTACTGCTAATGAAATGGTTTTATGATCGATATCGTATTTAGGATTAATTTCTTGCAATCTCAACTATTTTTGTACTACAAGGGGTTTCGTATTTCTATTTGGGTATAAAATTTGTAATCCTATAAAATTTCATTTTTTTAAATATTTATTGGATACATGACTCTAATTCTTAAGAATTTTACTAATTTTTATTTGATAAAATTAAGAAAACTTCAGAACTATTTCTATTTAATTTTTAATATAAATTTAATCTTTCACGAATTCTATTTTAATTATTTTATTAAGTTTTAAACTTATTTTATTTTCTAATTAGTAGTTTTGTTTTTAAATTATTATATAAAAAAAACTTTATGAAAAAATTTTTAGTTCTTTTATTTTTTCTTTCTCTAAGTTGTAATAAAGATTCTGTCATTGATACTCCAGAGGGTATGGTTTGGGTTTCAAAAAAAACTTTTTTACTTGGTGCAAAAAATGCTGATAAATATGCCATGCCCAGAGAAAAACCTGCGCATAAAGTAACTGTAGACGGATTTTATATAGATATAACTGAGGTAACTAATAAACAATTTGAACAATTTATTAAATCAACAAATTATATTACTGTTGCAGAGAGAAAAATAGATTGGGATGAAATAAAAAAGCAACTACCATTAAATACATCAAAACCACATGATTCCATTTTGCAACCAGGTAGTTTAATATTCAATAAGAATATTGACGTTGTAGTCAACATGAATAACTATAACCAATGGTGGACATGGAAGGTTGGAGCAAATTGGAAACATCCTGAAGGTCCAGAATCTTCGCTTCTTGGTAAAGAAAATTATCCTGTAGTTCATATTGCTCTAGAAGATGCACTAGCTTATTGTAAATGGGCAAACAGACGATTACCTACTGAAGCTGAATGGGAGTCTGCTGCCCTAGGAACTAATAATAATACTATTTATACATGGGGTAATAATTCAGAAGAATTAAATTTTAAAGCCAATACTTGGCAAGGCCAATTTCCCACTAAAAATGAATCAAAAGATGGTTATGAACTTATTGCACCTGTTATGTCTTACCCTCCAAATAGTATCGGTTTATATGATATGACAGGTAATGTATGGGAAATCACAAGTGATTTATTTAATGTGAATTATTACAAACATATAGATATTTCTAAAACAATCTTAAATCCAAAAGGAGCTAAAACATCATACAGTCCAAGTAACCCTTACGAAAAAGAATATGTTATGAAAGGAGGTTCTTTCTTGTGTCATGTCTCTTATTGTGCAAGTTTTAGAATCTCAGCTAAAATGGGATTTGCTGTAGATTCAGGGTCTGACCACATGGGATTTAGAACTATAGCAACAAAAGAGATGCTTTTAAAGAATTAAAAAAGGTTCATTCAGAAAAATAATATTAGATCTTTCGATATTTCAAATGAGTTATCTACTATTATAGAAAGATCGGTTTTTTTTAATCCTTATTTTTTATGATTATTATGTTTTGTAAATGAATTAATCAGTTGAAAATCTAATTCATATCATTAGTTCTGTACTTTCTGCTTACTTAAGCTAGTACTATTTTTGAAGAAAACACCAATTTCTAACTTAAATATTTTGTCTCGTAATCTCCTAAAGTTTGTGATTTATTGATGTTTTGAATTGATCTAAATATATTTTCAATTTTCTTGTTTAATTTTTATTAAATTATTGTTTAGAAATCTTTTACTTTATTTTAATGCAAAATTGTAAAGGATATGTTAGCGTTTCTAAAATTAATTTTGTCTCTTAGTATTTTATTAAACCAATTTAGAAAGCCATTTGTTTATTTGATATAAGTTTGCTTTCTCTTGAGTAAATAACTACATATTTAATTTTATATTAATGTAAAATTATTCCAAATATTCTTTAAAGATTTTATTTGTTGAAATGATGACTTAGATTTTATAAATATTAATTTTTTCATTTTTGAGAATTATTTTTTTTAAGAACAGTCAGCAAGGTAATTTTGTGTTTAATAAATACGCTTACCAAGATAGTACAGGACATGAAGTTTATTTTAAAATATTAATTTTATTTATTAATAAATTGTAATATATATTTTAAGTTTTTATGAGTAAAATAATAGTAATAACTGGTGCAGGAGGAGTGTTATGTAGTACAATGGCAATCGAACTTGGAAAGCAAGGTCATAAAATAGCTGTATTAGATTTAAGAGAAGAGTCTGCAAATAAAATAGCAAAAGAAATTAAAGATGCAGGAGGAGAAGCAATTGGAGTTGCTGCAAATGTTCTAGAAAAAGATTCTTTAGAAAAAGCAAAAGAAATTGTTAATGATGCTTTTGGTAATGTAGATATTCTAGTAAATGGAGCAGGAGGTAATCATCCTTTAGGTACCACTTCTAATCCATTTTTTGCAATTGAAGATTTAAAAAATACAGCAGAAGGATTTAAAACTTTTTTTGATTTAGATCCAAAAGGAATTGAATTTACTTTTAACTTAAACTTCTTAGGTTCTTTAATACCTACTCAGGTTTTTACTAAAGACATGGTTGGTAGAGAAGGTTGTTCTATTTTAAACATCTCTTCAATGAATGCCTATACACCATTAACCAAAATACCTGCATATAGTGGTGCAAAAGCAGCTATATCTAATTTTACACAATGGTTATCAGTGCATTTTTCTAAAGTAGGTATTCGTGTAAATGCTTTAGCTCCAGGGTTTTTCTTAACAGATCAAAACCGTGCATTATTAACTAATGAGGATGGAAGTTTAACGCAAAGAGGGCAGCAAATTATAGATCAAACACCAATGGGACGTTATGGGACTCCAGATGATTTAATTAGTGCTACCAAATTTTTATGTGATGATGCGTCTGCTTTTGTAACAGGAATTGTAATTCCTATTGATGGTGGTTTTTCAGCATATAGTGGTGTATAATAAAGCTTTTTCTCAATTATATATTTTTATAATCTTTTAAAACTGATTTTTTATTAATGCAGCGAAAGCTAAATATTAAAAACAATTAGAACAATGACTCAAAATTTAGAACAAACTTGGCGTTGGTATGGACCAAATGATCCAGTTTCTTTATCAGATATCAAACAGTCAGGAGCAACAGGGATTGTTTCTGCATTACATCATATACCAAATGGAGAAGTTTGGACAATTGAAGAAATTACGAAAAGAAAAGAACTTATAGAAAACGTAGGTTTAACATGGTCCGTAGTAGAATCTGTGCCAATCCATGAAAATATTAAAACCAAATCGGGAGATTACAAACTTTACATTGAAAGATACAAGGAAACATTACTAAATTTAGGAAAATGTGGAATTGACATTGTATGTTATAATTTTATGCCAGTGTTAGATTGGACACGCACCAATTTAGATTATGAAGTTTCTGATCAATCTACAGCATTGCGTTTTGAAGCTGCTGCTTTTGCTGCTTTTGAGTTGTATTTGTTAAAAAGACCAGGAGCAGAAAATGAGTATTCAGATGCTCAAAAGCAAAAAGCTTCTGAATATATACAGAACGCATCCGAAGAGGAGCAAACTAAGTTAGTACGAAATATTATTGCTGGTTTGCCAGGAGCAGAGGAAGGATATACTTTAAAGGAATTCAATCAAATATTAGCAACGTATAAAAATATTGGACCTAAAGAATTAAAAGCAAACCTGTTTTCGTTTTTATCAGAAATTATTCCAGCTGCAGAAAAAGCTGGTGTATTAATGTGTATTCATCCAGATGACCCGCCATTTCCAATCTTAGGTTTACCAAGAGTAGTATCCACAGAACAAGATGTTGAAGATATTTACAATGCAGTACAATCTCCAAATAATGGATTAACATTCTGTACAGGATCTTTTGGTGTAAGAGCTGATAATGATCTAACAGGAATAGTAGAGCGTTTAGGGGATAGAATTCACTTTATTCATTTAAGAGCTACAAAACGTGATGAAGATGGAAACTTCCATGAAGCAGATCATTTAGAAGGAGATGTAGATATGTATGCAGTACTAAAAGCCTTAATTTTAGAGCAACAAAAAAGAATTGCAGTTGGAAGACAAGACATACGCATGCCTTTTAGACCTGATCATGGACATAAAATGTTAGATGATTTAAAGAAAAAAACCAATCCTGGTTATTCAGGTATTGGGCGTTTACGTGGTTTAGCAGAATTACGTGGATTAGAGTTAGGAATCAGACGTTCTTTATAAATATAAACAAACACAAAAAAATAAAAATGGCAACTACTTTTGAAACAAGATATGCTTCTAGCCCGCAAGCAGTAAAAAAATATGATACACAAGAATTAAGAGATGAATTTTTAGTTCCAGATTTAATGCAACCAGGAAGTATAAAGTGGGTTTACACTCATTATGATAGATATATGGCTGGTGGAGCAGTTCCAACTTCAGAGGCTTTAACTCTAGAAACGATTGACCCTTTAAAATCTGATTACTTTTTAGAAAGAAGAGAAGTTGGAGTTATTAATGCTGGAGGAACAGGAACTATTATTGCTGATGGTAAAAAATTTAAAATGTTGCATAAAGACGCTTTATATCTTGGTAAAGGTGTAAAAGAAGTTGTTTTTAAAAGTGATGATGCTAACAATCCAGCAAAATTTTACATGAATTCTGCACCTGCACATTCAGCTCATCCAACAAAACAAGTTACCAAATCAGAAGCTAATAAAATTGAGTTAGGTAGTTTAGAAACTGCAAATCACAGAACAGTAAATCAAATGATTATTGGCGGCATTGTAACTACTTGCCAATTACAAATGGGAATGACAGAATTAAAAATAGGTTCTGTTTGGAATACTATGCCTGCTCACGTTCACGATAGAAGAATGGAAATATATTATTATATGGACATTATGGATGAGCAAGCAGTTTGTCATTTTATGGGAGAACCACAAGAAACACGACATATTTGGATGCAAAATCACGAAGCTGTAATTTCTCCACCTTGGTCTATTCATTCAGGTTCTGGTACATCTAACTATACATTTATTTGGGGTATGGCTGGAGAAAACCTAGATTACAATGATATGGATGTTGCAAAAATTACAGATTTAAGATAATAATATGTCTCAAACACTATTTGATATTTCAGGAAAAGTAGCTTTAGTAACAGGTTCTACCCATGGTTTAGGAATGTCTATGGCTATGGGATTAGGAAAAGCAGGTGCAACCATTGTTGTAAATGGTAATTCATCACAAGAAAAAATAAATAATGCAGTGGCTTTGTATAAAGCAGAAGGAATTAACGCTTTTGGCTACAAATTTGATGTTGCTGACGAAACTCAAGTTATTGCTGCAATTTCTAAAATTGAGGCTGAAGTTGGTAATATTGATATTCTTGTAAATAACGCAGGAATCATAAAAAGAACGCCACTTGCAGAAATGGAGGTAGCAGACTTTAAAAAAGTGATTGATATAGATTTAGTAAGTCCTTTTATCGTTTCTAAACATGTTATTAAAGGGATGATGGAACGTGGAGCTGGTAAAATTATTAATATTTGTTCTATGATGAGCGAATTGGGTAGAAATACTGTAGGAGCTTATGCTGCAGCAAAAGGTGGTTTGGTAATGCTAACCAAAAATATGGCTACAGAATGGGCACGTTTTGGTGTGCAAGTTAATGGTATTGGACCAGGATATTTTGCAACTTCGCAAACTGCTCCAATTCGCGTAGATGGACATCCATTTAACGATTTTATTGTGAATAGAACTCCAGCAAAAAAATGGGGTGACCCTAATGATTTAGCAGGAGCAGCAGTGTTTTTGTCCTCTAAAGCAAGTGATTTTGTAAACGGACATATTTTATATGTTGATGGAGGAATTTTAGCAACAATCGGGAAACCTTCAAACGAAGAATAAATTAATAATAACATCCTATCCTATTTTAAATAGTGTAGGATGTTTTATAAAAAAGCATTTATAATGAAAAAAATAGTTTTCTTTTTTCTAACCGTTTCTCTTTTTATTAATTGTGATAAAAAAGCAGAAATTGTTTCTACAGTCACAATAAAAAACAACTTATCTATTGATAGAGAATTTGAAACAGTAGAGCTTGATATTTCTAGTGTATCTTTAGAGGAAACTTTTGGTTTAGTAGTTTTAGATGCTGAAAATAAAGTTGTTACTTCACAAATAGTCGATACAGATTTAGATGGTAAAAATGATGTGATTTTATTTCAACCATACATAAAAGCAAACGATACGAAAACATATACTTTGTCAATTTCTGGTGAAAAGAAAGACTCAATAACAGATTATTGTTATTCGCGTTTTGTGCCAGAAAGAACGGATGATTATACTTGGGAAAACAATAGAGTTGCCTTTAGAACTTTTGGGCCAGTAGCTCAAAAAATGGTAGAAGATGGTATAAAAGGAGGAACATTATCAAGTGGAATAGACGCTTGGTTAAAACGTGTAGAATACCCAATTATAAATACTTGGTACAAAAGGAACGATGTTAAAAAAGGAGCCTATCATAAGGATTATGGTGAGGGTTTAGATAATTTCCATGTTGGTGTGAGTCGTGGAATTGGAGGTACTGCTGTAAAAGTAGATACTTCGTATTATTTTTCTAAAAACTATACTTCTTATAAAACGATTACAACAGGCCCAATTAGAACAAGTTTTATATTAACCTATACAACTTGGGATGCTAATGGAAAACAAATAGATGAAACCAAGCACGTTTCTTTAGATTATGGTCAGAATTTAACCCGTTTTGAAATTGATATAAATGGCACAGAAACCATATCCTCAGGAATTACTTTACACGAGAAAAAAGGAGTTACAAATGAAGATGATGCTAACTTTTGGGTGAGTCATTGGGAAACTTTAGATGATTCTGAAGTAGGAACAGGAATTGTAACTACAAAACCATATTTTTCTGGTTCAGAGAAATATGTAACATCAAGAAAGGATGAAAGCAATCATTTTTTACACTTAAATATTTTAGATCATAAAGTTGTTTTTTACAGCGGTTTTGGATGGGTAAAGAGTAAACAATTCAATAATCAACAAGAATGGGAAAATTACTTGACAGATTTTTCTAAAAAAATAAATAGTCCTTTAATTGTGACTAAAAACCAAATTAACCTATAAAAATGAAGACACCTCACTTTTTTCAATATCTATTTGTGCTAACCATTTCAGTATTTGTTTTGGGTTGTCAATCAGAAACATCAATTACGACTTTACGATTAGGTCATTCTTTAGATACTCAGCATCCAGTGCATAAAGCTATGGTGATTTTAGGTCAGGAAATAGAAAAGCAGTCACAAGGAAAATTAAAATTAAACATTTATCCAAGTGGTCAATTAGGAGGAGAAAGAGAGTGTTTAGAGTTGTTGCAAATTGGTAGTTTAGATATTACCAAAGTATCAGCAGCAGTTTTAGAAAATTTTATACCAGAGTACAAAGTATTTAGTGTGCCTTATATGTTTAGAGATAAAGCGCATACATTTAGTGTTTTTGATAGCGAAATTGGAGAAAGTTTATTGTTAAAAGGAGAAAAATTTAGATTACGAGGTTTAACTTTTTACGATGCTGGAAGTAGAAGCTTTTATATGAAAGAAGCACCTGCAAATTCGCCAGCAGATTTAGTAGGAAAAAAAATTAGAGTACAAAAAAGCAATATGGCCGTGGCTATGGTGAATGATTTAGGAGGTTCGCCAACACCAATTTCTTGGGGAGAATTATATACTGCATTGCAACAGGGAGTTGTAGATGGTGCAGAAAATAATCCGCCAAGTTTTTTCACTTCAAAACATTATGAAGTTTGTAAATTTTATTCTTTGGATGAGCATACAGCTGTTCCAGATGTTTTGTTAATTGGTACAGATACCTGGAGTCGTTTAACTGTCGAACAAAAAGGATGGGTAAAAGCAGCAGTAAAAGTGAGTACAGAAGCGCAAAGAAAACTATGGGCAGCTTCAGAAAAAGAATCAATTGCGGCTGTTAAAAAAGCTGGGGTACAAGTAGTTTATCCTGAGAAAAAACCTTTTGAAGAACAAACCAAAGGGATTTTACAACTATTTGATGGAAATGAAGAGATGAAAACATTAATAACTTCTATAAAAAAGCAACAATAATGAGAGCAAAAATAGATAATGTTTTAGAAAAATTAGTGCTTTTAATTCTTGTAATTATGCTAGTTAGTGTAGTTTGGCAAGTGTTTTCCAGATTTATTTTAAGAAATCCAAGTACTATTACAGATGAAATTTCAAGTTTCTCATTAATTTGGGTTGGTTTGTTAGGGGCAGCTTATGCAGCTGGTAAAAATCTGCATTTAGCTATTGACCTAATTCCTGAAGATGTTGTAAAAAAAAGACAAGGATTATTTAACGGAATTGTATTTATTTCTGTTGCTTTTTTTGCATTTACAGTAATGATAATTGGCGGATTTAGGTTAGTTCAATTGAGTTTTCAATTTGGTCAAACATCAGCAACTTTAGAAATTCCATTAGGATTTATTTATATGGTAGTCCCTATTTCAGGAATTTTAATTTGCTATTATAGTATTGATACACTTTTAAATCTAAGAAAATTAAATAAATCATAATTTATGAATTTAGTAGAAGTTTTTATTTTAGTAGTTAGCTTTTTAATTTTCTTATCTTTAAGAGTTCCCATTGCATTTGCTATTGGTTTAGCAGCACTATTTACATTATTAAGCGCAATGCCTTTTTTGCCATCCGTAACAACTTTGGCCCAAAGAATGGCAACCTCATTAGATAGTTTTACTTTGTCTGCTATACCGTTTTTTATCCTTGCAGGACAAATTATGAATAGAGGTGGAATTGCAGTCCGACTCATAAATTTTGCCAAAGCCATAGTTGGACCACTTCCTGGAGGTTTGGCATTTGTAAATATTATTTCATGTATGTTATTTGGAGCTATTTCTGGTTCTGCAGTAGCAGCAGCCTCTGCAATTGGAGGTTTTATGAATCCTATGATGGAAAAAGATGGTTATGATAAATCTTTTAGTGCTGCAGTAAATATTACGAGTGCAACAACTGGTTTAATTATTCCGCCAAGTAACGTGTTGATTGTGTATTCTTTAGCAAGTGGTGGTGTCTCTATTGCAGCATTATTTATTGCTGGTTATGTGCCAGGTTTGTTAATTGGTTTGGCTTTAATGACTGTTGCATTAGTGTATTCAATCATAAAAAAATATCCGACAGATAAAATGGTTGGTTTTAAGGTTTTCTTTAAAAGGTTTATTGATGCTTTTCCAAGTTTAATGTTATTGGTTGTTGTTATTGGTGGAATTGTAGCTGGAATTTTTACAGCCACAGAAGCATCAGCAATTGCTGTAATTTACACCTTTGTTTTAGGTTTTGTATACAAAGAAATTACAATTAAAGATATTTCTCCAATTTTATTGGAAACGGTTAAAACCTCAGCAATTGTATTGTTATTGGTTTCTACTTCTATTGCAATGTCTTGGGTGATGAGTTATGAGAATATTCCACAAGAAATTAGCAATACCTTATTGGCAATTAGCGATAATCCAATCGTAATTTTAATCATCATTAATTTAATTTTATTATTTGTTGGTGTATTTATGGATATGACTCCCGCAGTTTTAATTTTTACACCAATATTCTTACCAATTGTTACAGAATTAGGTATGAATCCTATTCACTTTGGAATCATAATGATTATGAACTTATGTATTGGACTTTGTACACCACCTGTAGGCTCTGTACTCTTTGTTGGTTGTAGTGTTGCCGATTTAAAAATACAGCAGGTCATAAGGCCTTTGTTACCTTTGTTTTTGGTAATGATTGCAGTATTACTTTTAATTACATATTTTCCAGAATTAACACTTTGGTTACCAAGACAATTTGATTTGCTGTAAAATCAATTTTAAAATTTATACTTTATAAATAATAAGATGAATCTCAAATAACTTTTTATGAATACAACTCATTTTATTACTGATGCTTTTTTATTGCAATCAGATATTGCAGAAATGCTTTATAATAAATATGCAAAAGATTTACCTATTATTGATTATCATAATCATTTATCACCACAATTGATTGCAGATGATAAACCAATAAAAAATATTACTGATGCTTGGTTAAATGGAGATCATTACAAATGGCGAGGAATGAGAGCCAATGGTATTGAAGAAATTTATATTACTAGTGATATAACTTCTAAAAAAGAAAAATTTTTAAAATGGGCAGAAACTGTTCCGTACACGTTAAGAAATCCTTTGTTTCATTGGACACATTTAGAATTAAAACGCTATTTTAATATTGATGAACTTCTACAGCCATCAACTGCAGAGACGATTTATGAAAAAGCAAATTCTATTTTAGAGCAAAAAACACCTGCCCAATTATTAGAAGATATGAAAGTTGAGGTTATTTGTACTACAGATGATCCTGCAGATAGTTTAGAATATCATAAAATAATTGCAGAAAAAGGATTTTTCACAAAAGTATTACCAACATTTAGACCAGATACTTTATTGCTAATTGGAAAAGAGAATTTTTCGAATTATATAAATAAATTATCTTCAATTGTTGGTTTTCCAATAACTAATTTATCAGATTTATTAAAGGCTATTAGCAATAGAATAGAGTATTTTAATGATTTAGGTTGCAAACTTTCAGATTATGGAGTAGATCAATTATATGCTTATGATTTTACAGAAGAAGAAGCAAATACTATTTTTAAAAATGGTTTAAAAGGAAATTTTATCTCAGAAGATGAAGTGAAAATATATGCTTCCTGCATTTTATTTAATTTATGTAAAATGTACCACAATAAAAATTGGGTACAACAATTTCATTTAGGAGCACTAAGAAATAATAATACTAAACTTCTAGATCAAATAGGTTTAGATGCTGGAGTAGATTCTATTGGAGATTTTAGTTATGCAAAAAATATGTCTAATTTATTCAACAAATTAAACATTCAAAACTGTTTAGCAAAAACAATTACTTATAATTTAAATCCATCTGAAAATGAAGTTTTTGCAACAATGATGGGTAATTTTAGTGAAGCTGGAGTTCCTGGTAAAATGCAATGGGGCTCTGGTTGGTGGTTTTTAGATCAGAAAGAGGGTATGGAAAAGCAACTTAATACACTTTCTAATATGGGGCTGCTAAGTCGTTTTGTTGGAATGTTAACTGATAGTCGTAGTTTTTTGTCATTTCCAAGACATGAATACTTTAGGCGTATTCTATGTAATATAATAGCAAAAGATATTCAAAAAGGATTGGTGCCCAATGATATTGAATTTATTGGAAAAATGATACAAGATATTTGTTATAATAATGCGAAAAATTACTTTAATTTTCAAAATTTAGATTAAAAAAAAATTATTTAGTTTTTTTCTTGTCTCTTTGAAAATATTCTTAAAAATTAAGATAATTTAAATCACTTAATAGGTAAAATAACAAAGTTATCAGTACAGTACAGGATACCGAAATTGTTAAACATTTGTAAAATTGTTATTGGTAAGTTGAATTCCTAATAATTTCATTTTACATGAATTCAATCAAATAAAATAATCATATGTTAAATTTTAAACTTAAAATGAAATTAAAACAAAAAAGCAAGAGA